>CAZSOQ010000145.1:0-13341 GCA_964608495.1 uncultured Armatimonadia bacterium | reverse complement strand
GCCCCGAGGCCCCCGGGCCCGCCTCCCACCACGACCACATCCGCCTTGCGGATCACGGGCACGGCCGTCCTCTCCGGTCTGGTCACGAAATCGCCTTCGGGCATGGCCTGGCTCACTTCCTCTTCGTGCGCGAGTGCTGCCCACGCCCCCGCCATCTCCGAGGATAAGCATAGGAACCACCCCTTCGCCTGTCCAGCGCCCGGGGACGGCCGTGCCTCGAGGGCCCCAGGCTCCAGGTCGGGGCCGTCTGCCCAGGCGCCCCGTCCCGATCCCGTGCCCGGGAAGGGACGCCCCTCGCCGCGCTGAAACCTAGCCCCCACTGGAGGCACGCCCCATGAAGACGTACAACGTCGGCATCGTCGGCTTCGGGTTCATCGGCAAAGCCCACGCCTACGGCTACATCAACCTGCCGCTGCTGTACGATCCCGTGCCCCTGCGAGCGCGGCTCCATTCCGTCTGCACCAGCCGTCCGGAGACCGCGGCCCGCGCCCGGGAGCTGCTGGGCTTCGAGCACGCCTACACGGACTTCCGCGAGATCACCGAGGACCCGGAGACAGACATCGTCCACATCTGCACGCCCAACATCTTCCACCGTGACGCGCTCCTCTCGGCGATGGCCCACCACAAGCACGTCTACTGCGAGAAGCCGCTGGTCGCCAGCCTCGAGGAAGCCGAGGAGGTCGAGCGCGCCCTGCCGGCCTACGAGAGCACGGCGCAGATGGTGTTCAACTATCGCTTCTTCCCCGCCACCCTTCGCGCGCAGGACCTGGCCTCGCAGGGCTTCCTCGGCCGGGTCACCTCCTTCCGCGCCGCCTACCTTCACGCCGGCAGCGCCGACCCCAACGCGCCGCTCAAGTGGAAGCTGGACCGCGAGATGGGCGGCGGGATCATCGGCGACCTCGGCTCCCATGCGCTGGACATCGTCAGCAGCATCGTGGGCGACTTCGAGGCGCTGTGGTGCGCGACGCACATCGCCTACCCGGATCGGCCGGCGGCGGACGGCTCCGGGAGGCGCGTGCCCGTCGAGGCGCCCGACGCGGCCGTGATGGCCGTGCGCCTGCCCGGCGGCTGCGTGGGGACCATCGAGGCGACCAAGGTAGCCACGGGGGCGCAGGACGAGCTGCGCTTCGAGATCCACGGCGAGCGGGGCGCGATGAGGTTCAACCTGATGCACCCGAACTGGCTTGAGGTCTACGACGCGACCAGACCGGGCGGCCCCCTGGGCGGCGATCGCGGCTGGCAGGCCCTGGACACGGTCCAGAACTTCCCTGCCCCGGCCTCGGGCTTCCCCCCGGCGAAGGCCGGCATCGGTTGGATCCGCGGCCATGCCGCCTGCCTGCACAACTTCCTGGCGGCCGTGGCCGAGGGACGACCGGCCGAGCCCGACCTGGCCCAGGGCATCTACATCCAGCGCCTCATGGAGGCCGCCGAGGACTCGGCCCGCTCCGGCCGCTGGGTGGACGTGTCCGGCCTTCGGTCCTAGGAGGCACGCGCCATGCCGGCCAGCACGCCAATCCGCTTCGGCATCATCGGCGCCATCGGGCGCGGCTCGGGCTTCGTGCGGGCGCTGCGGGCCCATCCGCACACCGAGATCACGGCCCTGTGCGACATCCAGGAGGAAGTGCTGCGCCGGCGCGCCGAGGAGCTGGGCGTGGCCCTGAGCTTCACCGACGCCGAGGCCCTCATGGACTCCGGCGCCGTGGACGCCGTCATCGTCGCCACGCCCATGCCCTTCCATGCCTCGCAGAGCATCCTGGCCCTCGAGCGTGGCCTGCACGTGCTCTCCGAGGTGCCCGCCGTGGTCTGCCTGGACGAGGCGCGGGCGCTGGCCCGGGCAGCCGCCGCCAGCTCCGCCACCTACATGATGGCCGAGAACTACTGCTACCTGCGCCCGAACGTCATCGTGCGCCAGGTGGTCCGCGCAGGCCTCTTCGGCGAGCCGTACCTCGCCGAGGGGGAGTACATCCACGAGCTCAAGGAGCTCAACGAGATCACCAAGTGGCGCCGCCGCTGGCAGACGGGCATCAACGGCAACACCTACCCGACCCACAGCCTGGGCCCGTGCCTGCAATGGCTCGCGCCCCAGCGCGTCGTCGCGGTGTGCTGCGCCGGCTGCGGGCACCACTACCGCGACCCGCGGGGGGACCTGTACGAGAACGAGGATACCACCATGACCCTGTGCCGGCTGTCGGGCGGCGGACTGGTCGTGCTGCGGCTGGACATGCTCAGCGACCGGCCCCACAACCTGACCTACTACTCCCTCCAGGGCACGGACGGCTGCTACGAGGCCGCGCGCGGCCTCGGCGACCAGCCCAAGGTCTGGCTCAGGTCGCGCAGCCCGGACCGGGTCGAGTGGGAGCCGCTGGAGGACCTGGCCGCCGATTTCCTGCCCGACCACTGGCTCAACCCGCCGGCCGAGGCCCTGGAGGCCGGGCACTGGGGCGGCGACTACTGGGAGATCCAGGACTTCGTGGACGCAATCCTGCCCGGCGCCCACCCGCCCATCGGGATCCATGAGGCCCTGGACATGACCCTCCCGGGCCTCGCCAGCCAGGCCTCGATCGCCCAGGGCGGCACCTGGGTCGAGGTGCCCGACTCGCGCGAGTGGGTCGGCGACGCGCAAGCCTGATCGCCCGGGCGCGCTGACGAGCGCCGGGGAGGCCTGGCGCTTCGTCGCCGATGCGGTGACCGACCGATCGCCGGGACTCTGGGAGGATGATCGCCGTGCTTGCTCTTTGCCTGCCGGTACTGCTGTCCGCCGCGGCGCCGGCCGCCGACGCCCTGCCCGCGCTCTCGCCCTCGATAGAGGCCGACGCCGACTACCTGCTCACGACGGCCGACTTCATGGACGCCCAGTTCGGCATGGGCATTGAGGCCGTCGAGGAGCGCGAGAGCCAGGTGCTCGTCCGCACCACGGGGGCCGAGTTCGCCTTCGACGCCGCCGCGTCCGCCCTGCGGCTGAGGCAGCGGCTCGGCAAGGCGCGCGAGGTCGCCGTGGCCAGCTTCGCCCCGGGCGCTCTGGCTGACTTGCGGGTGGCGCGGCGCGGCTCCGGCGCCGTCCTCCTGCAGGCCAGGGGCGGGGCGCTCCAGATGCGCGTCAACGCCGACTCCCTGCTCATGGTCCGCGACGCCCAGAGCCTCGCCGTCTCCTGCCGCGTCTCCCTGCAGCCCGGGACCGTACGCCAGCAGGGCGGGGACTTCCTGTTCCTCGACGAGTATGGCGGCCTGGGCACCTACCTGGCGACGGGCAGCCCCGGCGCGGGCACGATGCCCGAGGACCCGGGCGCGGACTACACGCTCGACGCGGACCAGGTCCTGTGGATCGCCGTCGCGCCTCCCAGGCCTTATGACTGGGATGCCTCCTGCCGCGACCGCGTCGTCTGGCACTGGTCGCGGGAGACGGGCTATCCCAGCGACGCCCAGATCGAGGAGTGGAGCAAGTACGGCAACCTGCTCCTCCAGCAGGCCGAGGTGATGCTGTGGAAGGACTGGATGCTCCGCTTCGAGCCGCGCAACGGCCTCGAGGAATTCGAGCGCGTGAACCGCACCTGCGAGCGGCTCGGCATGCGCAACTACGTCTACACCTCGCCCCACTACTTCCTCACCGGCACGGGCGGCGAGGGTCGGGCGATCAACAGCTTCGAGGGCTTCACCGGCTGGGTGCCCGGCGACGGCCGCGGCCTCAACTGGCCGGTCTTCCTGGCCGAGATCCGGAAGGTCATGCACGAGTACAAGCCCGACGGGCTGTACTTCGACGGCATCTACGGCAACATCGTGCGCACCTACCTCATCTCGCGCAAGGCGCGGGAGGTAGTGGGCGACGACGGGATTCTGGAGTACCACGCGACCTGGAGCCCGCCCGGGGGCGGAGTCTACCTGCCTCAGATTGACACTTACTACACCTTCATCCTCCGGGGCGAGGGCTGCCCGGAGATGTACGAGGACCCCGACTACCTGCGCTACTTCGTCTCAACGCACAACATCAGCAACTCCATCGGCGTGCTGTGTAACAATAACGACTACCAGCTCACCGAGGAGTTCATCGGCCGCCTGCTGGACAACAACATCCGCCTCCACCTGATCCCCGGCTGGCTAGGCGACTACCGCAAGGAGGCGCTGGAGACCCACTACTGGCCCGTCCTGACCGATTCCCTGCGCCCGCGCGTGGACGCCGCCTGCGCCCGCCGCCAGGAAGCCGCGCTGGACGTCTGGCGTGCCGTCGTCGAGGCCGCCCGCCAGGACGTCACCGGCCTGCGGGAGGTCTACCGCGAGGACTTCAGCGATCCGGCGCTGGCGCTCCAGGCGGGGCCTGCTCCCGCCGACCGCGCGCTCCAGTCCCAGCCCCCCGCCGACCCGGTGTACCTAGACGCCCCGGGCGGCTGGCGCGCCTACTTCAGCGCCAACAGCGAGGGCTCGCTCCGCGCCGCCGAGGGGGTCCTCGAGATCCGCAGCCGCGTCAACACCTGCGCCTATCTCGAGCGCCCTCTGCCGGACAACGTCGTGGCGGTCCAGTGTCGCATCAGGTGTCCGCGGGACGGCGGAATGTCCTGGGGGCCCGGACTGCTCCTCGGCCTGGGGCCGGCCTTCGTGCGCATCGGCCCCCGGGCCGACAACCGCATCGGCCTCGATCGCCCGGCCGGCCAGAGCCTCGTTGATGGCTACCCCGCCGATACCTGGTACTGGGTACGGCTACACCTGGCCGCGGGGCACGCGCTCTACGAGGTCTCTCTCGATGGGGTCAACTGGAGGCTCCTGCGGTTCGAGAGCGTCAAGCCCGCCGCGCCGCGCCGCCTCCTCGTGGGGAAGATCGCCAACAACGGTCAGAACATCGAGTACTCGGACCTGGGCGGGCCGGGCGTCAGCTATCTCGACGAGGTCCGCGTCTACGCCCGGCCCGACTAGCCGCACACCTGGCGGCGGACGCGCCGCTAGTCGCGCGCCTTGATCTTCACGTGTCCGTCAGCGTACAGACACACCGCACCCTTGCTGTGCCAGTCCGGGCTGTAGTCGCCCATCAGCAGAACGCTCGTGGGTGCGCGGTTCCACGGCCAGTCTATAGGCTGTTCCGGCATCCCCACATCCAGCGACCCGTACCCATAGTCGTAGCTGGTCCCCTGCGTCTCCCACTCCCTGTCCTTGTCACTCGGGCAGCGGAACAGCTCGCGGTTGCGGGTGTACGGCCCGAGGACGTCCACAATGCCGGGCGGGCCCTGGTGGTAGCCGTCCGACGGCGGCGGCGCCGCCGGGTACTCGTTCGCCAGCGGCAGGACACCGTCGTAGTCGTCGGCGTACATATGCAGGGCCAACCCCATCTGCCTGAGGTTGGACGAGCATCGTGTCTCGCGTGCCTTCTCTCTCGCCCGTGCGAACACGGGGAACAGAATCGAGGCGAGAATTGACATTATCGCGATCACCACGAGTAGCTCAATCAATGTGAACCCACCCGCACGATTCCTGCGCATCTCTTTCCTCCTATCGCGCGCCCGGGCCTCTCGCCCTGAAGGGCGCCTCTACGTGCCGTCGTGCCTTCGCCCGGAGGCGCTACTGCTGATTGATCCTAGCGCCGAGGGCCTGTAGCAGCGGCTTGAGCTCCATCCGGCGCTCCGGATCCAGCGTCGCGCCATACTGGGTCAGCCGCGACAGCATCCGTGGTGCGAAGCGCGCGAACCGATCGCCGCCCCGCCCGCCCCCACGGGGGTTCTGGATGCGGTCCACCATGCGCTGGATCCGCTGCGCGCGCTCGTCCGGCGTCTGCTGCCAGAAGTCCGACCACATGCGCTGGAAGCCCTGCTCGCGGCGCGCGTCCATCTCCTCCTGCGTGAACTCCCGGGGCTTGGCCACCAGGTAGAAGGGCCTGCACTTGGCGCCCGCGGCCGCGGCGATCTTGTCCAGGGCTTCCTGCACCGGCACGTCCTGCAGGTCCACGGTGACCGTGCCCCCCAACCCCTGCTGGGGCAGGGCCAGATAGCCGCTCTCGTATACGAATCGATAGACGGCGTCGAGGAAGGGCACGCCCTCCAGCTTCAGGGTGATCTTCTCCTGCCGCGCGGCCAGCTCCAGACGCCGGATCGGGTCCTCCATCCGCCTGCGATCGGGCCGCCCGCCCTGGTCCTGCTGGCCCTGCGCCTGGGCCTCGGCCTGTGCCTGCTGTCGCCGAGCCTCGCCCGCCTCGCGCCACTTGGCGAACAGGGCCTGGCGCTGGTCGTCGGTCAGGCTCTCCATCCACGCCTGCCTGAACTCGCCCATGGCCGCCGCCAGCTCCTCCGCCGTGTAGGCCGGGTCCGGCGGGGCCGTCTCGATGATGTAGGCCCTCATCCAGGAGCCCTCGAAGGCCTCACACAGCGCCTCCACCGCGTCCTCCATGGTCGCATCCTTGACCTCGAGGCTCACCGGTGCGTCCGCCCCGGGCAGCACGGCCACCTGCACGCCCGACTGGTTCTGCACGTCCTTCGCCACCGCCGGCACCGGCTGGTCCTGGGCGATGAGGCTCACCTTCGGCACGTCGCCGGCCTCGTCGCTCCATGCCCCCACACCCGCCACCATCAGTATTGTGATGACCGTCGTGAGCATCAGTGACCTGCGCACAATTCCCCACCTTCCTTGCCTGTCTGGCTGTCGTCAGCGACTGGGAATCCTGAGTACACCCCTGCCCACCGCGCATTCCTGCGGGCAGGCCTGCCTCTCCCGGCAGGGCCTTTCAGTCCTCAGACGTTTCCGCTCGTCCGAGGTTCGCCCGCGGAGGTCTTTCGGCAAAGAGAATTTTAGGCGTGAAATACACGGAGGTCAACGATGCTCTGGACCCGGCCGGCGCCGTGGCTGGCCCGAGGAGTCCCGCCGGGTCCCCACGCCCTCTCCCCCACGGCCCACCCGTCTACTTCGCCATACGCCCAAGCGCCTCCAGGTACCCGATAATCCTATCCCGCGCCTCGTCCAGGTCTGCCTCCGCCGGCTTCAGGCCCTCCAGCCACTCGCCCGCCTCGCGGGCCTTAGCCTTCGCGTCCTCCGACCCCTCGGCCCTGGCGCGCTCGATGGCCAGCCTCAGCGTGGTCGCGTACTTCACGTCCTCCCCGCCCTCTCGGAAGCCCTCCAGCGCCAGCGTCCCCACCACGCCGTTCGTTGTGGGGTAGGCGAGATTGTGGTCGCGGTAGGTCTCGCAGTCGAAGTCGTTCCACGCCGTGCCCGAGGAGTCCATGAAGCAGTAGGTGCAGGCGCCGTCCAGGTCCAGCTTCCACAGATACAGCCCGTAGTTGCGCCGATACAGCTCGGGATTCTCCGGCGGGGTCTGGGGATGGGCGTAGTTCCACACCGTATGGCCCAGCTTGTGCCATTCCGCGGGCCTCTCCCCCGCCGGGTCGCCGGCGCGGTTGAGCTGATCCAGAAGGTCTCCCACCGCCTCCAGATGGCCCGTGTACCCCGACACGAACACCTTCCCTCCGGCCTCGTGCACCGCTTCCCACGCCGGCCGCTGCGACACCAACAGGTCCCCGCGCGCCTCGTCGAGGGCGTAGAAGTAGACCTCCGGGAAGTCGTACTCCCGCGCGAGGGCCACCGTGCGCCGCACCCTCTGCTTCAGCGCCTCGAGGGCTTCCGGCTCCGTGGGGTTGCCCACCATCCCCGAGTCCGCGAAGTACAGCGGCTTGCCGGCCATACCCAGCTCCTTGGCTATCTGCAGGTGACGACGGAAGAAGGCCTCGTCGCCGTACACCCACTTCGGAGACCAGATCATCGCCGGCGCCACGATCCCATGCTCGTACATGATCCGCAGTTCCGCCCGGAACTGCTCCTCGCTCTTGTACTTGTACCCGATGCTCCCCTTGCCCTCGGGGTCCAGCTCCCCCCAGTAGTACAGACTGTAGGTAAGGGGCCTGGCCAGGTCGTAGTGGGTCAGCGGCGCGGCCAGGTCGAAGGGCAGCACCCTCACGGCCAGCTCCACCTTCCCCAGGTCCTGGCCTCCCGCCCGGAAGGTCAGGTCGCCGACGTACCGCCCCGAGGCGGCCGTTTCGGGCACCCGCACGGTGATCCATAGCTGCCGATTCTCGCCCGCCGGCAGGTCCATCGGCAGCAGCGTATCGCTGTCCCGCACCGGGAACTCCTCCAGCGAGTACCTGTTACCCCACTTCACAGGCGTCGGGTCGTCGGTCGGCACGTACCTGGCGCCCTCCGGGAACGACAGCTTCACATAGTTGTGCTCCTCCTCGCGATCTACCCGCACCAGGCCGTCGTCCTTCACGAGTAGCTCGGGCACGAGCACCTTGCGCGTAACGTCCTGGCTAACCCCGTGCCAGGCCGTGCCCGCCTGGTACCAGCACTTCACGTACTTCACATCCACGCTCGCCGCCGGTATCACTCCCTGTGGCCCCTTCAGGTCGCCGACGCTCGCCTCCAGCCCCCGCACCTCCTCGGGCGACCACAGCACGAGGCTCGCCGGCTCATACTCGCCGCGACAGGCCTTGAGCTCCACGCGTGCCGCGATCTCCCCGGGCAGTTCCGCCGTATCCGGCAGTATCTTCACCGAGGTGATCGGGCGCGTGACGTACACGACGAAGGGTTTCGTCCCGACAGCCCCCTGCCTCAAGGCCGGAAGGATGTCGGCGAAGCGCCGCACGAACATGGCCGGTCGGACGAGGGCCCTGGTGCACTGCGCGCTCGCCGGGTCCAGCCCGCTGCACGCCTCCAGCTCGGCCCGCACCTCGCCGATATGCCTGCTCACCACCGCCTTCCAGGGGTCGTTGGCCGGCGAGCCCTCCAGGGCGGCGGCCTGCTCGCCCAGGCTCGTGGCCAACTGCATATACGTCCACAGCCTTGCCGCAAGCAGCTCCCTCGCTGCCGGCGCCAGGTCCACCACCCTCACCTCGTCGAGCAGCGACGTCGTCGCCGCGCCGGGACTGTGGTGGAAGTGCACGGTGATGGCCCGCGTGTACTCCGGGAACCAATCGGACACCAGCACGGCGTTCTGCGTCCAGGCCGCCCCCTCGGCCGAGTGCTGCTGGCGGGCGTAGGGCTCGCCCTGCAGGCCCTGCGCGTCGAAGTAGTCCACGCGGATGTACAGAGGGGTCCCGCCGGCCTCGTACCTCGTCTTCCAGCACACAGCTATCGGGTGGCCCGTGGTGATCGGTATGCGCTCCTTCAGCACCAGGTCTTCGTGATCGCCCTCGGAGGCCACGACGCGAGCGCACTTGCCCTCCGCCTCGGGGTCGTCCACCACGGTCCAGCTCGCGTCCGCGCGCCATCGCTCGAGCGTGCCGGCTTCGAAGTCCTCCTCGAAGAGGGTCGTGCCGACGCGCGAGCCCCCCGAGGCCTGGCTGAGCAGCGCCCGCACTACCTCCTGGTAGTCCGCCCCGGGGTCCACGCGCTGCCCCCAGGCCGTGGCCACGACGAGCAGCCCCACAAGCCCGGCCCAGAGAGCACTGCTCCGGCAAGTCGTTCTCATCGCCCTCTGCCTCCCATGTGCCCTGCCGTCGGATCGCGCGCCGGTGGCGCCCTTCAGTACCATCCCTCGGCGTAGGCGGTCTCATACAGCGCCACGATGTTCTCGATGGGCGTCACCGCTTGCAGGTTATGGCAGGGCGCCATCACGTAGCCGCCGCCCTTGCCCAGCGTCGCCAGGCACCGGCGCACCTCGGCCACCACGTCGTCCACGCTTCCGAAGGGCAGCACTTCCTGGTTGTCCACGCCGCCGTGGAAGGCCAGCGCGTGCCCGTAGGTCTCCTTGAGCCAGCGCAGGTCCACCGGGCCGCACCGGTACTGCACCGGGTTCAGTATGTCCACCCCCACCTCCACCAGCCTCGGTAACAGCTCCCACATGGCCCCGTCGTCGTGGTGGAGGATCCGCGCCCCATGGTCCTTCATCATCTTCGCCAGACGCTGGTAGTGGGGCAGGAAGTAGTCGTCGAACATCGCCGTGGAGATCAGCAACCCGGTCTGCGAGCCGAAGTCATCGGTCAGTTGGGTGACGTCCACCAGCCCGCCGGCCGCCTCCAGCAGCCTGTCAGTGAAGTCGTAGAAGAAGCCACAGATGCGCCCGATGATGACGTGGGACAGCTCGGGGTCCAGCGCCAGGTCCATGAGCGACTGCTCCAGCCCACGCAGCTTGTTGAAGAAGTAGAAGGGCGCCGTGTACCCGGCCATGATCGGCAGGTGACGCACGGCCTCGCAACGCTCCCTCACGACACTGAAGTCGAACCAATCGGCGCTGGGCCACCGGTACTCGTCCAGGTCGGCCACCGTCCGCGCGAAGGCGATCGGGTAGTGGCACTGCTCGTGGTACACGCCGGTGTCGTAGGGGACGGGACGATAGCGCATGCCCCAGTAATCCTCGGTCACCCCGTTCTCGTAAGTGGGCACCGGCGCGCCCACGTAGGCCGCGTCCACGCCGGCGAGCCCGTCCACGTGCAGCCGCCGCTTGACTTCGCCTGCGTCCTGGGTACCGAAGTGCTGGAACAGCTTCGCCCACACCTCGCCCGTCGCCCAGATGTCCAGTGGCACCCGGTCCGGCGTGCCGCGATCCAGCGCGGTCAGCATCCGTTCGCGGGCGGTCATGGTCTCTTCCGGCACAGTGCATCAGTCCCGGCGGCAAGGTGGCGGCGGCTCCCGCGTCAGCGATTCCCCCCGTCAGGTCCGGGTCCTTCCGACGCGCGCCGCGCTCCCCGCTGTCGCCACGCAGGGCCTTGCCCCGACGGGGCGAAAGGCAGCCCTGGCGCGTTACCCGACCCGGTGCAGGGGAGGCGATCACGATGACGACCACCACGGCGAGATGCGGCGTGTTGCTGCTCGCCCTAGCGGTTGCGGCGACCGCCGGCTGCCAACAGGCGGATCGCAGCTTCGAGCCCATCGGCCTGGGGGGCGGCGGCGGCCTGTACTCTCCCGCGGCGTCGCCCCACGATCCCGACCTCATGTTCGTTTCCTGCGACATGAGCGGCTTCTACCGCAGCGAGGACGGGGGCCGCACCTGGCACATGCTCGACAAGCGACAGATGCGCTCCTCCACGTCGCTGATCCCCGTCTTCCACCCCACCGACCCCGCCATCGTCTACGCCTGGGGCAACGGGCAGCTCCGCGCGAGCCGGGACCGGGGCGTCACGTGGGAGCCGCTGGTCGCCGACGCGCCCTGGGGCGGCGGGCCGCTCACCTGCTTGGCCATCAACCGCGCGGACCCGCGCCTGATGCTGGCCGGCGGCGACGGGGGCGTGTGGGTCTCCCGGGACGCGGGTGTCACCTGGGCACCGGCCGAGGGCGTCACGGGCAAGGCCGTGGGGCTCTATGTGCTGCCCGCCGGCCCGGTGTGCTTCGCGGGCACCGATGCGGGCGTCTTCCGCTCGCGAGACTCGGGCGCGACCTGGCAGCCCTGCAACACCGGCCTGCCCTCCACGGCCCTGCGCGGGCTCGCGGGCGGCTACGACGAAGCGACCGGCGAAGCCAGGCTGTACTGCATCCTGCCGAGCGTCGCGCAGGGCGGGCGCCATGTGGGCGGCGTGTACCGGTCCGCCGACGGCGGCGACTCCTGGCAGAGTGCGATGAACGAGACGATCAACACCGATACGAGCAAGCGCGACGAGTACGGCGCGGACGAGGTGGCGCAGTACCGGTTCGTCGCCATGGACGAGACAAAGCCCCTCACCGTCTGGGTCACGACGCGCGGCACGGGCTACTGGCCGCCCTACCACTGGACGGTCTTCCGCACCGACGACGGGGGCGAGCACTGGCGCTACACCTTCACGGGCGACCCGCGCTCGGAGGAGCGCAACGTCCAGTGCGGATGGCTGACCCTGGAGACCAATTGGGGGTACGGCGGGCCACCGTCGGGCTTCAGCGTGTGCTCGGGGAACGCCGACGTGGCCATGTACACCAACGCCGGGGAGCTGTTCATCACGACCGATGGCGGCAAGAGCTGGTACAACGGCTTCTGCCGCACGGCCCACGGCTCGGAGGAAGCCAGGGGCAAAGCCTGGGTGTCCACGGGCCTGAACGTCACGAGCTGCTGGGAGCTCGTCTTCGACCCGCACCGGCCCGGCAACGTCTACATCGCCTACACGGACATCGGCTTCGCCCGCAGTGAGGACGGCGGCCGGTCGTGGCAGTACGCCGCCCGCGGCAGTCCCTGGGCCAACACCTTCTACCGCGTTGTGTGCGATCCCGACCGGGAGGGCGTCCTCTACGCCGCCTGCAGCAACCAGCACGACGTCCCCCACTGGACGAACGTGGACGGGCCGCGCTACCCGGGCGGCGTGTGCGTCAGCACGGACTTCGGCAAGTCCTGGCAGCCCAGCAGCCAGGGCCTGCCGGAGCTGCCCTGCACGTCCATCGCCCTTGATCCGACCAGTCCGCCCGAGGCGCGCGTGCTGTACGCCGCCATGTTCGGGGACGGCGTATACAAGTCGGCGGACGGCGGCAAGACCTGGGCGCGCTCCTCGCAGGGGCTGGGCAGCGACACGAACCGGCATGTCTACTCCGTGCGACGACACCCCGACGGGGCCCTGTTCTGCTCGATCACGGGCCGGCGCAGCGACCGCGACTTCGCGCCCGGCTCAGGGCTGTTCCGATCGCGCGATGAGGGGGCCACCTGGGAAAGCGTGACCGAGGGCCTGGACCTGCGCTGGGCCGGGGACTTCGACTTCGACCCCGCCGATAGCGGGACCGTGTACCTGGCCGCGGCGTCGGCTCCCGGGCACAGCCAGGGCGGTATCTACAAGACGTCCGACGGCGGCCGGACCTGGCGCCGGCTCCTCGGCGACGACATGGACGAGGCCCACCGCCTACCGCCGGAGCTGTGCAGCTTCACGCACGCCTTCTTCGCGTCCGTGGACCCGCGCGACGCGCGGCGCGTGTATCTGGGAGCCACGACCCACGGGCTGTTCCTCAGCGAGGACGCGGGCGAGACCTGGGCCGAGGTGCGGGGCCTACCCTTCACCGCCTGCCAGCGCGTGGCCTTCGCCCCGGAGGACGCCGGCACGATCTGGGTATGTACCTTCGGCGGCGGAGTGTGGAAGGGCCCGGCCCGGGGAGTGCGCTAGGCCGACGCGCGGGCCTGCCACGGCGGGCGACCCGTGGCCCGACCGCAGGCGGGGCCGCCCTGAGATGGCACCTGTGGCCCGCCGCGGCGGTCGCTGATAGCATAGGTAGCCGACGGGACCGCTGTCCCAGGAGGCAGGCGAAATGGGAGACCCTGGGCTGACTGGCCCACGCCACAGCGAGATACGGGGCCTGCTGAGAGCCGTGGGCGTCGTGCTGGTCATCGTGGGCGGCATCCTCGCTCTCATCGGCTTCGTGGACTTCTTCGCTTCCTTCGGCAGCTTCCGGCCGCCGCGCCTGTTCGGGTGTGCCTTCGCGGGCCTGGGGCTGTCT
>CAZSOQ010000144.1:0-13367 GCA_964608495.1 uncultured Armatimonadia bacterium | reverse complement strand
CCCCCTTCAAGAAGCACTGATCGCTAGATCAGTGCTGAATGAAGGGGGGTCTAGAGTCTCTAGTCTCTCTTTCACGTCTAGGGTCGAGTCTAGACTCTCTATACGCGCGCGGGACGCGCGCCGGCTTGCTCGCGCCCGGTCCCTGCCCTCACCGCGGGAGGTAGGGCTGGATCTCGACGAAGTTCACTGCCAGCTCCTGCCCGACCGGGCCTCCCGGCTCGGTGTCGCTCGCCCAATCGGACAGCACCAGCCGCGCCTCGCGCCCCCGCGCCCGGAACACCTGCCAGTGGTAGTTCATCCACGCCCGGTTCTCGGCGTTGAAGGGCCCATGGTGGTGGCTATAGCAGTTGGGGAACACGTGCACGAAGGCCGTATCCGGCAGCGCCTCGACCCCCTCGACGCTCGCCCTGAGCGCCAGCTTCTGCTGCACCTCCAGGTGCTCGGGCTCCGCGACGTACAGCTTCAGCGAGTACAGCCGCCCGGGTTCGAGCCCGCGCACGGTCTGGCTCACGGTGTTCGGGCCGGCAGCACTGCGCTTGAGCGCGAGGAACTGGTTGCCCTTGCCGGTGGGCGGGTACCGCCCCTGCAGCCAGCTCAGCCCGTCCCTCTGCCCGACGCGCGCGGCCCCTGGCTCCGCCTCGTGCACTTCCCAGCCCTCAAGCCCCTCGGCGAAGTCCGGGTTCGTGAGATGGGGCAGGACGTAGGGGTCCCGCGTCAACCGCTCCCGTTCGCCCTCGATGCAGTAGTGCCGGAAGAGCTGCCCGGCCCACCGCACCGTCTCTTCGTCCGCGTAGCTCGACAGGTACTCCATGACCCCGTAGAGGCCGAAGAAGGTCGGGTCGTTGGCCAGCAGGTGGAACTGCATATCCATGAACACCTTCAAGTCCACGCCCGGGTCGGTGTTCAGCGACTCCGGTGGCTGCGACATGTACCCCAGCACGATCACCATGTCCTGCTCCACCCCGGGCAGCGCCTCCTGCCAGGCCGCGAGCTGCTCGGTCAGCGCCGACTGCAGGCACGCGCGGGCTGCTTCCTCGCTTGCTGGCTCCGACAGGTAGCGCTCGAGCGCGATGGGCGAGCCGCCCGCCACGAGCGTCCGCGCGAACTCCCGGCTCGCCGCCTCGCCGTAGATCGGGCAGCAGTAGGCGTAGAACACCTTGCCCGCCAGTGCCGGATTGGCCTGCATTCGCCGCAGCGCCTCTGTCCACGCTTGGTACTTCTCGTCAGACTGGGCGAAGAACTCGTCCGCTATGGCCCCGTCATACAGCGGGTCAGCCATCCCCCGCGTCTCCGTCCAGTACTTCTCCGCCTCGTCCGCCGTGACCGTCTTGCCCTCGCCGAGCCCGGGGACGCTGCAGTGCAGGATCCAGCGCTTGCCCTCGCCGCGCCAGCGCTCCACGTAGGGCCGGTCCTCCTCGCTTCCCCCGCCGACGATGGTGTTGGCGTGCGGCAGGACGTACCTGGACAGGAAGTCCCAGTCGTAGAGCCCGTACTCCTTCACGTGAGGGTGGGCCCCGAACTGGGAGAAGGTCAGCTCGGGCACGGCCCGCACCTCGAGCTCCTCAGGCCGTGCGCCGCGCTCGGCCAGCACCGTGAGCTGGTGCGCACCTTCCCCCAGCAGTCGCATAGCCTCCGCCGGCGCCTCGCCGGGCGTGAGCGTCAGCAGCACCTCCGGCCGCTCGGCGCTCTCGAGGGCGACGGTCACCTGGCCGCCCCTGGCGCCTGTTGCGCGACCGCGCAGGAACACCCAGCCCTTGCGGGGGTTGATGAACCGCTGGCTCACCTGCTGAGCCGCCTTGCCGCGCACGGCGAGCAGCTCCGTCACCAGGCAGTTGAGCACGCGCGCCTCCGGGGCCATGCCCGGCCAGCGGGGCTTCTCGGGCCACGTGATGCTCTCCATGGCGACTTCCCCCAGGTTCCGGCCCCCCGCGGAGGCCTGGACTGATAGCTCGTAGCCCCCGGGCTTGAGCCCCGGCAGGGCCACTCGGGCGAGCGCGGTGTCGGAGTCCTGCGCTACCTCGGTCCGCGTGGTGAACAGCGCCTTGTCCTCGTCGCGGCGACGCAGGCTGACCGCGACGGTCGCCGTTCCCGGGGGCCGGTCCAGGCCACGCAGGCTCACCCGCACCGCGAGGGTCTCGTCGAAGGGCGCCAGTCGCCAACTCACCTCGGGCACGCCGGTGCGGTGGGTCGTGCGGTAGTGTTCCAGCACCTCCGCCGCGCTCAGGGCCCGCGCGTACACTCGCACGTCATCAACCATGCCCCGGAAGTGCGCGCCCTTGGTGAACTGCTCGTCCCCCCGGCTCGTGCCGAGCAGGAAGCTGCCGCCGTCCCCGATGGCGTCCGCTGCCGACGCCTTCGTCCCCTCCAGCTGACCGTCCACATACAACCGCAGCGTGTGGCCGTCGAAGGTGCCGACGACGTGGTGCCACGCCCCGGTGGAGAGCGGCGCCCTGCAGTTGTTGCCGCCGCCGGAGATGTACCACCAGCAGTAGCCGTCCGTGTAGTAGGTGAGAACGTAGCTCCCGTAGTCCTTGCCCACTAGGCCGGGCTCTCCGCTGGCGGGCACGGCTTCCGGGTACACCCAGGCCTCCAGGCTGACGGCCTCCCGCAGCTTCAGACCCTCGGGACTCCCGCAGTCCACGTAGTCGTCCTCGCCGTCGAACCGCAGCGCCCATCCCTGCCCACAGCGCACGTACCGGGCCCCGTGGATCCGGCCGTCGTGGCCCTGGCCGCTGTGGTCCCGCACCACGTCGCCGGCACCCTCTTCGAAGGAGTAGTGTGCCACCAGCCCCGGCTCCTGGGCCAGGGCCTGACTGGCTATCAGGCAGAGCACCGTCAAAGCAGCCAGCGCAGGCATCCCCGGTCACCCCCGCGCAGGGCAGCCTCGCGGAATCCGTGATCGCACCGGTCCGGCGAGCCTTCGCTCCCCTGGCCGAGACCCCTCTTCCCACCGACCCGCGGGATGGCCCTCGGGCCACAGGCGGTGGCTTCAGGGTTGTCCGTCTCTGATGGGAAGGCGGTGTCGGGGTCCCCATCCGGCGCGTCCACCAAAGCCTGCGACTACGGGAGGCGGGGCTGAAGCCCCGCCCTGCAAGGGGACAGGGGTACCACCGCAAGACCGCAGCCCCAGGCCAGACGCGGCGAGCAGGCACGCGGGCAGAGCGGGCAGAGCTCGTCGCAGGCACCGGGCTGGGATCCGCATCCCCTCCCGGCCTTCTCGCCGCCCAGGGAGCGGCTGCCTCTCTTGCCCTACTGCCAGTCGCCCACGAGCACGAAGGGCGCCCAGTAGAAGGGATGCTCCCACCTGGGGTCCTTACGCAGCTCACCCATCGCGCGTTGCAGGGCCACGTCCTTCGAAGCCCCCTCACGCAGCTCGCGGTAGAAGGCTGTCATCAGCGCGGCCGTGCTCGCGTCAGATACGCTCCACAGACTCACCATCACGCTGCGCGCACCCGCGTACTGCAGGGCCCGCGTCAGCCCGATGACCCCCTCGTGTCTCGTATGCTGCCCCTGTCCCGTCTGACAAGCGCTGAGCACCACGAGGTCCGCGTCTAGCCGGGCTCTCTGGAGTATCTCCCAGGCGCGTAGGAGGCCGTCATCGTCCTCCGTCGCCGTCAGCGCGATGCCGGACGCCAGGGGGTCACGGTGGTCGAGGATGCCGTGGCAGGCAAAGTGGACGAGCCGCGCCTCGCGGCACTCCTGCAGGGCTGCCGCTTTCGTCGCCTCCCGGCCCAGGAACGCCCTGGCCTCCGGGCCGTAGAGCGCGGCGATCGCCTCGACCTCAGCTCTCGTCCCGGGGAGGGGCGAGAGGGCCAGGCCGGCTGGCCCGGTGTCGTACTCAGGGTCACCAAAGGCGACAAGGGTGGGCTGCTGTGTCGTGAGGAGCCCGCCGTGCCCCTTTGCCTGGCGTAGCCGGGCGTACGCTGTTACGGAGACGACAGTGTGCAGGGGCTTGAGGTCGGCGAGGTAACGGACCGCGCCGTCTTGCTCCTCGGCGACCAGGGCCGCAAAGGGAAGCCGTGTCAGCCATGCGTCCGGGCAGATGAGCAAGCGCTCGGCGCGGTCGATCAACCGCTGGGCCGGGCGGACCAGCCCGTCATAGAGGTCCCTAAGGAAGAACAAGGCCCTTTCGGGAGCTGCGGCCTCTCGCTCCTCGCCTGTGGCCAGCTCGGCGCGGCTTGGCCCGGCCTGTCGGGCGATAGCCGACTCGAGCATAAGTATCATCGTGTTGAGGTTCACGAAGTCACGTGCCACACGAAACAGCCATACTCCGTCCTCGTGCAGGTCCGCATTGGGAACCTCGGCCCCGCCGAAGCCGGAGTCTACTCCCTGGCCCGGCGTCACCGCGAACAGGTAGGTCTCGTTGTTGTCCATGTAGTACGCCAGCAGCAAGGTGCCGGGGTCCAGCGCTGCCTGGGCAGCCTTGAGGTCGAGAGGCGCAGGATACTGAAGGTCAGCGTACCTGGGCGCCGCGCTGCGAATCTGTGCCTCGAGTTCCCGTTGCTGCACTGCCCAGGCGGCCAGTTGGGCGCGAAGCTCCTCTATCTGCGCAGCGTCCTTCCGGGCGTCAAGGCCCGTCAGCCGCTCGTACGCCGTCGCGCGCGCCTGGTCGAGGGCGTCCTGCTTGGCCAGGAGTTCGGCAGGGACGTCGCCCCGCAGACCGGCCCGCCCCTCGGCGAGCATCTCGACCAGAGCGCGGCCGCGCAGGCGTTCGAGGGTCGCGAAGGCCGAGCCGAGATCGCCCAGGGCCAGATGACTCCGCAGGAGGCCCAGATAGACGGCGTGTCTGCTCTCGGTAAACAGCGCCCTGACCTCCGGGGAGGCTATCTGGCTGCGGTGGCTTTCCACGATCTCCGCGGCGCGGGCGAGCAGCGGCAAGGCGTCGGAGGGACGTTCGCGCTGAAGGGCGATGAACCCGAGGTTGGACAGGCTGGCCGCGACGTCCACGTGATCGGGGGCGAGCCGCTCCTGGATCGCCAGGGCTCGCGTGTGACAGTCCTCAGCGGCGTCCAGGTCGCGCGACCTGTCGGCCAGCCAGCCGAGGTAAGTGAGGGTCGCGGCCACGAGCAGGGAGTCGGGTGCCAGGCCTTCGCGTAGGGCGAGGGAGCGTGAGAGGTGGTCCCTCGCGGCGGGGAGGTCGTCGCGCTTCTCAGCCACGCGGCCCAGGTTGTAGAGGCAGGTGGCGACGTCGAGGGAGTCGGGGGCTTCCTTTTGCCACAGGGCGAGAGCGCGGGAGCAGTAGTCCTGGGCCGCGTCGAGATCGCCTCGCTCGAGCGCGACGGCCCCGAGGTTGCCGAGGATGGCGGCGACGTCGCGCGAGGCAGAGCCGAGGCGCTCGTGTATCGCGAGGGCGCGGGTTTCGTACTGGTGTGCGGCCTCCGCGTCGCCCTCATCCAGGGCGACGCTGCCCAGGTTGGCGAGAACAGTCGCGACCTCCAGCGAGTCGGGGGCCAACCGCTCGCGGATCTGCAGAGCACGAGTGAGGCGCTCGCGCGCAGCCCGCAGATCACCGCGCTGGAGCTCCAAGACGCCGAGGCCGTTGAGCGTGTAGGCGAGCTCGCGCGAGCCGGGGGCCTCCCTGTCCTGGATGGCCAGGGCGCGGCTGTAGCAGTCATAGGCCGTGGCCCGGTCGTCCAGGGCGCTCGCCACCGTCCCCAGGAGATACAGCGTGCCGGCCAGGCTCATAGACCCGGGCAGCAAGCGGTCCTGGATCGAGAGGGCATCGGCGAGGTAGGCCCGGGCGGCCTGCAGGTCGTCCTGGTCCTGGGCCACCAGGCCAAGAAGGAAAAGGCATTTCGCGGTCCAGGCCTCATAGCCCGCCGCCCGGGCGACATCGCGGGCCTGTTCGAGCCACCGACGAGCGGCGACAGGGTCCTCCAGCCTCGAGGCGCAGAACCCCAGGGACGACAGGAGGCTCGAGCGGGCTGCCGCGTCGGCGGCGTTCGCGAGCAGGTTCAGGGCCGCCTCATAGGACTCGCACGCCCTCTGCCAGTCCTCCCGCTGCTCGCAGAGATACCCCGCGGCGTGATACAGCCAGGCGGCCTGCATCTTGCCGCCTGAGGCCTGAGCGGCCTGGGCGGCGAGGACCCATCTGGCCGCCGCCCGGTCGCCTCTGCCCAGCTCGAGGGCCCCCAGCCCGTCCTCGTAGGCGCCCATGGCGTCAGAGGGGAGGTCGGAACGGGCCCGGAGCCCGAGGGGGCCTGAAGGAACGGAAACCTTCAGCTTCTGGCGGCCGCGCTGGAGGACCACCGGGAGCTGAGCGTCACCGAAGGTGTTCTCCTCGGCCGCCTGGAGCCAGATGGGAGAGAGGACAGGCTTGCCGCCGTAGGACAACAGACGGTCCCACACCTCGATCCCGGCCCTGGCCGCAGGGGAGTCCTCCTCGACGGCGACAACGATCACGCCCGCGGCCTCCAATGCGACGGGACAGGCCGCCAGGCAGAAGGCCGAGAACAGCACACATGCTAACCGCACGCCACCGTGCACCTGGTCCACCCACCCGGGACGCGGGCGCCCGCGACCTGCCGGCACTCGCCGCCCCCTGGGATAAGACGCGACCCGGGAGGTCTGCGATCGGCTCCCGCAGGCCATCCCAGCTCTAGGGCGGGGAGTCAGCCCCGCCTCCGGTAGCCCTGGGCCTCAGTCCTCCTCCTGCGGTGGGGCGACGACGAAGGTGACGCTGGCCGTGGACCAGTCGCCGACATCCACCGCGGCGGGCTCGGCCCGCAGCCCCATCGTGGCCGCCAGAAGTAGCCGCCCGATAGGCGAGGTCATCTCCGGCCGCTGCGATAGCGGCTCTCCGCGGACCTTGCCCCCGCGAACGGTCTCGGCGTCCAGGAGCGGGCTGAAATCCGCCGGCTCCGCCGTGGCAACCACCTTGAAGGTCTCCACGCCGGCGGGCTCGCGGATGAACCACACGTAGGGGAAGGGGATCCGGTGCCACTGCTTGTCCGCCGGGATCTTGTTCTCGTCAACACGGTGCGCCAACGAGGGGTGAGGGTAGAGCGGGCCGATGGTACCGTTGCTGCGCAGGTCCAGCACCGTCCCGTAGGCGTCCATGTTCCCTGAGTTCCGCCACTCGACCATGACAGCGTCGCCGGGGGCCAGGGTCATCTGCCCGCCTTCCGACAAGGCGATGTCTCGGTCCCCGACGACCTCCGTGACCTTGCCCCGACGGTTCTTCTTCACCTCAACGGGCACCAGCCGCAACTCGACCTGGATGAGCGACCCCGTGGCCCGATTCTCCAGCGCCTTCACGAACCGCCATCGGGACTCGCGCTCGAGAGCGTCGCACATCTCGCGCACCAGATCGGGTCCATCGGTCAGCGTGGCAATGGCCACGCCATCCTCACGCTCCAGTGCCAGCCGGCCTGGGCCGCCCTCGCCACCCTCAGGCGCCGGGCCCTGCACCGGCCGAAGCCTCACGTTCCATCCGTCCGCCGCGGCGGCTCCGAGGTCCACCAGCGGCAGGCCACCGATCTGATCGAGGATCTCCCGGCCCCGCGGCAGGGCGCCAAGGGCCGATGCCTCGACTTTCAGCCGATTGTCCCCATACTGGTGCTGGGTCTCGACGGCCCGCGCCGCCCGAAGCTCCTCCGGCGTAACCTTGCCCTCGAACTCCGCGGTGAGCTCCAGGACGGAGGCCGTCGGCTCGATCTCGACGATCCGCGCCTCGGCCACGGGCTTCGTGTTCCTGAAGTCCTTCGTACCGGCGGCATACAGAGCAAAGCGCGACCCCTCGCTCATGCCTTGCACTTCCCCGGCGCGCAGCACAAGAACATCCTCATCCACAGCGACCGGGATGTAGGAGGGCGGCGGAAGGGCCACGCCGTCCAGAAGGACCTTATCAATGTCGCCCTCAATCTGCGGAATCTGCTCGGGCCTGCGCGAGCCCATGGTGTCCGTCAGGATCTCAAACAGATCCCGGTAGGTGGTGCCGTCGGTGGCCTGCGAGAGGGCCTTTGACAGGCCGTAGGCGAGAAGGCCCATGGGCTGGTTGTTGTCGTCGAAGGTCTCGGCCGCATCGCGCTCGGGCTGGCATGCCGAGATGACCACGTACCCGAGGTCGCTGGCCTTCCCCCGAGTGAGCAGACGGCCCGGGCTCTCCGGCTCGGTCTCGGGCGCGACCACGGGCGGTCGTGGTCCCGACCATGCCCGACCGCGCAGGACGGTTCGCCCGCCGCGCGTCGCGCTCCCCGAATGACAGCAGTCGAAGGTCATCGTCACGTTCGCCGGGCCCTTCTCCTTGAGCTGCTCGAGGAGCAGGCTGATCTCGTCGTCCCTGATGTGGTTGGGGTTGGGCCCGTGCTCGTCCTCCCAGTCGGAGGGCACCAGGGTCTCGTCCAGACCATCTATCTCGTCCTTGTTGTCGTCGGGTAGCTGGAAGCCGTGGCCGGAATAGTGGCAATACACGATGTCGCCCGGTTTCGTGGCTTCTACCAGGAAGGCGCGAAAGGTCCCGACAATCGAGGCGTGGGTCGTCTCCTCGACTGTCGTGAGGGTCCGGATGTGGTCGTCGTCGGGTGGGAACCCGAACCTTTCGATGAGGATCTGCCGGAGTGCCTTCACGTCCGGCTCCGCGTTCAGGTTGTCCCAGTCCTCGGGCCCGCCATGGTTGTAGTGGGAGACCCCCACCAGCAGCGCGCGCTTCTCGGGAGGGTCGGCGCTCGGAGCGTCCGGACAGATGGCCGTGAGAGCAAGACACACCGCCATGCACGCCAACCAGGACCTGTACACTTTCCTCACCTCGCTTCCCCTCCGCGCCCTGCGGTCAGGTCCTAGGGAGCCGGTGTCGCCTTCAGTGCCGTCTCCGGGTTGATCTTGCCGTAGCCCCACTCGGGGTTCGGCGCACCTCCGGTGAACTCGTCAGTCCGGGCCGTCCGCCGCAGGATGTCCGCGATCTGGGCGGCGTCGAGACTCGGGTTCTTCTCCAGCATCAAGGCGACCACCCCGGCCACGTATGGCGTGGAGGCGCTGGTGCCCGGCCAGGCCAGGTGGTATCCGTCGCGCGTAATCTCGCCGCTGCGGGGCACGTCCTTGCCACCAATTGTCCGCGACCCCATCTTGCAGTACCCGTCCCCGACCCTGGCTAGCGGAGAGATCATGTAGCGGCCCGGCGCGACCACGTCCGGCTTGACCACCCCGTCGCGCCGGTAGCCGGGGTTCGAGTAGTCCGACAGCGCTCCAAGCACCAGGTTGTGGCGCGTCCGCTTGCCGTCGAGGTTGATCCACTCGTTGCGGACGTCGTACGAACCGACCGTGATGATGTTGCCGGCGTTACCCGGTGCCCCCACCAGGTACCTGGCCTCCGTCCGCTTGCCGAAGCTGGCCTCGTCAAGGAAGGGGAGGTAGAGGTCGTAGCGCCCGCTTGCCACCTTCTCGCTGAAGGCGTAGCCAAACACCAGGTAGGCACCGGGCGGCAGGTAGAGCCCAAGCCTTTGGGTCGTGTCGTCGTACTTGTCGAAGGTCACGTAGTCCTGGTTGCTGAAGTACTCGGTGAGGTCCTTGGGTGGGTTGCCCGGCGCTCGCCACTGCGTACAGATGGGCCCCTTATAGGACTGGCCCTTCTGCATAGTGGCTGCCGATAGCTTGGTGCCCTGCACAAAGAAGGAGGCGGACAGCGAGTTCCCCTTCTCGTCAACGAAGAAGTTGTCGAGACCCACCACCGCCAGACCCCACTCGTCCCCACGGTCGAAGTAGGCCGTGAGATAGGTCGCGGCGGTGACGAACAGCTCGATAGGGGGGCTCGTTACGTCGGCCTGGCCTTCCACCCTTGGGCCGAACCTACCGCCGGCGTGGAAGTTGTCCATCCTGTCGTTGCCGGCGGACGCGCAGATCGCCAGCCCTGGCTTGCCCTTGCCCACCAGGCTGTCGTAGATCAGTTCATCGGGCTCACAGCCTTGGTGCGGGTGGTCCTGGTTGCCGAAGCTCAGCGACATGACGCACGGCCGCCCCAGGGCCTTTGCCTGCTTCGCCACCCACTCAGCGCCCAGACAGGCTACCATGGGGCTCACACCCGGCCCGGTACCCGCCTTGACGATGATCAGATCCGCCTGAGGCGCGACGCCCATGTAGGTCCCAGCCGGCACGTCATTGCCCGTAGCACGTCCATTGCCGGCCGCAGTGCCCGCGCAGGCGGTCCCGTGTCCGTAGATGTCCTGCGACCCCACCGTGCCCTGGCCCTTCAGAGCGGCGTTGATCTGCTCGTTCGTATACAGGGTCCCGAGCGGCCCCTTCTCGGTCTTGAGGGGCGGCGCTGTCCCTATCTTCTGCTGGGACGTCGTCCAGGAGTCGTCCTTGGAGTCGTACAGGTAGAGGATGCGAGACGTCCCGTCTTCCCTGGTAAAGTCCTGGTGTTTCCAGTCTATGCCCGTGTCCAGCACCGCCACTAGGACGCCCTTGCCCGTCAGCCCCTGGTGGTCGAAGGCGTCGGCCAGCGGCCCTGGCCCACGCTGACCCCGGGTGACGAACTCCTGGACCGGTGCCTCCATGACCTCGGGCGGGGCCGGCACCTTTCCCGGCCGCACCAGGCGCATGGCCTGCACCGCGGAAGCCTGTGCCACTCGGTCCAGGCTCAGCACCGGTACCTCAGCGTAGACGACGTTGCCTACCTGCGTCTGCACCAGCACCCCGGCCTTCTCCAAGGCGCTGGCCTCGGCCCCGGGGGCCAGTGTCACCGCCACTGCCACCCCCGGATTGGGCTCCCCCGCCACGAGGCCGAACCGCTCCGCAAGCTGTGACGGAGTATAGAGACCGCCGCGCCTGCCCCGCGTCACCGTCCACTGGCGGTACAGCGTGCGCAGTTCCGGCGGCAGCTTGTCCGTGCCCCGCGTGGCCCGCGTCAGACACTGCGACGGGTCGGGGTACGTAGGCGCCACGGCCGCCGCGCCGCCTTCCGGCTCTGCCTGCTCCTGCGCGTAAAGGCCACCCAACATCGTCAGCAACAGCGCACTGCCCAGCAAAGCCCACCACCTGGCTCTCATCTTCCTGCCTCCCTAGTGGCCCATGCCATGCCACGGTCCTGAGTGTGCCGCCAACTCATCAGCTACTCGCGCGCCGCTCGAGCCCTGAGCCCATATTGGCACCGGCTCGAGCCAGGTCCACCGTTCCGCAAACCCGATCCCTCCTCGCCGCCACGCACCCTATGTCAAGGTTCCCGTCCTCTTTGGGACTGCTCAGCCACCTGCGGAGTTCCCGTCGAGGCGCATTCTCCGCCTTCGGCCGAGTGTCCTCCTGAAAAGCGATTCGTGGGCCGCCTCCTGGTGCCGCCGGGACGTGACACTCCCTTGGGGGCACCCATGGAGTCGTCATCGCCTCCTCCGGCGCTGCGGTGGTCCGCTGCAGACCGGCACCCCCGTGTCCCTGCCCTTCGCGCCCCATGGCCATCTCCCGCCTCGCCGGGGGAGGTCACCTGTCCCACAGAGGGAACGGCCCGCGTCGGCTTCCGCGGGGGATGGGCCTTCGACCGCCCGGGCCTGTGCCGGCGCGATCGCGGCCGCCCCGTGGACCAGCCATTCCCGCCGCAAGCGAGGCGCCGCGTCATGACCACGTCAGCCTGGCAGGACGAGCTGCATCTGCGCACGTACCTTCTCGGTCCCGCTGATCCCAATCCCCCCTGGCATCGCGCGGGGCACGGCCGCGTCTATCCCTATCCCATGCAGGACGACCTCACCGACCAGGTGGGCGAGGTGCCCTACCGCGCGCTGCACCTCGAGAACGAGTACCTGCACGCCCTTGTCCTGCCCGACCTGGGCGGCCACCTCTACTCGCTGTACGACAAGACCGCCGGCCGCGAGGTCTTCTACCGCAACAACGTGGTGAAGTACGGCCTGGTCGCGCGGCGCGCGGCCTGGATCTCGGGAGGCATCGAGTTCAACTTCCCGCAGGGCCACACCTGTGTCACCGTCTCGCCCGTGCCCTCGACGCTCAGCGAGGACCCCGCCACCGGCGGCGCCTCGATCACCATCGGCTACACGGAACGCGTGTGCCGCATGCGCTGCAGCGTCACCCTGAGCCTGGCGCCGGGCGAGGCGCGGCTGCGGCAGGACGTGATGCTCCACAACCCGCGCCCTCTGCGCGAGCGCCACTACTTCTGGGCGAACTCCGCCGTGCCCGCCGCCGACGACCTGCACCTGGTCTACCCGTGCAACCGCGCCCACACCCTCGGCGGCGAGTGGCCGTATCCCATCGTCAACGGCCGCGACATGAGCTGGTACCGCAACCACGAGCGACCCAACGACATCTTCGCCCTCGACGTGGTGGACGATTTCTTCGGGTGCTACTACGTCGAGCGCGACGCCGGCATGGTCCACTGGTCCGATCACCGCCTGAACGTGGGCAAGAAGTTCTTCACCTGGGGCACCGCCGACGAGGGCATGATCTGGGTGGACCTGCTGACCGACGACAACGGCCAATACGTCGAGGTGCAGAGCGGGCGATTCGTGCATCAGAGCACCTTCGAGTTCCTGTCGCCCTACCAGCAGGTCGGCTGGAGGGAGTACTGGTACCCGCTGAGCGCGATCGGCGGCTTCGTCTGGGCCACGGACGAGGCCGCTGTGAACCTGGAGCGCGCCGGCGCGGTGGCATGTGTCGCCGCGGCGGTGAATCGCGACGTGGGGCCGGGCGACCTGGTGCTTGAGGCCCAGGGTCGCGAGCTCTGGCGACAGCGCGTGGACCTGGCCCCGGGACGCCCCTTCCGTGCGGAGGTGCGGCTGGCCGACGCGCCCGAGGACGCGCCGATGCGCCTCTCGCTGCGCGTGGCGGGCCGTGAGGTGATCCGCTACGAGGACCCGCCCGCCTATCGCACGCGGCGGCCGCTCGCGATTCGCTCGGAGCCCGTGCGCCCCGCGGACGACCCCGAGGTAAGCGCCGGGGAGCTGTGCGCCCACGCGGTGGCTTGCGAGAAGCACACCGACTTCCCCGCGGCGCGGCGGCTGTACGAGCGCGCCCTCGAGGGCGACCCACGCCACGCGCCCGCGCACCTGGGCCTCGGCAGGCTCCACCTCGCGGCCGGCCTGTACGAGGAGGCACGACGGCACCTGGAGGCCGCCGTGGGGCAGGACCGGGAGTGCGACGAGGCAGTTTACTGCCTCGCGCTGGTGCTCCTGGCCCAGGACGAGGAGGCCGATGCTCGTGGGCTGCTGTGGCGGCTGGTGGGCCGCACCGCCTGCCGGGTCGAGGCGGCGGTGACGCTGGCGAAGCTAGCCCTGCGGGCCGGGGACGCGTGTGAAGCGCTGTGCCTGCTCAGCGGCCTTCCCCCGAGCGCCACGGCCGCAGTCCTGCGCGCTTTGGCGGCGCGGCTGGCGGACGCTGCCGGCGAAAGGGAGCCGGCCGAAGCCCTCGCCCACGACCCTCTGGCGGTCAACCTG
>CAZSOQ010000143.1:0-13382 GCA_964608495.1 uncultured Armatimonadia bacterium | reverse complement strand
CGCCCAAGGAACCCACCGACAAGCGCCTTGTCCTCAGCGGCGGCCAGCTCAAGCTGACCATCATCCTGATCTTCCTCATCCCGGTGCTCATCCTTCTGGCCGCTGTCGTCGTCTGGGTGATGCGCCGAGGAGGTTAGGGCCTTGCGATACCGCTACACCCTTGGTGCCGCTCTGCTCTTCGTCGCCCTTCTGGTCTGGGTGCTTGCCCGCGAGCGCGGCCGGGCGCCCCAGGAGGGCGAGCTCTTCAAGCTTGACGTCAAGCAGGTCACCCGCCTGGAGGTCACGCCCCAGGGCGGCGAGCCCATGGCCCTGGAGAAGCGCGGCGACCAGTGGTGGATCGCCTCGCCCTTCGAGGGCTGGGCCGACAAGGACGAGGCCGAGCGCGTGGCCCGCACGCTGTGTGAGCTCAAGCCCGACAAGCGTCCCGACGAGGATCCCACCAGGGCTCAGTATGGCCTTGACAAGCCTGTCCTCACGGCCCGCCTGTGGTATGACGGCAACAAGAAGGTCGAGATCGCTCTGGGGGCCGAGACCCCCGTGGGCAGCCAGCTCTTCGCCCGCATCGAGGGCCGCAAGGGCCTGTTCCTGGTCTCCTCCGTCGTGAAGACCGACCTGTCCAAGAAGCCCGAGGACCTGCGCGACAAGAAGCTGGCCCACTACGAGAAGGACGATGTCGAGGCCGTGGCCCTGCAGAACGCCAGGGGCACCTTCGAGGTCAAGAGCCGGCTCGTGGACGGCAAGAAGGAGTGGGACCTGGTCCAGCCCGTGCAGACCAAGGCCGACCGGTGGTCGGTGGACACGCTGGTCAACCGCCCCGGCGAGATCGAGGTCAAGGGCTTCGAGAAGAAGCCGGACAAGCTTGCCCAGTTCGGCCTGGACAAGCCCTCCGCCAAGCTCACCCTCCACCTCGCCTCCGCCAAGACCGTCACCATCCTTCTGGGCGCCAAGGCCAAGAAGACCGTCAAGCAGCAGTACGGCGAGGGCGCGGAGGAGCAGGACATCGTCTACGCCATGACCGAGGGCCGCCCCGAGCTGCTCATGGTCGAAGCCTCCCTCGCCGACGATCTGGACAAGGACCTGATGGCCCTGCGCGACAAGCGCATCCTGGCCGTGGACCGCGAGAAGATCCGCGGTCTGCGCGTCCAGCGCAAGAAGGGCCTCGACTTCTACGTGGCCAAGCGCGCCGGCGAGTGGTTCGTGGACCTGCCCCGGCCCGGCAAGGCCAAGCAGACCAAGGTGGACGACCTGCTGTGGAACCTCGAGGACCTGCAGACCTCCGAGTTCATCGAGAAGCCCGAGGGCATCAAGCAGTACGGCCTGGCTGTCCCGCAGGTCGTCGTCACCATCGAAACCACCGACGCGGGCACCACGAAGGTGCTCTTCGGGGACAGGACCGAGGACAGCCGGTTCTACTGCAAGGTCGAGGACCGGGACACCGTCTACGTGGTCAGTGACCTGTTCGTGACCTCCTTGCCTGAGAAGGCGGAGGACATCGAGGCCGGGCAGGAGTAGCGGCGCCCTGAGAGGATGCCCGGCGGCCCTGCGAGGCCCGTGGCAAGGACATGCAGTCGCGTACCCCTGACGCAGGGGGCGGGGACGCCTCGGCCTTGAGCCGGGTCGCGGTGGCCCTGGTGCCCCTGGGCTGTCCGAAGAACGACGCGGATGCCGAGTATCTGCTGGGCCTGCTCGAGCGCGCGGGCGCGCGCGTCGTCCAGGACCCCGCCTGCGCCGATGTCATCCTCGTCAACACCTGCGCCTTCATCCAGCCCGCGGTCGAGGAGGCCCTAGACACCCTCCTCGACTGCGCCGACCTCCTGGACGTCGCCGAGCTGCCCCATGGCCGCGCCCCCGTGCTGATCTGCACCGGCTGTCTGCCCGCCCGCTATGGCACGGAGCTGCTGGAGGAGCTCCCCGAGGTCAGCGGCTTCGTGGGCCCGGGCGCCGTGGACCGCATCGTCGAGGTCGTCACGCGCACCCTCGAGGGCGAGCGCCTCTTCGTCGCGCCGCCCCCACGATTCATCGGCTCGGCCGACTTGCCCCGTTGCCGCATCGAGCCGCCCTGGCGTGCCTCCGTGAAGATCGCCGACGGCTGCAGCCACGCCTGCAGCTTCTGCACGATCCCCTCGCTGCGCGGCGGCTTCCGCAGTCGGCCGCCCGACGACATCGCCGCCGAGGTCGAGAGCCTGCTGGCCGGCGGCGTGGTCGAGGTGTGCCTCGTGGCCCAGGACACCACGAGCTACGGCTCGGACCTGGGCCTCGACGAGGGCTTGGCCCGCCTGCTCGAGCGCCTGGCGCCCCTCGTTGACCCCCGGGGCTGGCTCCGCGTCCAGTATCTGCACCCCGACCGGCTCACCGAGGTGGCCATCGAAGCGATCCTGGGGATCGAGCCGGTGCCCCCCTACTTCGATCTGCCCTTCCAGCACGCCTCGCGCTCGGTCCTGCGGGCCATGCGGAGGGAGGGCGACGCGGTGTCTTACGCCGAGCTCGTGGCGTCCATCCGCTCCCGCTGCCCCGACGCCGCCCTCCGCGCCACCTTCATCCTCGGTTTCCCCGGCGAGACCGAGGACGACTTCGCCGAGCTGCTCGCCTTCCTGGACGCGACCGAGCCCGACCACGTCGCCGCCTTCACCTACTGGCCCGAGGAGGGCACGCGGGCCGCCGCCCTGCCCGAGCAGGTGTCCGAGCCCGTCGCCCGCGAGCGCCACCAGGAGCTTCTCGACGCCGCCCGACAGATCGCCCAGACGCGGTCCGAGCGGTTCCTGGGCAGCACCCTCGACGTGCTTGTCGAGGAGGGCGAGGAGAACGATGGCCCCGTGGGGCGGACCTTGCGCGATGCGCCCGAGGTGGACGGTACCTTCTATCTCGCCTCGGCTCGCCAGCTTGCCCCCGGCGCCATCGTGCCGGCCCGTGTGGACGGTGCCGACGCCAACGACCTGCGCGGACGCGCCCTCTGACCCGCCCGCGCTGCCCGCGTCGCCCGGTCTGGGAGGTCACGGCCCCCGGCGGGCCGGGCGTGGCGTCTGGGGCGCCTTCCCCAGGCAGCGGTACAGGACCACGCGCGAGCCGTGGTCGAACTTCCTCTCCGACAGGCGCACCAGTGTGAACTCGCGCCCGATCTCGCTCAGGATCTCGTCCACGTCCGGGCAGCCGTCGGGCAGGTAGAGCGCGGCCACGTAGTCTGGCGGATCGCGCCTGCGCTCCGGCCGAGGAGCGTCGCCGCGCAGGCCCATCACCGCCCGCAGGCCCGTCCACCGCAGACGCCAGGGCTCCCACTCGACGTTCGGCCAGTCCGCGACCGGAAGGTCCCGCAGCGCAAAGCGCTGTGCCCAGTGCAACTGCAGCCCGTGCCAGCGCACATGGTAGGGCGAGATGAAGCGCCACCAGCCCCCGGCGGTGAGCAGCTTCGCGCGGAAGGGGACGCTCTCGGCCAGGTACCGCGCTTCCTGGCGGAACCACAGGCCCGGATGCTGGCCGCGATCCACCAGGTATCGTCCGACGCCGAGGGCCGCGACGACGGCCCCGACCGCCGCCACGGCCGCCAGCGCCGTGCAGGCCCGCTCGAGCCCGCGAGGCGACAGGCGGCTGGCCAGGTCGGCCCACCCCGCGGCCGCCAGCACCCAGGCGGGCATGGCCACCCACAGCGCGGTGCGCATCGAGAAGTCCTTGCCCAGGCTCGCGGCGGCCGCTATCAGCACGTGCAAGAGCAGCGCCACCCCCAGGGGGCGCCTGACCAGCGGCAGGGCGAGGACCAGGCCGACCGCCACCAGACACGACAGCGCCTGCCCCAGGAGGTCGCCCGCCACGAACTGCTCGACCAGGGCCGCGGCGTGGGCCGTGAGCTTCCCCGGCGAGGCCGGGCGCCAGATCAGGTACATCACGAACTCGCGCACGTGATACGGCGACGCCAGCCACAGCCCCACCAGCGCCACCGACGGCCCGAAGAGCCACGGCGCGCCCACCGGGGCCTTGCCACGCTCCGAGGATCGCCACCACACCAGCGCCGCGGAGCCCAGGGCAACCGTGCCCAGGATCCCATACTGCCACTTGAGGAACCAGGCCGCGGCCAGCAGCCCTCCCGCCAGCAGCAGGTAACGCCGCCGGCGGGCCGTCCAGCCGTGGTGGGCGGCCCAGTAGGCGGCGATCATGGCAGCCACGCCGGGCACCTCGTACAGCACGCCGCCCGCGGCGGCGAGCGCGGTGCGCGAGGTCACCAGGAAGGCCGCCGCCAGGCCTGCCGCCAGCCAGCGCGAGCGCCTGCGCCGCTGCAGGGCCAGGGCCCCAGCCGCGAGAACCGCCGCGGCCGGCAGCAGCCACAGCAGAATCGCCAGCCGGTGCCCCTCTTCGCTCACACCGAAGACCATCAGCCCGGGAAGCTGCAGCACGCTGCCCAGCGGCGGCCAGCGCACCTGGTCCCATAGGTCCAGGCCCGCGCTGCGCGCGTCGCCGCGCGCCAGGTCGTGCAGCAGGGCCGCGCCGTACACCGCGTGGATCTCGTCATCCGCCGAGAAGCCCGCCAGGGGCTTCGTGAGCAGCGTGTGCGCGACCAGCAGTTGGGCGATCAGCGCGGGCAGCAGTACTCGTGCCCACCCGGGCCAGGGACGCAGATTGGCTGAGGGAGATTGTGGCAGTCTGAACACCATCCCGACACTGTACATTCTCAAAGGCCAGCCGGCCATCGTCAAGCCGCTGTCTGACCAGCAGGCCCGCAGCCAGGCCGGGGGAGCGGAAGCCGGCAGTCCCACCTGGGCGTGGTCGGTGGCGCTCGGGTTCTGGTATACTGCGCCCCGGAGGCTTCCGCCGTGTGGCCCTTCAGCAGGCCCCGCAGCCCGGACGACCGGCTGCTCAGACACGCCCGCGCCTTCATGCGTCGCGGTCAGTGGGACAAGGCCGCCGAGGTGTTCGAGCGCCTGCTCGCTGAGCATCCTGACCGCACCGAGGCCCGCGTCAACTACGGGGCCGTGCTATACCATCTGGGGCGCTATGGCGAGGCCCTCGAGCAGTTCGAGCAGGCGCTCGCCGCCGACCCGAGCCTCGGGCAGGCTTGGCTGAACCTGGCGGCCTGCGCCAACCAGCTCGGCCTTATGAACAAGGCCCGCGAGGCCCTCGAACGCGCCGCGGCCGCCGACCCGAAGATGCGGGACCTGCACTACAACCTGGCGATCCTCCACCTGAAGGAAGGTCGGCCGAGCCAGGCGATGGCCGAGCTAGAGGCCGAGCTGGCGCTTCACCCGAGCAATGCCGCCGCCCGCGCGCTTTCGGCGGCTCTTGAGAGCACGCTGTTCCGCCCGTGACCAAGTCAGGGAGGGAAGGAACGATGGCCGGTACACCCGCAGACGCCTCGGACCGTGGGCGCAAGCCGGACGGCGAGGTCAGCAACGCCGAGCTGGCGCTCCTCTGCCGCCAGTTCGCCAGCCTGATCCACGCCAACGTCAACATCCTGGACATATTCCGGGCCTTGCGTGAGCAAAGCGACAATCCCTATCTCCGCGAGATCATCGGCTCCGTACGCGAAGACGTGGAAATGGGCAGGTCCCTGGCCACCGCCTTCAGCCGCTACCCCGCCGCCTTCTCGCCCTTCTTCATCAGCATGGTCCGCCAGGGCGAGGCCGAGGGCGAGCTGGACCGCATCTTCAACGACCTGGCCGACCACTTCGAGACGCGCCTTGGCGCACGCGTGGACGCCAGGCGCCGGCGCGATGCCCCAACCTACGACTGGGAGGCCGCGGCGAGCGCCTTCCAGTGGCTCTTTACCTGGCTCGTGGCGCTGGGGGCGGTGTGTCTGCTGGCCGCCGGCCTGGTGTGGTACGCGACCTGGATGGAGGCGATCCCGGGCCAGGTAATCCCCAACGTGCTCCTGGTCGTCGCTCTCATCATGCTGCTGGGCGTGCTGGTCTTCACGCGGGGACGCCGCCGCTAAGGCCACCGGGGAGGCATCGTGCCCCGCGCCAGCCCTGCCGGTCGGCTCAGGGCCCGCCCCGCGTCTGTCGGCGGGCGGCCATCGAGCCAAGCGCCGCGGGCACCAGGAGTGCTGCCAGCACCAGGAGTGCTGCCAGCGACATCCCGGCCCCCAGGTGCAGGCCCGGGCAGAGGAATCGCAGCTCGATCTCGTGGCTACCCGGCCCGACCGGAACCGCGCTCATGGCCGCGTTCGCCCGGTAGAGCCTGGCTCGTTCCCCGTCCACGGTGACGTGCCAGCCCGGGTGGAAGGTGACCGCGATCACGACCCACGTGTCACGCTTGGCCGTCAGCCGCAGGCTGAAGCGCCCGCCCGGGCCTGGTGAGCACTCATCCACGCGCCCGGCGGGCGGCCCGGGTGCCGTGGCTAGCGGGGCCGCGTCGGGCGCGGCCTCGATGACCGTACGCCGCCAGGAGTAGTGCGGCGCCGACAGCTCCCGCAGCGCCTCGGCCCGGCCGTCCACGAGTGTCACTCCGGCGGGCAGCCACGCCAGGCGGCCCCCCGCGCCCCCCAGGCGCGTGATCACCTCCCCTCGGCCACCGGGCAGCGGCCGAGTCTCGGCCCCACCGAGCCGCCGAGCCCCTTCCTCCGTGGTGATGACCCATAGGACGCCCAGGGCGCGCAGCACCTGATCGGGCCGGGCGATGGGCCCACGACCCGTCAGGGCGGCCGGCACCCCGCGCTCGGTCAGGTCCCACAGGCGGTCGGGCGCCAGAGGGAAGGGATCGCCCAGACAGGCCACCGAGGCGAAGACATTCGTCGTGGGCCGCAGGCTGCGAACGTAGTCCAGCACCCACTGGCGCACCCCGGCCTCCGAGTACGGCCGCCAGCGCGGTCTGGTGGCGAAGGCCGGCACCGACGGGTCCGTGTAGAAGTACCCGGAGCCCTGCCATCCCCAGGACCGGACGGCGGAAGCGGTCTCCCGGCCGCGCCCCAGGTCTCCCGGCGGCCTGTGCCACGGGTGGTACCAGTATGCGAGCAGCAGCAAGTGCAGCAGGCCCAAGCCGACGGCCAGGGCCAGCGAGGCGCGGGCGGCGGCCGCTTGGCCGCTGTGCTCGAGAAGCGCGGCCGCCAGCAGCGTCGCCGCGAGGCCCAGCCACAGGGCGACGTAGGGATCGGAGGGGCTGAGACGGCGCGCCCAGAAGTCCAGCTTTTCGTTCACCTTGGCGGCACCCGCGGCGGAGTCGCCGCCCTGCCGGGCCGTCGCCTCGCGCACCAGGCACGAGGCGAGGGCGGGTCGGACGGCCCCCAGCGCGCCGGGCGCCGCAAGCCACAGAGCGAGGCACAGGATGGCGGCGCCGAGCAGGGCCAGGCGCGGCCGGGGGCCCTCCCGGAGCGCGTCCAGGCCCAGCGCCGCAAGCACCGCCGTGCCCGTGATGACCAGGAGCACGAGGCGGCCCGCCCCGCGGAAGACGGCCAGTGGCGGCACGAGGGCGATCAGGTCGTAGATCGGGTTCAGGCGCGCCAGGCCGAAGCAAAGCCCCAGGGCCAGCACGACCACGGCCGCCGTGCGAAGACGTCGGTGCGGCCCCGGGGGGAAGAGCAGGCCGGGCAGGGCCAGCAGTAGCGGGACGCCGCCCATCCATCCGCACACCTCGTAGTGGTGGTCCCCCCCAAAGTAATCGCCGTCGGCGTAGCTGCCGTAGATCTCGGGGTGCAGCAGGTTCGCGAGGCTCCGCGGCGTGAGGCCCAGCTCGCGCAGAAAGCCGCGGGGGTCGGCGCGGCGCTGCCCCGAGATGCGGGCCTGGAGGGCCGTGGGCACGAGCTGCACGGCGGCGAGCGCAAGTCCCAACGCGACGGCGCCTGCCGCGAGCCCGCCGAAGCGGAGGGCCCGGGCGCGCCCGGCGTGGATCAGGCCCCACACCAGTGCCGTGGCGACCACGTGCAGGGCCGTCTGCGGATGCCCTGCCAGTCCGGCAAGCGCAGTGACGAGGGCAAGCAGGAGCGCATCGCGCAGCGCCGGTCCGCCGCCACGGGCCAGGCGCTCGCCGAGCCACAGGGCGGCCGGCAGCCAGGCGGCCGCCTGAAGCATCGGCAGGTGCATGATGTGCCCCACCATGTAGCCGCTGAGGGCGTAGGTCTGAGCGGCCAGGAAGGCCGCCAGGGGGCTCAGGCGGCGGCCCAGGCGTAGCCACAGGAAGAAGAGCGTGCCGGCCAGACAAAGGTGCAGCCAGCACTGGAAGGTGTAGTCCCACCAGGTCGGCAGGCCCAGGACGTAGGATAGCAAGTTCGTGGGGTAGAAGACGCCGCCCTGCCCCTGAGCCAGGATCGGGCTGCCGCCGCCGACGAAGGGACACCAGGTGGGCAGATCGCCCTGTCGCAGGCAGCGCGCGGCCCACTCGCGCATGGGCATGACGGTGACGGTCACGTCATGCCAGAAGAGGGTGAAGCCGAGGAACAGGCCCCGGAAGAACACCAGCGTGGGAGCAATCCAGCCTAGCAGGAGCCAGAGGGCCAGGGCGGCCGAGGGGGCGGGCGCCCCTGCGCGGGTAGGCTCGGCGAGGGGCTCGTCGTCCGAGGCGTCTGAGGTCGCTCCGCAACCTGCGGCTATGGCCGGTCCACCCCCAGCGCCTGTCGTACCGCCGCGTGGTACTCCTGCAGCGAGCGCACGTCCAGCTCGCCTCGCTGCAGGGCCTCGATGCCCAGAGTGGCCACCATCGCGCCCGCCACCGTGGTGATCAGCGGCACGTCATACACGATCGCCTCGCGCCGGATCCGCAGCATGTCCGCGCGCGGCTCGGCGCCCGACGGTGTGTTGATGATAAGCTGGATCCGCCCGCGGTGGATCAGGTCAATCGCGTTGGGCGACCCCGCCTCCGACACCCGGTGGATCGTTCCGGCCTCGATGCCCGCTCGCCCCAGTGTCCGGGCCGTCCCCTCGGTCGCGACGATCTGGAACCCCAGGTGGCGAAGGTGCTTGCCCAGGAAGAGGGCGTCGCGCTTGTCCTGGTTGCGCACGGACATGAAGATCGTGCCGCGCAGGGGCAGCGTGTGGCGCGCGGCCGTGTAGGCCTTGGCGAAGGCCGCGCCGAAGTCCCGGTCAATCCCCATGACCTCGCCTGTGGACTTCATCTCCGGCCCGAGCAGGTAGTCAATCCCTGAGAACTTGTCGAAGGGGAACACGGGACACTTCACGGCCGTGTGCTCGGTCGTGATCTCCCGCGTGAAGCCCAGCTCCTCGAGCGTCGCCCCGACCATGACGAGCGTCGCCAGCTTCGCCAGCGGGACTCCGATCGCCTTGGAGACGAAGGGCACCGTCCGCGAGGCCCGCGGGTTGACCTCCAGCACGTAGAGCTCTCCGCCCTTGATGGCGTACTGGACGTTCATGAGGCCGCGGACCCGCAGCTCCCGGGCCAGAGCCTTGGTCTGGTGCGTGATCTCCTCGATCTCGTCGGGGCCCAGGCTGAAGGGGGGCAGGACACAGGCCGAGTCGCCCGAGTGGATGCCCGCCTCCTCGATGTGCTCCATGATGCCGCCCACCACGCAGAGCTCACCGTCGGAGATGGCGTCCACGTCAATCTCGATCGCTTCCTCCAGGAACCTGTCAATCAGCACCGGCGCGTCCGGCGAGGCCTGCACCGCGCCCTCCATGTACTCGCGCAGCATGTCGTCGTTGTACACGATCGCCATCGCACGCCCGCCCAGCACGAAGCTCGGCCGCACCAACAGCGGGTACCCGATCCGCCCGGCCACCTCCAGCGCCTGCTCCTCCGACACGGCCGTCCCGTTATCGGGCTGCCGCGCCCCGATCCGCCTCAGCATCACCGCGAAGAACTCTCGGTTCTCCGCCCGCTCGATCATCTCGGGCGGCGTCCCCAGGATCGGGATGCGATGCCGCTCCAGGTCCCGGGCCAGGTTCAGTGGCGTCTGCCCCCCGAACTGCACGATCACCCCGCGCGGGTTCTCCTTGTCCGCGATGTTCAGCACGTCCTCCAGCGCCAGCGGCTCGAAGTACAGCTTGTCCGACGTGTCGTAGTCCGTGGACACCGTCTCCGGGTTCGAGTTGACCATGATCGCGTCGTATCCGGCGTCGCGCAGGGCGAAGGCCGCGTGCACGCAGCAGTAGTCGAACTCGATCCCCTGGCCGATGCGATTGGGCCCCGCGCCCAGGATGATGATGTTGTCGCGCTGGCTGGGGCGAAACTCGTCCTCGTCCTCGTAGGTCAGGTAGTAGTAGGGCGTCTGGGCCTCGAATTCGGCCGCGCAGGTGTCCACCAGCTTCACCGTCGCCTCGATCCCCAGGGCCTTCCGGCGGGCGCGTACCTCGTCCTCGCTGGCGTCCACCAGCACCCCGATCTGCCGGTCCGAGAAGCCCATCCGCTTGGCCGCACGCAGCGTGCCCGCCGACACGCCCTGCAGCCCCTGCCCGATCTCCTCCTCCGTGGCGCCGGGCGGCGGAGGGCTTCGCCGCTTGGGGTTGTAGGCCGCCAGCTCGTCCTGGGCGTGTACCAGCTCCTCCACGTGCCGCAGGAACCACGGGTCAATCCTCGTGGCCTCGTAAAGCTCCTCGATGGTGAAGCCGGCGCGAAGGGCGGACCGGATCTGGAACAGCCGGTCCGGGTGCGGCACCTCCAGCACCTGCCGCAGTTGATCTCGCTCCATGCGGTCGTAGTGCATCCCCTGGCCGTCGGCCCCCAGGCCGTGTCGCCCGATCTCGAGGCCGCGAAGCGCCTTCTGCAGCGCCTCGTTGAAGGTCCGACCGATGGCCATGACCTCCCCCACCGACTTCATCTGCGTCATCAGCGTCGGGTCGGCCTCGGGGAACTTCTCGAAGGCCCAGCGCGGGATCTTCACCACCACGTAGTCAATGGTGGGCTCGAAGCAGGCCATCGTCTCCTTGGTGATGTCGTTGGCCAGCTCGTCCAGCGTGTACCCGATGGCCAGCTTGGCGGCGATCCGCGCGATGGGGTACCCCGTGGCCTTCGACGCCAGGGCCGACGAGCGCGACACCCGGGGGTTCATCTCGATGACGACGATCCGACCCGTCCCGGGGTGGGCCGCGAACTGGATGTTGCTGCCCCCGGAGTCCACCCCCACCTCGCGCATGATCGTTATCGCCTGGTCGCGCAGGACCTGGTACTCGCGGTCGGTCAGCGTCTGCGCCGGCGCCACCGTGATCGAGTCGCCCGTGTGAATGCCCATGGGGTCGAAGTTCTCGATCGGGCACACGACCACGCAGTTGCCCTTGCGGTCGCGCATCATCTCCAGCTCGTATTCCTTCCAGCCGATGACGGACTGCTCGATCAGGATCTCGTTCATCGGGCTGGCGTCAAGACCACGCGCAGCCATCTCCGCGAGCTGCGCCATGTTGTAGGCAGTCCCACCGCCCGTGCCGCCCAGCGTCGCTGAGGGCCGGATAATCACGGGGAAGCCGAGCCGCTCGGCGATCCGACGAGCTTCGCCCACGTTGTGGGCGAAGTCGCTGTCGGGCACATCCAGGCCCGCGCGCGTCATCGTGTCCTTGAACAGCTCGCGCTCCTCGGCCTTGCGGATCGCCATGCGCGAGGCGCCAATGAGCTGCACGTCGAACCTCGCCAGCACGCCGCGCTCCGCCAGCTCCAGTGCCAGGTTCAGCCCCGTCTGCCCTCCCAGGGTCGGCAGCAGCGCCTGCGGCCTCTCGCGCTCGATGATGCGGCTCACGCTCTCCAGGTTCAGCGGCTCCACATAGGTCCGGTGCGCCATCTCCGGGTCGGTCATGATCGTCGCCGGGTTCGAGTTGACGAGGACGACCTCGATGCCTTCCTCCCGCAGGGCCTTGCACGCCTGAGTGCCCGAGTAGTCGAACTCACAGGCCTGGCCGATGATGATGGGGCCCGACCCGATGATGAGGACCTTGCCTATGTCTTCCCGCTTCGGCATCTGGGATGCTCCCGGTTCCGCCAGGGCCTATCCCACTCTGCACGCCACGCCCTGGCTGGACAGTTGCTCGCACAGCTCCTTCGCCCGGGCAGAGGCCACGTCGAGATTGACCGTCGTCTTCGGCGCTTGTTCGCCCAGGGCCTCGTACTTCCCCTCGCCGAGACGGTGGTAGGGAAGTACGTCCACCGCGGTCCCCAGCTCCGCGGCCAGGCGGGCCAGGGCCTCTTCCTCCTCGGCACTGTCGTTCATCCCGGGGATCAGTGGGTGCCTGAGGATCACCCGGTCGGCCCCCAGCAGGTCCACCAGCCGACGCAGGTTCTGCAGGATCAGCGCGTTGTCCACACCCGTGAAGGCCTCGTGCAGCCCGGGGTCCAGGGCCTTGACGTCATAGAGCACGAGGGAGCAGTGGCGGGCCACGGCCTCCAGGTCCTCCCAGGGCGCATGGCCGCAGGTGTCCAGCACGACGTCCAGGCCCTCGGCCCGGCAGGCCTGGGCCAGCTCGCCCGCGAAGACCGCCTGCAGCAGCGGCTCGCCCCCCGAGAGCGTTATCCCGCCCCCGGACGTGACGTAGAACTCCCGGTCGGCGAGGAGCTCAGGCATCAGATCGGGGACGCTCACATGGCGTCCGATGACGACCAGGGCCTCGGCCGGGCAGGCGCGGGCGCAGGCGCCGCAGCGCTGGCAACGGTCGCGGGCGATCTGCACGCCCTCCTCACCCAGGGCCAGCGCGCCCTCGGGGCAGGCCTCCACGCAGTGCGCGCAGCCGATGCACTTGGCGCGATAGCAGGCGAGCTGGTTCTCCGGCCGTTGGGACTCGGGGTTGTGGCACCAGGAACATGCCAGGGGACAGCCCTTGAAGAAGACCGTGGTTCGGATGCCTGGGCCGTCGTTGATGGCGAAGCGCTTGATGTCGAAGATAGTGCCGTGCGTCAATCCGTTTGACCCGAGCGGGGATTCTAACGCAGCCGCCCAAGCGGCGTCAAACGCCCGCTCCCTCTGGGCTGTGGTGGCGTGGCGCGCGCCAGTCTCACGCGGCCGAGCCCTTCCGCATTCCAATCACGCTCGTCGCGAGTGGACGGGGGTCTGGGGGAACGGGTTCCCCCAGCAGGGGGTGCAGGGGGACAGCGTCCCCCTGCGGCGACCGTCCGCTGCAGTCGCCGCGCAGGGGGCGCAGGGCCGGCGCGACCGGTGGCGAACTGCCCGGCGCGATGGCGCGCACGGTGACGCTGGTCAACGCGAACGAGATGAGGCCGCCGGTCGGGCCGCTGGCGCTGGAGTACCTGGCCGCGGCGCTGGGGGCGGCGGGCTTCGAGCCGCGGCTGCTGGATCTAACGTGGCAAGAGGACGCGGACGCGGCGGTGGCCGCCCATTTCCGCGACGACGAGCCGCTGCTGGTCGGGCTGACGCTGCGCAACACGGACGACTGCTATCTGGCGGGGCAGTACTCGTGCCTGCCCCACGCCCGGACGGTCCTGGACCTGCTGCGCCGGCACACGGACGCGCCCATCGTGGTGGGCGGCTGTGGGTTCTCGGTGATGCCTGAGGCTGTGCTGGCGGCGCTGGAGGC
>CAZSOQ010000142.1:0-13427 GCA_964608495.1 uncultured Armatimonadia bacterium | reverse complement strand
CTTTACGGCTCCGCAGGCCGGCCGCGTGGGCGTGGCCGACGTCGCGGCCATGGCCGTGGTCGGCTCGGTCGAGGTGGGCGGCTATCTCACCGACCTGCTCCTGGACGCCGACTGCCGACGGGTCTATCTGACCGACGCCCTGGGCGACCGTCTGGTGGTCCTGGACGCCGACCGGCTCAGGGCCGTCGCGCAGGTCAAGCTCCCCGCCGAGCCCTGGAGCATGGTGCGCTACCGCGACACGATCCTGGTGGCCTGCAGGGAGGGCAGGAGCGTGGCCGTGGTGGACATGGCCGAGCCCCGGGTACTGCGACGGCTCGCGGTCGCCGGGCCCGCGATCAACCTCGAGCTGACCGGCGATCCGGTGACGACGCTGGTCGTGCGGCTGCAGCAGCCCGCCTACGACGCCCAGGACCTGTCGGCCCTGCCCGCCGACGAGCTGCAGTACGGCGGGGCGGGCGAGCGCACGTCGGTGGCGATCGGGCGCGAGAAGCGCTACCTGCGCCAGGCGCCGCACGTGTTGGGCGTCGAGAAGGACAAGGCCACGACGCCGGTGGACGTGAGCGAAGTGACCAAGGCGCCCCCCGTGGCCACCCGCTTCGAGTACCCTCTGGCCGATGACCCGGGCCCGTCGCGCCTGGAGCTGTGCGGCAAGTACCTGTTCTTCACCGCGCCCGCCGGCGGCAGGATCGGCGTGGTGAGCACGGCGGACGACAAGCTGGTGAAGACGATTACCGTGGGGGGGTATCCGAGCGACCTGGTGGCCGCGCCCTCGGCGGAGAGGATATACGTGGCCGATGCGCTCGGGAACCGGGTCGTGGCGATAGACGCGGCGAAGCTGGAGGTCGTGGGCGAGACCAAGGTCCCGGCTCAGCCCTTGTCGCTGGCCTACTTCCAGCACGCGCAGTTGCAGAGGCCCTACATCGTCCCGCCCACGAAGATCGAGAAGGTCTACGTGGCCTGCCGCGCCGGGAAGGCCCTGGTGGCCCTCGACGCGGGGTCGGGCGAGGTGCTTGGCGCGACGCGGCTTGACGCGCCGCCGCGTCGGGTCCGCCCCGTGGACCTGCTCAACTCGGACTGGTGGGGCGGCAGCATAGACGACCGGATCCCCTTCGCTCTGCACCCCAAGGTGGCCGTGGAGCCCTGGCCGCTGTACCTGGACGTGAAGACGCTGGAGCCCCTGGCCCAGCCCCCGGCCGAGGCCGGCGACCGGGCCGTGGGGCGCACGGCGGCCAAGATCGAGCCGGCCGGCGGCGGCGACGCCTTCTACGTCAAGGCCGACAACGCGCTGGTGCTCAACGTGGGCGACCGCTTCCTGGACGTCAGCGCCGTGGCCGACCCGCAGTGGCGCGACCAGCGGCCCCTGTCGGCGCGCGACCGGCCCGGCAGTCTCACCGTCTCGGTGGACGGCGGCCCGGAGTACGACTGGACCCGCGGCCTCTGGATCGCTCCCAGCGACGAGATGTTCCTGGTGAACGACACCGAGGAGTACTGGGAGTGGAACGCCGTGAAGCTGACCGCGGCGCCCGGCAAGCACGTGCTGCGGGTGAAGCTGAAGGGCCCGCACACGCGGCTGGACGCCCTGCAGGTGAGGCGCTCGCCGGAGAGCTGGCTGGCCCTGCAGGCCCGCCCCGAGCCCTGGGACGTGCACGGCGCGGTGCCCATGCCCGGCTACGAGGGCCTGTTCTACTACGACGAGCCCGTGCGGTACCGGGTGAGCCTGAGCAACCAGGGCACGGCGCCCAAGACCGTGCGGCTGACGTGGACGGCCGAGAACTACATGGGCGAGGCGCTGAAGCCCGGCCGAGCGGTGGTGCAGTTGGCGCCCGGCGAGACCGAGCACGCCGAGGTGAGCCTCCAGAGCGAGGACCTGGGCCGCTTCGCCCTGACCCTACAGGCCGCCACCGAGGACGGCACGCTCGTCAAGAGGCTGCGCTTCGTGCGGCTGCCCAAGCTCGATCACCCGCGCCTGCTGGTCAGGCGCGACGACCTGGACGAGGTGCGGGCGCGCGTCGCCGAGCACCCCAATCTGTACCGGCGCTATGTGGACTGGCTGGCGCGCATGGCCCCCAAGGGCGGCACCTGGCCCGACCGCTTCCTGCCGCCCGGGGTGACGCGCGAGGAGATGGGCAAGGTCGCGCCCGAGGACATGACCGACACGGCGCGGCGCGAGCAGACCTACGGCTGGCGGATGTACGAGGCTGCGTGGCGGATGGTGGCCGTCGAGTTCGCCGCGATGTACCTGGCACCCGAGCGGCGCGACGAGCTGATGAAGTACATGGAGCCGCTGCTGCGGGCGACCAGCACGAGCACCTATTGCCAGTACCACCACCACGGGCCCTTCTTCCCCGGCGCCGTGGCCTCCCTGGTGGACATGGCCCCGGACGACGGCCGCGCCGAGCTGCCTCTGTACGCCTTCTGCAAGGCCCGCCGGGGCGACATGAACCTCATGCCCTGGACGCTGCTGACCCTCGAGGAGCCGCTGAAGCCCGGGGACCGCGCGCTGGTCTGGCGCATGGGCATCTTCGCCAGCAACCTGGAGCGCTACTTCACCAGCCACGCCGGCAGCCGTGGCGGCACCTGGTGGCAGAGCCCCTGGACGGGCTGTCACTGCCCGCTCCACGGCCAGGAGCTGTCGTGGATCTACTTCCGCAACTTCTTCGACGAGCCGCGGCTGTTCGAGAAGCCCTTCTTCCGCGGCTTCCTGACCTTCCACCGCTACCTGGACCCGATCCAGGACAAGCGCGGGGTGATGGCCTCGCGGCGCGGCCCCATCGGTGAGCCCTGGCGCTGGATCCTGGCGGCCGTGAGCCGACACCCGCTCGAGAAGACCCTGTACCGCTGGGACGAGTGGATAGCCAAGCTGGACGGGCCTCTCGCGGAAGAGACGCAGGCCGTGGACAAGCTCATGGCCCTCGAGGGCATGCCCTACGTGGGGCCCGTGCGCGGCGGCCAGCATCACTTCACGACGGGCGTGTCGGTGCCGGTGGCTATGGCCCTGGGCTGGTACGAGCCGGGCGCACCGGAGACGAGGTGGGACGAGCTGCCGCCCTCGGCCCTGTTCGACGTCGAGGGCTGGGCGGTGCTACGCTCGGGCTGGGACGACAAGGCCACGGAGGTGTACCTCAACTCCGGCCTGCGGGACCACACGCCGCGCGGCGTGGCAAACCACCTCATGATCTGGCGGGCGGGCCAGGCGCTCATCGGCTGGCCGGCCCTGTGGGGCGATGACGGCAACAACACCCCCATGTGGGGCAACGTGGTCGTGGCCGGCGACGCCTGGGCCGAGCGCTGGCGCCTGAACCTCACTCATCCGCGCGACGGCGAGCACTTCGTGGTCAACCGCTTCTCCAAGCCCACCTGGACGTACATCACCCGGGACCAGCGGCTGATCGGCTACGCGCCCGCCGAGGCCGGCTGGGGCGGCGGCCTGGACCTGCACGGCCACACGGAGACGATGTACCTGCACGAGGGCGAGATCGTCGCCTACCAGACGCGGCCCGAGTTCGACTACGTGGCCGGCGACGGCTCGAATGCCTGGCCGCTGGCCGAGATCGCCGAGAGCTACAGGCAGATCGTGTACCTCAAGCCCGACACCGTGGTGGTCTACGACCGCGTGCGGCTGGGCGAGGGGGCCGACGGGTCGGCCCTGGTGCTGACGACCGGGCCGGCGACCGCGGTCGAGGGCCAGGGCTTCACGGTGAAGGCCGGCGACGCGAGCCTGCGAGGCGTGGTTCTGCTGCCCGAGAGGGCGAGCCTGAGCCTGCCGGCGCCGCCCGGGAGCTTCCAGTGGAAGGAGCAGAAGCTGCTGCGCATCGAGCCGGCAGGGGCCACGGGACGGGTCGTCGAGTACCTGACGGTGTTCCGCACGGGCGACGGCGAGCCCCCGGCGCTGGACGCGAGGATGCTCGAGGGCCTGCGCACGGCGGGCGTGGGATGGACGGGGTCGGACGGGCGGCCGGTCGAGGTGCGGTTCAATCGGCCGGGGGCACCCCTGGGGGGTATGGTCGTCCTGGGCAGTGGCGGGTCGCAGGTGCGCTACGAGCTGCCCACGGGCATCGAGGACACCTACCGGTGCTGGGCTTCCGATCCGCGCTACGGCGCCTGGACCACGCAGCCGCGCTTCGACTTCGTGGTCCTGCCCGGCGACCGGCGCCAGTAGAGGCGAGGTCACGCGGGCGGGGGGCTGTTCGCCTCGTCCAGGATACGCCCGCAACCAAGGCCCCCGAAGGGCCCAGCCGCCTGGCCCTGATGTAGGAACCGGCTGTGCCGGCGACCCGGACTGCAATGAGGTCGCCCCGCGACCTCCGTGTCGCCGGCAATGGCTGGCCCCTACGTGAGGCCCGGCTCCTGGCATCCGGAAGCGGGCCTCCCCCGCGCACACGTGAATAGTCCAGGTTAGGCGTCCGACCGCGTCGTCAGCCAGATCGGGCTCGACCAGGCCATCCGCCCGTCGGCCTCCGTCACGCGCAGGTAGTAGAAGACCGCGTCGCCCGCGCGCGGCAGGTCGGCCAGCGCCGTGGCGTCCTCGAAGACGCCCGTCACCGTCGCCCGTCCCGGCTCGCCCTCGGGCGCGAGGTCGAAGGCCCGCCCGTCACACCGCACCAGCTCGACTCGCACCACCGGCCTGTGCCCCTGCACGCGGTAGCGGAAGGTGCGCCGGTCGGTGAAGGGGGCGGCCTGCTCGGCCGATAGGACGCTGCCCAGCGGGTACTCGGCCAGGGCGAAGTTCACCAGGGTGCGCTGGCCCTGGGTGGCGTAGCACCGGCGGTGCCACAGGGCCTCCCACAGGGCCTCGCGCGTCAGCGCCGGGGCGATGAGGCCCGTCAGCCCACCGATGGCTAGGCCTTCGTCCACATCCAGGCCCCCCAGCGGCGAGCGCCACTCGGAGGGCAGCGCGCGGTGGGTGTCGGTGCCGCCCACGAAGCCCAGCTTCATCCCGCGCTGGAGCGCCGACCATACGGAGGAGCCCAGACCGCCGAAGTAGATGTTGCCGCCGACCTCCTCCCGCTCGAAGCTGCCTCTATCCTGGCACATCTCGATCAGACGCTCGACGCGCGGGGCGTGGCTCGTGAAGTCGTGCTCCGTCCAGAAGGTCCGGTAGCTCGACTCGGAGTGGATATTGGTGTGGTGCGGGATGACCAGGGCCGTGCGTCCCTCCAGCGACGCGAACAGCGCCTCGGGGCTCGAGCCGTCCGGGGCCGGGCGCGCGGCCCCCGTGTCCGGGAAGTAGACGTTCTTGTGGCCGATGGCGAAGCCCAGCTCGCAGGCCGGGATGGTTATGAAGCTGCCCGGTTCGTGGAATTCGTCGTCCAGCTCCAGGTCGCGCTCCCAGGTCCGCAGGTTGTTGGTGACCGCGCAGAAGTCCAGCCCTGCCACGTCACGGGCCCAGGTATAGGCCTCGGGTGTTCCCCGTAGCGCCCCGGCGATGATGCCGGCGCCGCTCATGACGTGCAGGTCGCCGAAGAAGACCGGGCCCGCCGCCGGGAAGTCCTCCGCGCCGGCCGGCATTGTCTCGGCCCGCGAGAAACACGGGAAGAGCGGGTTGCTCAGCCCGATCAGCTCGCCCTCGCGGTCCAGGGCCGACAGGTAGCAGGGCCCCGGCTCGGCCGGCACGGCGCAGTGGCCGATCCCGCCGGCCAGGGCGACCCTCACCTGCCTCTCCCCCACCTCCAGGCTCACCTCGCCCGCGTACCCATCGCACAGGTTCTCGTAGGCGTCGCGGACGGCGATGACCACGCGCGCCTCGTCGCTGTCGTCGGCCGGCTGGCGCGCCACCACGGACAGCCGCGCCGGCGCGGCGGGCCGCACGCGCATGACGAAGGGCTCGAGGGCGACGTACGGGTCGTTGTGCGCCGCCTCGGGGGGCACCGACTTGTTGCCCTCGACGTCCGCCCAGAAGTCCCACAGAGCGTCGTCCTGGGCATGATCCTGGGCCCGCGCGCGCAGGAAGAAGCCGCGCGAGTAGGCGCCCCGATCGCCCAGGGTGACGGTGATCGTGTCGCCTGGGCGCAGGGCCTCGCCCCACAGGTCCACCTGGATGATGGGAGTCTGACGCCAGTGGTACGTAAGCGGCCAGCAGTTGACCAGGCGCACCTCGCAGACCGCGCCCGAGCGGCCGGCCTCGGCGATCACATGCCCCACCTCCCAGCGCACCATCCCGCGCTGGGGTGGGCGAAGGCGCAGGCTGCCCCCGACGGCCATGCCCGCGGCGCCGACGGTGTAGATGACGCGCCAGGTGCCGCGCTGTCCCGCCACGGCCTCCGCGGGCGACACAATCGCGTGGCCGAAGTCGCGGGTACCAGAGCTCATGGCAAAGCCCCCCATCCGGGCTTGGTCGTGGGCAACATACGCCCCTGGCAGGCCCTCGTCAGGCCCTCGGCGGGACATCGCCAGCCATCTAGCGCGAGGTGGGGTCGTCTTGCCTCCGGGCAGCCGAGGGCGGCAACGGCTCGGTGCCTTCGCGGAGGAGCGGCAGATAGGGCTCGTAGGCGAAGAGGCGGTCGCGACTGCCCCCGGTGGTCTCGCGGAGCAGACCCATGGCCACGAAACGGCCGATCAAGCGGTTCGTGGCCTCCCTCAAGAGGGCTAACCTAACACAAGGGGGGCGAAAAGTCGATACGGGGCAGCCTATCGTACTTTCAGTTGGTACGGATGCAGGCGCGAGGGCCGCCTGATCCGGCCTTGCGAGGCCGTGGGCGGGTCCGGCCGGGCCTGTCAGCGGTGGGGCGAGGTACAGCCGCAGGGATTGGACATAATGCTGTTTTAGCCAACGCGAAATGCCGCAAACAGACGCAAAATGCCGAATAAGTGGTGAAACCGTTTCACCCCCCTTTCCAGCCACAACGGGAGAAATATGTAGTCGCAGGTCGCGCTGCGAGCCGCCGAGCGGCTCGTGGCGCGTGCCTGCGGGGGTGGTGCTGTGGTGGTCAGGGGGACCACACCGACCGCGACCGCCGCGGGCATGGGCTTCGCCCAACCTGCGACTACGACGGACCGACCACGCCGGCCAGGTCTCGACAGGGTCCCGGGCCTTCGCGTACACTTAGGCCCCTCTCGGTCCGTGAGAAGGAGGTATGTCATGGGCTCCGATAGGCCGGTTTTCTGCGTGATGGGCGCCGGACATGGTGGCACGGCGATGGCGGCAGACCTCGCGCTCCGCGGTTTCACCATCCGGCTGTGGAACCGCACCGCCGAGCGTATCGAGGCGATCCAGAGCCGCGGCGCCATTGACCTCGTCGCCGGGGAGGGCGTCCCGTTAGAGGGCGGCACGGCTGAGCTGGATCTCGTCACAAGCGACGCAGGCGCGGCCATCAGGGGCGCGGACATCGTCATGGTCGTCGTCCCCGCCAGCGGCCACGCGGACGTGGCCCGCTTCTGTGCCCCCCATCTGCAGGACGGGCAGGTAGTCGTCCTCAACCCCGGTCGCACGGGCGGCGTCCTGGAGTTTGCCCGGGTCCTGAACGATCAGCAGTGCACCGCGGACATCGTGCTGGCCGAGACGGAGACCTTTGTCTTCGCCAGCCGGATCTCCGGCCCCGCGCAGGCCCGCATCCACGCCGTCAAGAGCAGTGTGGCCCTGGCGGCCCTCCCCGCCTACAGGACGGGCGAGGTGCTGAAGGCGCTGCACGAGGCCTACCCGCAGTTCGTGCCCGCCGATAACGTGCTCCAGACGGGGCTGGGGAACGTGGCGGTCATGTTTCACCCGGCGGTCATGGTAGTCAACGCCGCCCGCATCGAGGACACCCACGGGGAGTTCGAGTACTACCACGGGGGGATCACGCCCTCGGTCGCGGCCTATCTGGAAGCCGTGGACCGGGAGCGGCGCGCCGTGGCCTCCGTCCTGGGGGTGCGGGTGATACCGGTGCACAAGTGGCTCTACATGGCCTACGACGTGGCCGGGCGCGACCTTTACGAGGCGGTGCAGGCCAACTACGGCTACAAGGGCATTACGGCCCCGCCGTCGCTGCAGCACCGCTACCTGCTGGAGGACGTGCCCACCAGCCTGGTGCCCATGGTGTCCATGGCCCAGCAGTACGGCGTGGACACCCCGCTCATGGCGAGCATCATCCACGTCGCCTCGGCCCTGATGCAGCACGACTTCTGGGCCGAGGGGCGGACCACGGAGCGGCTGGGGATTCAGGGCCTGAGCGTCCGGCAGGTGCGCAGACTGGTGCTGGAGGGTGAGCCGGGCGATGGCTGAGAGGACGATTCTGGGCTGCAGTCTGGGCAACTGCGTGCACGTGGCCGGGATCCTCAACTTCCTGGCCCTGAGCCGGCGCGAGGGCTACGCGACGAGCTTCCTGGGGGCGGCGGTGCCCGTGGAGCGCCTGCTGGAGGCCGTGAGCGCCGAGCGGCCGGACCTGGTGGCCGTGAGCTACCGCCTGTCGCCCGAGCCACTGAGGCAGCTTCTGGGGGAACTGGCAGAGGGTCTGGGGCGACGGGGACTGGGTGGAATACGGATGTGCTTCGGCGGGACGCCGGAGGTGGGTCGGGTAGCCGTCGAAAGCGGCCTCTTCGAGGCGGTCTTCGACGGCACGCAGCCCGTGGACGAGATTGTGGCCTATCTGCGCGGCGAGACCGCCCGAGGCGGCGAGGAGACCTGGGGAAGCACGCTGCTCGAGCGGCTGCGGCTCACGAGCCGCCCGCTGCTGCGTCACCACTTCGGGCAGCCCACAGTGGCGGCGACGGTAGAGGGCGCCGGCCGGATAGCCGAGGCGCGGGCGCTGGATGTGCTGTCCATCGGCCCGGACCAGAACGCCCAGGAGAGCTTCTTCCGGCCGGAGGACATGGACCCATCGCTCGACGGCGCCGGCGGCGTGCCTCTGCGCACGGCGGACGACCTGCGGGCGATCTACGAGGCCACGCGCCGCGGCAACTACCCGCTGCTGCGCTGCTACTCCGGGACGCGCGACCTGATCCGCTGGGCCGAGGTGCACGTCGAGACGATCCACAACGCCTGGGGCGCGATCCCGCTGTGCTGGTACAACGTGCTGGACAGGCGCAGCAACCGACCGCTGGAGGCGGCCATCGAGGAGAATCAGCGGTGCATGGCCTGGTACGGCGAGCGCGGGATCCCGCTGGAGTGCAATGAGTCGCACCACTGGAGCCTGCGCGAGGCCCACGACACGATCGCGGTGGTGATGGCCTACCTGGCGGCCTATAACGCCAGGAAGGCGGGCGTGGCGACCTACGTGGCCCAGTACATGTTCAACACCCCGGCGACCACGAGCTACGCCATGGACCTGGCGAAGATGCTGGCGAACCGGGAGCTGATCGAGCGGCTGCACGGCGAGGGCTTCACGTCGCTCACCCAGACCCGCGCGGGGCTGATGTCTTTCTCGCCCGACGCGGCGACGGCGAAGGGGCAACTGGGCGCGTCCACGGCGCTGCAGCTCCAGCTCGAGCCGGTCATCATGCACGTGGTGGGCTACTGCGAGGCCGACCACGCCGCGCGGCCCGATGAGTTGATCGAGAGCTGCCGGCTGGTGCAGGGCGTGATCGAGAGCTGCGGGCACGACGCGCCGGACGGCACGGGTGCCGCCCGGGTGCAGGAACGCAGGGCCGAGCTGGTGGCCGAGGCGGAGGTGCTGCTGGAGGCGCTGCGGGCCCTGGACTGCGGGTGCGGCGACCCGTGGGCCTGTCCGCGCTGCCTGGCGCGGGCCATCCGGACGGGGCTGCTGGACGCGCCGCACCTGTGCGGCAACCCGGCGGCCGCCGGCCGGCTGGTGACGGGGGTGGTGGACGGTGCCATCCGCGCGTTGAACCCCGAGACCGGCGCGCCGGTAAGCGAGGCGGAACGCCTCGCGCTGCTCGGAAGGGATCACTGAGCAGGCAGGTGGCAAGGCCACCGTGGGGAAGCGAGGCGCGATACCCGGGGCCCCGAGGGCCAGGGCAGTACCCGCCGGGGAGGAGACGACCATGGCCGGAGAGATGACGGCGCTGCTGTCCCGCGCCGAGGAGCTGATCGCGCAGCAGCAGCGGGACCCGATGGAGGCACTGCAGGAGATCGTGCGGGAGACGCCGTCCCCAATTCTCCCGCTGTACCGGGCGGCGCTGCTGGGGCGGAATGAGCAGCTGCGGATAGCGGCGCTGCGGACGTGGCCGCTGGATCAGCTCCGGGGGAGCGAGGGCTGGGACCTGATCGGCCTGGCGGCGGGGGAGATCAAGCTGTACTGGGGCCCCGGCTGCCGGTACCTGGCGCTGCTGCAGATGGCGAAGATCGCACCCCAGCGGACGCCGGACCTGCTGACGGCGACCCAGGTCCAGGCGCTGGCGGAGCTGGCGAATCCGCTCGAGGACGGGGTCGCGGCGTGCCTGCTGCGGGAGAGCCTGGCGGCCCACGACCCGACAGGCGAGGAGTGGACGGCGAGCGCGCTGCTGGCGCGGGCGAAGAGCCGGGAGACCCTGCAGGCCTACGAGGAAGCCTATCACTGGGCGCTGCTGGCGGCGGTCATGGAGCCGCTGATGGGCGAGGCCTACGAGCAGGCGGGGCGGAGTCTGGTGCAGCTCGGGCGGTGCGAGGAGGCCCTGCGGCTGCTGGAGCAGGCGGTGGAGCTGCACCCGTCGTCGGGCGACACCTACTTCGAGCTGGGCAGCGTGCTGTACCGGCTGGAGCGGTATGCGGACGCGGCGGTGGCCTACAGCCGGTCGCTGGCGCGGTACCCGGACTCGATCGCGCCACGGTACAACCGGGGGCTGTGCTACTGCAGGCTGAGGCGCTGGCAGCAGGCGATCGATGACTTCACCTGGGCCCTGGAGCACGGGGCGTGGGGCAAGGACGCGGCGGACTGCCACTACTCGCGCGGCATAGCGCACAAGGAGACCGGCGACCGCGAGCGGGCCGCGGCCGACTACCGGCGGGCGATGGAGCTGGTGCCCGGCTACACCGCCGCCCGCGACGCTCTGCGCAACCTGCAGCCGGATAGCCGGGACGGGGACTGGCGGTCGGACTTCGACGCCTCGCAGCTCGTGGAGTGGCCGAAGACGACCTTCGGCGATGTGGTGGGCCTGGAGCAGATCAAGAGCCTGCTGCGAGGGCGGGTCATCACGGCCCTGGCGAGGCCCGATCTGGCCGGTCTGCTTGGGGTGGACCCGAGCTGCGGGCTGTTCCTGTATGGACCGCCGGGGTGCGGCAAGAGCCTGATCGTGGAGGCTCTCGCCGGCGAGATGGGGGCGCCGCTGATCCGCTGCCGCATCAGCGCGATCCTGAGCATGTGGGCGGGCAACTCGGAGAAGGCGATCCAGGGAGTGTTCGCCCACGCGCGGGAACTGGTGACGGCCGGGCAGCAAAGGGCGGTAATCGTGTTCTTCGACGAGCTGGACGCGCTGGGCGGGCAGCGCGCAGCCGCCGGGCCGGGTGAGTCGTGGGTGCGGCTGGTCGTCAACACGCTGCTGATGGAGAGCCAGCGGGCCGGGCGCGGGGACGGGATCGTGCTCGTGGGCGCCAGCAACTTCCCCGACCTGGTGGACCCGGCGCTGCTACGCCCCGAGCGCTTCGGCGATGTGACGCTCTTCGTGCCGTCGCCGGAGGTGGAGCAGCGCCAGGAGCTCTTCCGGTTCTACCTTACGCGCGGGCGGGCGCCCGAGGCCGTGGGGCCGGTGGACTACCGCGCACTGGCCGAGCGCACCGAGGGCTTTTCACCCAGCGCCATCGCCGAGGTGGTTCAGCAGGCGGCGACGAGGGCCCTGCAGCAGAGCGCCGAGGCCGGGCGCCTGGCGGCCATCAGCCAGGCGCTCCTGCTCGAGGTCCTGGCGGAGACGCCGCCCGACAAGCTGAGGTGGCAGGAGCTGAGCGTCCAGTACCGGCGCTTCGGGGCCGGCGGCCCTCAGCGCACGGGCTTCAACCCGCCCCAGCAGGGCCACCGGTAGCGGGCCTTGGGGCGGGAACGCCGCGCGGTTCGACGCGCCGCGCGGTCCGACGCGCCGCGCGGTCCGACGCGCCGGTCACCGCGCGCCGGCCAGCACCTCGCGGGCGGCGTCCGCGGCCACGAAGATCGCTTCCTCGGGGCTGATCGGCTCCATGCGCGGGTTGCTGCGCATGACCTCCATCATGAAGGGCCCCCGGTAGCCCACGTCCGCCAGGGCCCGGACCACGGCGGGCCAGTCCACGGTTCCCCAGCCGGGCGGCAGATGCTCGTCGCCGGCCTGCGGCCCGTGGTTGTCGTGCACGTGCAGGCTGCGCAGGTGCGGGCCGGCCGCGCGGATCTCGCTCTCGGCGGTCACAGGCAGGGGGCTGTGGTGCGCGTGGCCCACGTCCACCACGATGCCCAGGTGCTCCTCGCCGAAGAGCTCGAGGGTGGGCAGCAGGCGCGCCACGGGCCAGTTCCCCAGGTTCTCGATCAGCAGCGTCACGCCACTGTCGGCGGCCACGGGCAGCAGCTCCGCGAGCACGCGGTGACCGGCCTCGAGGATGCCCGGGTCCCTGTCCGCCGGGCCGGAGACATGGTGCACGACCAGATGCCGCACGCCGATCCGCCCCAGCACGCCGATCATGTACCTGGTGGCCTCGACCGCCTCGCGGCGGGCCTGCTCGTCGAGCGTGGCGACGTCGTAGTCGGCGCAGGGATTGTGGGCGGACCACAGCTCGAGGCCCAGCTCGCGGGCCAGGTCCGCGGCGGCGCTGACCTGGTCCAGCGGGTCCTTCCAGAACCGCGGGAAGGACTGGTCGTTGTACTCGATGGCCGCCACCCCGGCCTGCTTGAACAGCGGCAGGCAGTCGAAGAGCGTTCGGTCGGGCGCGGTCTGGGAGCTGGAGGCCAGCAGCGTCGCCAAGCCTATTTGCATCGTGGGGAGCTCCTTGGCGGGATGTATCCACGCGGCGGGACGCGATCACGCCGGGATGGGACCATAGCACGCGCCACCCCCGCGGGCACGGGCTTTGCCCGACCCACGACTACAGGGGATCGCGCGACTACATGCCCAGCTTGACGATCCGAGCCGTCGAGATCGCGCGGTCCACGGCCAGCGTGAGCTGCAGCGTCCTGAGGGCGTCGAAGTAGTCGCTGAGGATCTCGGACGGGTCCTGCTTGGCCACGGCCCGCAGGAAGGCGCGGTCCTCGATCTCGAAGATGTCGCCCTCGCCGGGGATCTGCTGCGGCTTCTTGCCGCCGGCGGTGTAGATGACGGCGTCGTGGCCCCAGCCGGTGAACTCGGCCGAGTGCTGGAGGGCGTGGACGTTGAGGATGACGCCGCCCCTGGCGTTGGAGGCGCAGCAGGAGTACAGCAGGGCGACGCCGCCGTTGGCGAGCTTGACCGAGACGCCGACGGCGTCCTCGATGTTGTAGCCCGGGATGTTGTTGTTGAAGCCCGTGGCGGCGAAGGCCGAGACCTGCATGGCCTCACCGCAGAGGAAGCGGAGCAGGTCCACGGTGTGGGTGACCTGCTCGGTGAACTGGCCGCCGCTCTTCTCCTTCTGGACCCACCACATG
>CAZSOQ010000141.1:0-13430 GCA_964608495.1 uncultured Armatimonadia bacterium | reverse complement strand
CCCCAGCAGGGGGCCTGGGGGCAGAGCCCCTGGTATGCCAGACTCTGGGGCTGATCGCTGCCCGCAAGGACGAACAGGCGCCTATCCCACCCCGTACATAGCCAGGACGTTCTCCGGCGGGACGTCGGGCTGGATCAGATGGGCGGGCGCGAGAACGTAGCCGCCGCCGGCGCCCAGCACGTCACAGTACCGGGCCGCCTCGCGCCGCACCTCCCCCTGCGAGCCCCTGGGCAGGAGCCGCTGCATGTCGATGCCCCCGTGGAAGCAGAGCCGGTCGCCGAAGTCGGCCTTGAGTGCCTCGGGCGAGAGGTCCGGGCCGGTGGGCTGTATCGGGTCCAGGACGTCCACGCCCAGCTCGATGAGGTCGGGGATGAAGGGCCGGATCGCGCCGCAGCTGTGGAACAGGGCCCGGGCGCCGAGGGCGTGGATGTGGTGGATCATCTCGCGCAGATAGGGGGCCACGAAGCGCCGGAACATGCCCAGGGAGATCAGGGGTGCCTGCTGGCTGCCGAGGTCGCTGATGACCAGGAAGAGGTCCAGGCGCCCGTCGGTGGCCTCTGCGGCGCGCGTGTAGTCCTCAAGGTAGAAGTCCGTGAAGGTGCGGCAGAGGAAGTGGACCCGGTCGGGCTCTTCGACCATGTCGAGGAACATCTCCTGCCAGCCGCGCACGAGGGCCGGCCGCTGCCAGATATCCGCCGACCCGTACAGCAGGGCGTAGTCGTCGTGCCTGCGGGCCAGCTCCCGCAGCCGCGAGTGGTCGAGGCAGTCGGGTGTGGGCCAGTCGAAGGCCTCCAGGTCCGCCAGGCTGCGGGCGCCGCCCAGCGCACCCTTGACGTCCTCGCGCATGGGCCCCCAGCCAGTCTCGCGGTAGATGTACTGCTCACCCCACATGTTCCGGTACAGGCCGCCGCCGAGCGAGCGCTCGGGCGGGCCACCCGCGTCCAGGTGGCGCACGTCCACGCCCAGCTCGCGCAGCAGCCTTTCCTGGTCCTGGTGCCCCAGGAATTCGAAGAGCCGGCGCAGGGCCGGCGGCTCGGCCCAGAAGTCCCTGGGGGTACGGTCGGGCTGCCGGTGATCCAGCGCCGTCAGGACACGCTCGCGTGGGGTCATGGCTTTGAGGTCACCGTCCGGGCCGCCCGGGACTCCCACCCAGGCCCGGCCTCGGCCCGGCCCTTCCGCTCCGGGAAGGCTCTACCTCCAGCGCGACGAAGCAATCCCCGGCGTGGTCGCCTGCGCGTCAACCGTCGGCCAAGGGGGGACTGGCTGTGAGACTCAACCGCCCGATGCCCGTTTTCCTCGCGCTTGGGCTGCTGCTGAGCTGCACCTGGGCGGTGGCTCAGGACCTGCGAGTCACCGGCAGCACAGCAACCGTGGGTCCGGCGCGGATCACCTTCCTGACCACCGACCTCGTGCGCCTGGAGTGGTCCGAGGAGCAGCAGTGGGCCGACTGGCCATCGGCGGTGGTGGTCGGGCGCGAGTGGCCGGCGGTGCAGATCACGCGCGAGGACTCGCCCGACGGGGTCGTGGTCCTCAAGACCCCGGACCTGACCGTGCGCTACACGCCGGCCGGCCGCTTCGGGGCCGAGAACCTGACCATCGAGTCGCCGCGCCTGGCCGGGCCGTGGCATCCGGGCGATCCCGACCCCGGCAATCTCGGCGGCACCCGTCACAGCCTCGACGGCGTCAAGGGCGCCGCGCTGCCGCCGCTCGGCCAGGGCCTGCTCAGCCGCTCGGGCTGGTTCTTCTATGACGACTCGGGTCGGCCCCTGATAGACCCCGCCACCGACTGGCTCGCGGAGCGGCCCGACGCCAACGCGCAGGACTGGTACTTCTGCGCCTACGGGCACGACTACTGGCGAGCCCTGCTGCTGGCCAGCGATCTGATGGGCCACATCAACCTGCCGCCACGGTTCGCCTTCGGCGGATGGTACTCGCGCTACTGGCCCTTCACCGACGCCGAGGAGCGCGAGATCGTGAACCGCTTCCGGGAGCTGGGCATCCCCCTGGACGTCCTGGTCATAGACGTGGACTGGCATCTGCATGGCTGGGAGTCCTACGACTGGAACCCGGAGCTGTTCCCCAACCCCGAGGAGTTCCTGGACTGGGTGCACGCCCAGGGCTGCAAGGTGACCTTGAACAACCATCCGGGCCGGCTGCCGGCCGCGGACAGCCGCTTCGCGGACGTGTGCCGGGCCATGGGCGTGGACCCGGCGGGGCGGGAGGACGTGCAGTTCAACCTGGCGGACAAGACTCACGCCGAGGCCTACTTCGAGCTGCTGCACAAGCCCCTGCACGAGCAGGGGGTGGACTTCTGGTGGATAGACGGCAGCGCGGCGGGGATGCGCGGGCTCGACAGCCAGATGTGGACGAGCAAGCTGTACTTTGACTACACGGAGAAGCACACGGGCAAGCGCGGCCTGCTCTTCGCCCGCTATGGGGGCCACGGCTCCCACCGCTATCCCACGGGGTTCAGCGGCGACACCTTCGCCGATTGGGGCGTGTTGGGGTACGAGGTAGGCTTCACCTCGCGGGCCGCCAACGTGCTCTATCCGTACTGGTCCAACGACATCGGGGGCTTCAACGGCGACCGCCTGCCCGCCGACCTGTACATCCGCTGGGTCCAGTTCGGGGCCTTCAGCCCCATCCTGCGCCTGCATAGCAACCACGGCATCCGCGAGCCGTGGGAGTACGGCCCGGAGGGGATAGAGGCGGCGCGGACCTACTTCGGCGCGCGCTACGAGCTGCTGCCGTACATCTACTCCTGGGCGCGCCAGACCTACGAGACCGGCGAGCCGCTGTGCAGGCCGCTGTACCTCGACTGGCCCGAAGAGGAAGAGGCCTACAGGCGCGACGACGAGTACCTCTTCGGCGACGCGATCCTGGTGGCGCCCATCGTCCAAGCCGCGCCGGCGGGACAGCCGGCCCGCCGCGAGGTGTGGCTGCCGCCGGGGGAGTGGCTGGATCCGTGGACCGGCGAGGCCTACTCCTCGGGCGTGATAAGCTACGAGGCCGACCTGCAGCGCCTGCCGATGTTCTACCGGCGGGGCAGCATCCTGGTGACCAACGGCGCGGCACCGGCCCACGTGGGGCAGGAGCGCCCGGATCGGCTGACGGCCGTGGTGACCGTGGGGCGCCCGGACGCGAGCTTCACGCTGTATGAGGACGATGGGGAGAGCAAGGGATACCAGAAGGGCGAGTTCGCTAAGACGGAGCTGAGGCTCACGGCCGGGTCGAGCACGAGCCAGACGCTCGAGGTCGCGCCGGCCGAGGGCAGCTTCGAGGGCCAGGTGAAGGACCGGAGCTGGCGGGTGACGGTGCTGGGCCGGTTCGCGCCCGAGGAGGTATTGCTCGACGGCAAGGCGCTGGCGAAGGCGAAGCCCCGCGCGTGGGACAGCGCGGACGAGTCGCCGGGATGGTGCTGGGAGGCCGGGGAGCGCAGGGTGTCCGTGTACCTGCCGCGGCGACCGGTCACGAGCGGCTACCGGGTGGAGCTGCGGGGCGGCGCGGGACATCAGGAGTACACGCTGTGCTCGCAGGCCCTGGGCCTGGGCCGACATTTGCGGCGGGTGGCCGAGGACCTTCGCGCGCTCGAGGGGGATTGGGTGACGGCCAGCTTCCAGGCGACCAAGGCAGCGGCGAAGGCCGAGAACCTGGCGCGCCGGCTGGAAGCCGGGCAGGTGCCGTTGACCCTGGCGCGGCGGACGCTTAGCGAGATCGAGGAGGACGACCTGCCGCTGCTGGTGGACGCGGCGGCGCGCGGCGCGGCGAACGAGAAGGACCGGATGAAGGCCCTGGCCACGGTGCTGGGCATCAGCCTCGAAGGGCGGCTGGAGGTGCTGGCGGACGGGACGACGGCGCGGCTGGCCCCGGAGGTCCTCCGGTCCCCGTACGCGCCCGAGGCGACGCAGCGGCTGCTCGCGAGCCTGCAGGCGCCGGACGGGTCGCGCTGGCCGGACCTGGGCAGGGAGCTGGCCTACGGGCCTTACTGCCCGGTGGGCCTGGTCCGGGTGTCCACGCCGCTGCAGGGGGAGTGGGCGGGCCTGCCGGTGGCCGGGGAGCTGTCGGCCGTGGTGGACACGAGCCCGCTGCAGCTCTTCCACCTGGTCGGGCCCTTCGACAACGCTGAGCGGCGGGGGCTGGAGGCGGTGTACCCGCCGGAGCAGGAGCTCAAGATCGGCGCGGAACTGGAGGGCAAGGAGGGGCCGGTCAAGTGGCTGACGACGCGGTGGCGCTGGCCGACCGGGCCGCAGGCCGAGCCGAACTTCATCAACCTGGAGCCGCTCTTCAAGCCCAAGGACTTCACCGTCGCCTACGCCGTGGCGTACGTGTGGGCTCCGCGCGATGAGGATGGCGTGGCGTACCTGGGCAGCGACGACGAGTGCAAGTTGTGGGTGAACGGGGAGCATGTGCACACCTTCCCCGACCCGCGTCCGCCGGCGCCGGACCAGGACCGGGTGGCGATCAAGCTGCGGTCGGGGTGGAACACGCTGCTGATGAAGGTGTGCCAGGAGGGCGGGCAGTGGGGGCTGTACGTGCGGCTGGCCGGTCCGGACGATCGGCCGCTGCAGGGGCTGTGGACGTCGCTTGCGCCTGAGGGAACGCCGCCTGCCGCGCCGTAGACGGTCGCCTTCCTTGGCCTGGCGGGCCCTGGGCCGGTGGCTCAGTCGGCGCCCGTCGCGCCGGCGTTGCCCCAGGTGGTCTCGTCGCTCAGGCGCCAGCGGCTATCGAAGAAGCCCCCGCAGACCCAGTCGTCGGTCTCGTCGTACAGGAACCGGTCGGCGCGGAAGGCGAGGAAGTCGGGCAGCAGGTCGTGCTTGTGGTTGATGGACAGCTTGGCGCCGTAGTACTCGCCGGCGTAGACGGCCACGTACTTGTCGGGCGCCAGGGGGTTCGGGTAGCACAGGACCAAGCCCAGCTCGGGCCCCGCCAGGCGTCGCTCGCCGATCTGGTACTCGTGGTCGCCGATCCTGATGGGCAGCTTGTCGGCGAGGCGGGCGAGGACGCTATTGGTCTGGGGCGTGCCGAAGAGGACCAGGTTGTAGCGAGCGATGTCGGCGTCGGTGATCTCGGCGTCGGTGGCGACGCGCGGGTAGCCGTCGGCGAAGGCGTCCCATTCGGCGACCCAGGTGCCGGTCTTGCGGGCCAGGTCCTCGTCGGCCGCGTTGTCCCCGGCGGTGCCCTGGACGACGATGAAGGGCGTGTCGAAGACCTCCTCGACGGGCCCGCAGAGCCCCTTGCACTTGACGGGCGGGAAGCCGTCGGCCGGGGCGACGGGCTGCGGGGCGAAGCTCACCCACGGGCCTTCGCCGCGGGCCGGCTCCGCGGGCGCGCCGTTGAGGACGAGGCTGATGTCGGCGGGCAGGCCGGCCTCGTCGAGGTTGAGCGAGAAGGCCGCCACGTTGTCCGTCTGGACGTTGACGCGCCTGGCCTCGTCCTCGACCTTGAGCCTCACGGTGGCGGGGCGGCCCCAGGTGGCGATGGCGTCCACGCGGAGCCAGTAGGCGCGGTCATACTCCAGGCTATAGGTCTTGTAGGTGAGCTCGCGCACGGGGTCGCCGAGGGCGAACTGCTTCTGCCAGGCCCAGGCCTTCTCGAAGCACTCGGTGCCCCAATAGATGTAGTGCCCCTCGCCGCGGTACTCGTGGTACGCAAAGTCCAGGCCCTCGTCGCGCGCCCGGGCGACGATGGTGCGCGACTGTTCGGCGGGGATGAGCTGATCGTTCTCGCCATGTTGCGCGAAGGCCCTCTGGCCGCGCGCGTTCATGACCAGGTCCACGGGGTTGTCCCACTCGATGAGCCACTTCTTGAAGGGCGCCACGTCGTTCACGGGCCAGCGCCACCAGGTGAGCATGTCGGAGTGGCCCGCGATGGGCGTCACGGCCGCGAAGCGCCCGGGGTGCCGCAGGGCCATGTTCCACGCGCCCATCCCGCCCATGCTCACGCCGGACATGTAGATGCGCTGCTCGTCCACGGGGTAGTACCTCTGGACGAGGGCGAGGGTCTCGATCACATCCACCTCGCCCACGCCCTGGAAGTCCGTGTTGCGGCGCGCGTAGGGGATCAGGAGCAGGCAGCCGTTGCGCCCGGCGATCCTGCAGACCTCGTCGGGCAGGATCCAGGGGTCCAGAACGGTGATGGAGGGCACGTAGCCGTGGAGGAAGACGATGAGGGGCCACTGGCGCGCGGGGTCGTAGTCCTCGGGGATGTACAGGTAGTAGGGCTGGACGGAGCCGTCGTTCTCGGCCTCATAGGCCAGCTCGTTGAGCTTGCCGGGCGCGCCCCGGTAGGCCGTCTGGGCCGCGATCCGCTGCAGGGCCTGGCGACCGGTCTGGAGCACTTCCTGCACGGCCACCGGCGGGCCGAAGAAGGCGGGGCCCTGGGCGAGGAGGCGGGCCTTCTTCAGGGCCAGGCGCGCGATGGGAAAGTTGGTGGAGAAGGCGGCCGTGGCGTCGCGAAGCTTCTCGGCCTCGGCGACCTCGCGCTGGAAGGCGGCGATTTCGGCCCGCTCGTCCGGCGTCTGGCCCCAGGTGGGCAGGAGTAGCAGGGCCAGGACCGGGGCTAGTGCTGAGGTCATGGGGCGCAGCCTCCAGGTGCTGAGATAGGCCAGGCCCGGCGGCTGCTCGCGGAGCCTGCCGCCCATCGCGCCGCGCTCGTCACGACTGTCCCGCAGGCGCCATCGCCTCACGGGGGAGGACGGCCGGCTGCGAAGGTATCCGGACGTCTATGTACTGGGCCCGCATTCCTTTGCGCTCGATCTCCTCGGCGATCCACCCCAGCAGCGCGAACTTGCGCTCCAGGTTGTCCATACCCCCGATCTTCGCCTTCGTTCCATCCTCGAGGAAGGCGACGATGTTGGCCGGGTCCTGGAAGTCCACCTTACGGATGCGGGCCCCGCCCTTCTCCAGTCCGGCCATCACGTCGGCGTACACCACGGCCGCTTGCTCCTGCAGCTCGAACCCCACGCCCAGGAAGTCCGCCGGGAAGGCGTGGAACTGCACGACACGGCTCGGCGGGCCGCCCACGCTCTCGTAGACCATGCCGCTGCTGTCGGCCAGCATGTACCAGTCCGGGCGCGTCGGCGTGCTGAGCGCGGCGGCCGGCTCGCGCGGCTCGACGTACAGGTAGATCTCGTGCGGCAGACGCCTGCGCAGGTTGACATCGCGGACGCGACAGGCCTGCCTGGCGCGCTGGGTCACGGCGCCGCAGGGGCAGAGGGCCGTGCTGGTGGGGCCCAGGCCCTGGAGCAGGTCCCGGACATCCTCGAGCACGGCGCGCCGGGGGCCCTCCAGGTAGATGCTGTGCACCCGGAAGACCTCGGACTCGAGGATTCCGGCGGCGAAGGAGAGCACGACCGTCAGCACGAGCAGCCCGCGGGCGCGCCGCGCCACGTCCCAGACCAGGGCCAGCAGCTCCCTCATGTCGCTATCCCTCCTCGACCAGCCTCTCGCCGACCTTCCTGATGTCTCCGGCGCCCATGACCAGAACCGTCCACCCGTCGCGGTATCTGGGTCGGATGGACTCGACCATCTCGTCGAAGTCAGCGACGAAGCGCGTCGGTCGTGCGCCGCGCTGGGCGGCCACGCCCTCGGCCAGCGCCTCGCCCGTGACCCCGGGTATCGGCTCCTCTCGGGCGGCGTAGATCCTGGTGACGATCACGTCGTCCGCGTCGCCGAAGGCCCGGACGAAATCGCCCATCAGGTCCCTGGTCCGCGAGTACAGATGGGGCTGGAACACGACGAGGACCGGCCTGCCCAGATGCTCCTTCGCGGCGCGCAGGGTCGCTCGAACCTCGGTGGGATGGTGGGCGTAGTCGTCGAAGACCTCCGATTCGCCGAGCCTGCCCAGGAGCTCGAACCGTCGCATGACGCCCCCGAAGCCTGCGAGAGCCTCGACGGCCACGTCCACCTCGACGCCGGCCTGCTGCGCGACCGCCAGCGCGGCCGTGGCGTTGCGGGCGTTGTGCTCACCGTAGAGGCCCATCGTCGCCGTAACCTCGCCGGAGGGCCCGCGCAGCGCGAAGCTGAGGCCCTCGCGCCCCCTGGCCGTGACGCGGCCCAGGCGGTACTCGCCGGCGGTCCGGCCATAGCCCAGGAGGCGGGCCGGGCTGCCCGCCACGGCCGCCCGCACGGTCTCGCTGTCCGCGTTGTAGACCACGAAGCCGTCGGGGTCGGCGGAGGCCGCAAAGCGGGCCATGGTGTCGCACAGGGCCGCGAAGCTGTGGTGCCTGTCCAGATGGTCGGGCTCCAGGCTTGTGATGGTCTGGCAGGCGTCGCGGTAGAGCCGGAGGGTGCCGTCGCTCTCGCAGGCCTCGAAGACGGCCCAGGGCCCCGCGCCGAAGCGTACGTTGCCGTCCCATTCGTGCACGTCGCCGCCGACGATGACGAGCGGATCGAGGCCGGCGGCGGCGAGGAGGTGGCCCACGAGAGCGGTGGTGGTGCTCTTGCCGTGGGTGCCGGTGACGGCGATGGCCGGGCGCCGGTTGACCACGGCCGCCAGCAGCTCGGCGCGGTGCAGCACCGGCAGGCCGAGGCGTCGGGCCTCGACGAGCTCGATGTTGTCCTCGGTCAGGGCCGTGGTGACCACCACGACCTCGGCGCCGTGCACGGCCTCGGCCCGGTGGCCGACCTCGGCCGCCACGCCCTCGAGGCGCATCTGCTCGAGCCGGGGGCTGTCGGATCGGTCGGTGCCCGACACGGTCCTGCCCTGGCGCGCCAGGATTCGGGCGAGCGCGCTCATCCCCACGCCGCCGATGCCCGTGAAGTGGAAGCGGGAGGCGCCGCGCAGGGCGTCCTCGGCCTTCTCTCTACTCAGGTCCCTGGGGTCGAGTTGCAGCTTCACTCCTCCCTTTGCCCTGGTGGGTGCCCGGCCAGCTCGAGAAGCAGACGGGCCACGTGGGCGGCGGCCTCGGGCCTGGCCCACCGTCGAGCGGCGGCGGCCATCTCGCGGCGGCGGGCCTGGTCCTCGGAGATGGCCAGGACCTCGTCCGCGAGCCTGTCGCCGGTGAGCTCGGCGTCCTCGACTATAACGCCAGCCCCGGCCTGCCGCAACGGCTCGGCGTTGAGCCGCTGGTGCCCCCCCGCGTGGGGGTAGGGGATCATCACCATGGGAGTGCGCGCGGCGGCGAACTCCGCCAGGCCGTTGGCCCCGCACCTGGTCACCGCCACATCCGCCAGCGCCAGGGCCCACTGCATCTGGTGCAGGAAGGCAAAGGCCCGGTATCGCTCGCCCGGGACGCCCGCCGCCTGCAGGCCCCGGCTCACCTCCTCGTAGTCGAGGGAGCCGACGAGGTGGAGCACCTGCAGCTCGCCCTCGCGCATCAGGCGGCCCGCCGCGGCGACCACGGCCCGGTTCAGCGTCCGGGCCCCCTGGCTGCCGCCCATGACGACCAGGGTCGTGCGGTCGGGCTGCAGGCCCAGCTCGCGGGCCGCTTCCTCGCGGCTGGCCCCGAGGATCCACGGCCGCACGGGCTGCCCCGTCACCTCGACGCGCACCCCCGGGAAGGCCTCCGCCGCCTCGGCGTAGTTGACCGTGACCAGTCTCGCGCGCCTCGCTAGCCTGCGCGCCGAACGGTCCGGCAAGGCGTCGGACACGTGGCAGGCGTAGGGCACCCTGAGCAGTCGCGCGGCCAGCACCGCGGGCACCGACACGTACCCGCCCATGGCGAGCATCGCATCGGGCCGCCAGCGGCGCCACCAGGCCACGGCCTGCAGGGCGCCCAGAGCGGCCGCTCCCAGCGCCCGGGCCAGGCCCACCGGGTTGATCCCGTAGGGCATGGGAGCGGCGGTCAGGCGGACGGGCGGCGGCTGGACGCCCCTGGCCCACTCGCTCTCGACGGGCTTGCGGCCGGTGGCGAGCCACGGCTGCACGTCCTGGCCGGCGGCGCCCAGCGCGTGGGCGACCGCCAGGGCGGGCGACACATGTCCGCCCGTGCCTCCTCCGACCAGGGCGATCCGCACCTTGCGCGTGCTACTCACCTCAGGTGCCGCACCAGTCAGTTGAGCATGGGTGATACGGGGGCCGGCTTGCCCCTGCGTGCCACCCACAGGACGATGGCGGCCGCCAGGGCGCTGGCGATGACGCTGGTGCCGCCATAGCTGACGAAGGGCAGGGTGAGGCCGGCCTGGGGGACCAGATTCGTCGCCACGGCCATGTGCACCAGAGCGTGCACGCAGATCGTCAGCCCGCAGCCCATGGCCAGGAGCCACTGGGTGCGTGACCTCGAGCGCGAGGCAGCCGTGTAGCTGAGGACGGCCAGCCAGCCCACCGCTAGCAACAGCAGCCCCGTTCCCCAAAGGCCCGTCTCGGATGCCCACACGCAGAACACAGAGTCCGAGTGCGGGTAGGGCAGGCAGGTCCACTTTTCGGGCGAGCGAGCCAGGCCCAGCCCTCGTCCCGCGCCCCGCGAGACCGCGATGAGCGAATTGAGGATGTGACGGCCCGGGCCCGCCTCGATGTAGTCCTGGGGGCGCAGCCAGGCGTAGATGCGGTCCATGCGGTACTTGGCCGCCGGCAGCAGCACCGCCGCGCCGACGGCCCCGGCGCCCACCACCGCCGCCCACTGCACCACCGGCAGGCCGCACAGCGCCAGCATCATCATCACGATCATCGTGAACAGCATCAACATGCCGATGTCCCTCTGCCAGAGCAGCAGGCCGACGATGACCGCGGCCAGGGCGAAGAAGATCCCCACTTCCCGCTGCAGCAGGCTCTTGATCGGCTTGCGGCCCAGCACCCACGCCGCCAGGATCACAAAGCTCACCTTGGCCACTTCCGAGGGCTGGCAGGGAGGGATCGGGCCGAACCTGGGCGTCCACGCCGCGTTGCCCTGGTACCCGCCCGTGACCGCGGCGGCGATCATCCCGATGACCGAGGCCACGTAGAAGCCCGCTCCCAGGATGGGCAATCTGCGCTCGCCCACCAACTGGACGCCGATAAGCACGACGAGGCCCAGCCCCAGAGCCACGAGGTGGCGCAGGAAGTAGTAGAAGGCGCCGGCGCCCGTGGGGACGCTCGTCACGGGGTAGCCGGCCGACTCGACGGCCACGATGCCGATGATGATCATCAGCAGGAGGACGAAGATGAGCGGATAGACCGTCTGTATGGGCATCCGCCGCGCCAGCTTCGCTACCCAGTAAGCCATGGCTGCCGCCCTCCTTCGTCCGGATCGGCCTGTTCCCGAGTCGCCGCCAGCACGGCCTCGGCGAAGCACCGCCCTCGGTCCGCGTAGTCGGTGAACATGTCGAAGCTCGAGCACGCCGGGATCAACGCCACCGTGTCCCCGTCCTCGGCGGCGGCCCGCGCGGCGTCAACCGCATCGGCCAGCGTGGGGGCCAGGAGGGGCTCTCGGCCCGGCATCAGCGACGCCAGCTTCCCCGCCGTCTCACCGATGAGGACGACGGCCTTGGCGACCCTGGCGAGGGCCTCGGCCCAGGGGCGCAGGTCCACGCCCTTGTCCTTGCCGCCCGTGATGACCACGACGGGTCCGCGGGCGGCCAGAGCGTCCAGGTCGGCCAGGGCCGCGTCCACGTTCGTCGCCTTCGAGTCGTCCACATACCGCACGCCGCCGACGAGAGCCACCTTGGTCATGAGGTGGTCCGGATGCTCGTAGCCCACCACGGCCGCTCGCAGATGCTCGGGGGACGCCCCCAGCCACGAGGCTATCGCCCCGGCCACCAGGGCGTCCAGCCGGTGGTACCTACCCCAGGCCGCCAGCTCCGGCAGGGCCACCAGGGCCTCGTCGCGCCCGGGCAGGGCCGCGCGGATCGCCTCGCCCGTCCAGGTTACTTCGGCCGGGCCCTTGTCGGCCACGCGGGCCCGTCGCGCCGCGATCGCGTCCAGCATCCGCGCCGACCCCGGGTCGTCGGTGACCACGATCCCCAGGTCCTCCGGTCGCTGGTGGGCGAAGATGCTGCGCTTGGCCGCCGCGTACTCGGCCATGTCCCTATGCCAATCCATGTGGTCAGGGGCGACGTTCAAGACTGCCGCCACCTGGGGCGCGAAGGTGCTCGTCGTCATCAACTGGAAGCTACTGACTTCCAGCACCACGATGCTCTCGCCCGAGAGGTGCTCGACCTGCCCGGCGGCGGGGGCCAGCAGGCCCGAGAGGGGCGCGCCGATGTTGCCCGCGAGCAGGGCGCCGGCGCCCGCCTGCCGCAGCATGGCGTGGGCGAGGCGGCAGGTGGTCCCCTTGCCGTTGGTGCCGGTGACCGCGGCGACGCGGGCCGGGCAGTGCTGCCAGGCCAGCTCCATCTCACCGAGGATGGGCACGCCGCGGGCTCTGAGGTCAACCATCATCGGGGCCGTGGGCTTGACGCCCGGGCTGACCACCGCCAGGTCGGGCGTGTCCAGGCCGGCGAGGTCGCGCGCGTCGCCCACCAGCTCCGCGGCCAGGGCCGCCAGCTCGGCGGCTTCAGCAGACAGGTCGGCGAGGGGTCGAAGGTCCGAGACCGTCACGGTAGCCCCGAGGGAGCGGAGCAAGCGCGCCGCAGCCAGACCGCTGCGTCCGGCGCCGACGACGAGCGAGCGGCGGCCCTCGACCGGGACCGGTCGAGGCACCCGCGGGTTCGCTCGCGGCGTCATGCGCCACCTCCGCCGAGCACGCGGGCGACCAGGACTACCGACACCGTCGCGAGCAGGACCTGCGCGACATAGGCCGTGCAGACGATCTTCACCTCGCGCCACCCGCTCAGCTCCAGGTGATGGTGCAGCGGGGCCATCCTCAGGATCCGCTTGCCCGTAAGCTTGAAGCTGCCGACCTGGCCGATGACCGAGAGGGTCTCGAGGACGAAGAGGCCGCCCAGGATCACCAGCAGGATCTCGAGGCGGAGGGCGACAGCGGCGGCGCCCAGCGCTCCGCCGAGGACCATGCTGCCCACGTCACCCATGAACATCCTGGCCGGGTGCCAGTTCCAGACGAGGAAACCGAGGCAGGCGCCCGCCACGGCCGCCAGGACGAAGGCCACGGCCACGGTCGCGGGCCACAGCACCGCGGACATACCCACGGCGATGGCCGCCAGGGCCACGGCGGCGATGGCCACCGTGCCCGAGGCCAGGCCGTCCACCCCGTCAGTGAAGTTCACGGCATTGGCGCAGCCCACGATGGCCGCGACCTGCACAACCCACCGCCAGGGCTCGGGCAGCCAGTTCGCGCCCAGCCAGCCCAGGTTGGGCTCGCCCCCCAGCCCCAGCCATCCGTACTCGATGAGGGCCACAGCACCCGAGGCCACGGCGATCTGAGCCGCCAGGCGGAACCTGGCTTTCACGCCCGTGCTGCGGTGGCCGAGAAGCTTGGCGACGTCGTCCAGCAGGCCGATGGCGCCCAGCCCCAGGGCCGCGAGGAGCAGCCCGCCCACCAGCGAGCGGGCCTGCTGCGTAGCGGGGAGCATCGCCATCGCGCCGCAGGATCTCGGCGACCGACCCGAGTGTGGCAC
>CAZSOQ010000140.1:0-13500 GCA_964608495.1 uncultured Armatimonadia bacterium | reverse complement strand
CCTCGAGGGCGCTGCACAGGGCGCGCAGGGTGATGGGAGCGTCGCGGTAGTTGATGCCGGCGTAGCCCATGGAGGGGTAGGCGCCGAAGTAGGTGCCCTCCTCGATGCCCCGGAAGCAGCCGCGATGGATGCGGAAGCCCAGGCCGATGATGGCCTTGGCCTCGGGGAAGATGTAGCGCGGGTCCATGGCGGGCGGCGCTCCGTCGAAGCGATCCATCGAGCCGATGCCCACCAGGTCGGCGCCGTGGGCGCGGGCGAACTCCTTGACCTGCTGTGAAGTGACCATGGACGACCTCCTTGACTGATTCCGCGGACCCCCACACGTGGCCGGACGCCGTGAGGTATACCACGCCGGGCACCGGCGACGCTACTCACCACGCAGGGGCAGTGGCCTAGACGAAACGGACCGTGACCTCCGTCTCGCCCCGCGGGCAGATGACCAGGACGTATCGCAGACCGAAGTGATCCTGGACGACGGCGGGCTCGGCCTTCCCGCCGACCTCGACCGCGGCGATCTCACCTCGCGCCGGCACCTTCACCACCATGCCCGCGCCGTATTCGCACCGGGCGACGAAGCGCGTCTCGCCGGCGGTCAGGCTCAGCGCGTGCAGGGCGGACCTGGAGCGCGCGTCCCACCACTCCCAGAGGGCGTCGCACCCGAGGAAGAGCGGACGGAGCGCCCGCTCCTGCAGGTAGCGCAGGAGCTCGTCAATCGCCTTGCGGCAGCTCTCGCGCTGGGCGATGTAGGTCGGGTGGTGGAAGAAGTCGGCGGTCATGTGGTAGTAGGCCGCCAGGTCCACGGCGCGGTGGGTCATGTCGAAGTCCGTGGCGTCGCCCGCGTAGCCCACCTCGTAGGCCATGATGGGCTCGGTGAGGAAGTCGAAGCCCCGGTTCTCGCCGCGCCAGTCCTCGTAGTAGTAGTGCGGGAAGGCCGTGCCGAAGGCGAAACCGATGTGGTTGACCGGGTTGAGAGGCGGGCTGCTCACGCCGATGCGCGAGTTGTCCGCCCGGCCGCCGACCGCGTGCATCCACCTGGCCGGATCGGTCCACCCGCACCAGCGGCACCAGTGGTTCACGGTGGCGACCGGCTTGTGGCCGAAGGCCTGGCAGAACCAGTCCCACTGGCGCTGCACGTCCTCCCGGGTGAAGCCGGCGGGGTGGGCGAAGCCGTCAATGAAGTTGTAGTGCAGGGAAGCCTCGTGGCCGTTGGCGACGATGTGGTCGTGCTCCTGAGCGGTGAGGCCGAACCTGCCATCGGGGTAGGGCATGATGTTGACGTGGTAGGGGAGGCCGCGGCTCTTCATGAAGTCCGAGGCCGCGACCTGGGACCCATCGGTCAGGCCCTCGTCGTCGCCGCCGAAGAACACCACCAGGTCGGCCACCTGGCCCTGGGCCGGCGGGAGCTGGTGTACCATCGGCAGGCCCGCCTCGTGAAGCACGTTCTGCAGGACGAACAGCAACTCGTCGGCGAAGGGGACGTCCTGGGGTAGCGTGCCCGTCACGATCGCGTCGGACAGGCGCAGGTAGCCGTCCAGGTCGTAGTCGCCGTCAACGGGGCGGCCCTTGTGGAGGACCCACATGGTCTGGGCGAGGTCCAGGCCGAAGTAGTACGCCCAGCCGCGGCCCTGGCGGAGCCGGGTCAGGGCCGGGAACACGGTCTCGGCCTGGCGCAGGCTCAGCAGGTCCGCCAGGGCCTCGGAGCCGCTGGGCTGGACCTTGCGCACCGGGCCGTAGACGGGCAGCGGTTGGCCGGCGAAGAAGGGACCGTAGACCCCGGTGGTCAGGGCGTGCGGGCGAAACCGCACCAGGGCCGTCATCTGGAAGCCCGAATCGCGCTGGGGCGTGACGGAGTGGAAGGTGTTGCCAAAGAGCTCGTCGAGGCCGTCGGTCGCGAAGCCGATGAGGGTGCCGCCGTCATGGACCCAACGGGCGATGTCGTCCGCCACGGGCCTTGGGTCGGCGCTGCGCGCATCGCCGACGACGAGCACCCTCAGCCCCTGGAGCGTCTCGGCGAAGGCAGCCGTGTCCCTGAGGTCCACCGCCTGCGCCCCAACGCCTAGCTGGCGGAAGACCTCCTCAACGTAGGCGAACCAGTAGTTCTCGCCGCGCGCGTTGGCGGCGGCGTGGGCCTGCGGGTCGTACAGGTAGCCAACCGGGTGCATGGTTTCCCTCCCTTGAGCGTGGGCCTGGCGCGCGGCTGGAACGCGGGGCGTTCGCCAGCGCGTCGCGCGGTCTTCGGCCGCCGGCGCCCCGTCAGGACAGCGACTGAAGCGTCTCGTGCAGGCGCTCGGCGTTGCGCTGGTGGAAACCCTCGTCGCCGAAGGTGTAGGCCAGGAGGATGCGTGGGACCACGTCCTCGGCCACGGGGCACAAGCCCTCCGGGTAGCGATTGCCGCTGCCCTGGTAGTGCGGGCAGTCCAGCGGGCATCCTCTCCCGTAGCCCAGGCGGTCGGCGATCAGCGGGTGCCTGTAGGCGGGCATCTGGGTGTAGCCGATGCTGAGGTTGCACTCGTGCTGACCCAGGGCGCTGCGGAAGTCGTCGAGCGAGAGGCCCTTGCGGTCGCCCCAGAAGGTGGCGGCCCAGAGGTGGAAGGTGTGGACGGCCTCGTCGCCCGCCCGCTGGAGGGTGACCCAGTCGCAGTCGGCTACGGCGGCGTCATAGAAGCTCGCCACCCGCTGCAGGCCCGCGATGTAGTCGGCTGCGCGTTCCAGCTGCCCCAGGCCGATGGCGGCGGTGGCCTCGGTCATGCGGTAGTTCCAGTGCAGGCCGTGGGCCACCGAGTGGAAGGTGGGCGCGCCGGCGTTCAGGCCCAGCCCGTCGCGGACCTCCTCGCTGTCCGTCACGCCCATGCCGCCATCGCCCAGGCCCAACTGCTTGCTCATCTGGAAGCTGAAGGAGCCGAGGTCGCCCCAGGTGCCGGTCTGCTTGCCCTTGTAGGTGGCGAAGAGGGAATGGGCGCAGTCCTCGATGACGAAGAGGCCGTGGCGCCCGGCGATCTCGACGATGCGGTCAATCTGGGCGGGCAGGCCCCACACGTGGGTGACGATCACGGCCCTGGTCCTGTCCGTGATGCGGGCCTCGACCAGGTCGGGGTCCATGTTGTGGGTCACGGGGTCAATGTCCACAAAGACGGGCACGGCGTTGTTGTACATCGTCGCCACCGCGCCGAAGACGCACACCGGATCGCAGATCACCTCATCGCCGGCGCCCGCTCCGGCGACCTTCACCGCGCCGTGCAGCACCGACATGGCCGAGTTCATGGCCACGGCGTACTTGCTGCCCACGGCCGCTGCGAACTCGCGCTCGAAGCGCGGCGTCAGCTCCCCTCCACCCAGGCCTGAGAGCAGGCCGGAATCGAGGACCTGCTTGACCAGCTCCAGCTCCCGCTCACCGAAGACACGCTGCGGCATGCATATCCCTCCTGGCTGAGTTGCCCCCCACGGGGCCAGCCCGCAAGGCCGGGCGAGGCTTTTCCGCCGGAAGCCGCGGCGACCTCCATCCGTCGTGGCGCGGCGTTGCGGACGGCCGCGCAGGCCGGCACAATGCGGCGCGAGCGCGTCGGCACGGCCTAGCAGGTGACCGCGAGGGACCGCTGGTACTACGGGCACTGGTGGTCGCGGGGCGAGTTCCGCGACGACGACAGCGCGGTGTACGTGTTCAGCGACGACTCGGGCGCTGCAGCGCCAGAACCTCACCGTGGGCCCGCCGCACGTGATGAACCTGCCCCTCGCGAGCCTGGTCGCGGCCTACCAGCTCACGGGCGAAGAGCGGTACCTCGCCGTCGCCGAGGGGGGCATACGGACCATGGAAGGTGCCACCGCCGCGGGCGTGGGCTTCGCCCAAGCCGCGACTACAACAGCAGCCACAGGTCAGCGCGGCGGCATCAGAAAGAGCCGGCCGGCACCGGAGTCCAGCGAAAGCTGCAAGCCCTCCAGGTCGGGGCTGTCGTCAAGCACCGCCACTTCCCCGCCCGTCTCCTGGCTGACCTCTCGCACGGACGCGAGGTCGGCGTCGAACTCGACCGTGGGCCAGGAGGTGTAGAGGTAGTCGTAGTTGCTCAGCAGCACCGCGCGCCGGCCGTCGGCGTGAGAGAAGACGCCGAGCAGGTAGTCGCCGTGCGGCCCGCCGTTGATGGCCTTGATGGGGCTGTCGGCGAGAACCGCGGCGGCGTCGCCGCCGGGCGCCAGCCGCAGGACGGCCGTGCTGGTCAACTGCATCAGCGTCGGGCCGAGGGCTTTCACGGCCGCGTTGACGCGCCGGGCCTGGTCGTAGTGGCGCGTGCGCCGGCCCTCGGCCGTGAGGATCGCGCCGCCCCTGGGGAACTCGCCGCCGCGGGGCGTCCAGTAGCAGAAGTACAGCACGCCCCTGGCTCCGTAGGCCAGCGATGTGAAGACCTGCCAGCGCAGGGCGTTCTCGGTGGGGTCGAAGTGCGGGCCGAAGGGCATGGTGTTGAAGAAGTTCCAGAAGGGGATGGCCTCCTGGAGGGAGTAGTTGCGCATGACGTCCAGGTTGTCGCAGTAGGCCCGGCGTCCGTCGTGCCCGGGCTGCAGGAGCGGGTAGTGGTCCATTGACAGGACGTCCACGCCGACCTCTTTGATGAAGCGGGCCACGTGCTCGTCGTAGGTGTCGGTGCCGAGCTGCTGCGGCGAGGCGTAGTCGGGGAAGAGGTTGATGTAGGCTAGGCGACCGGGACGGGCGGCCCTGATGGCGTCAACCTGGGCACGGAGGGCCGGGAAGTCGCGGGCGTTGGGCTCGTCACGCAGCATGTAGCCCCAGCAGGCCGGGCCCTCGGGGAGCTGGTCGGGGGGCAGACCCGCGGTCGAGACCACGGCCCGGAGGTCGAGCTTCTCGCATAGCTCTAGCTGGCGGCGAACCGTCTCGGGCGTGCGGGCGCCGAAGCCGCCAAGGACGAGGGTGAAGTTCGCCTCGGCGATCTCGGCGTAGCGGGCGTCCATGCTCTCGTCCGCGGGCGGGTCCACCCAGAAGCCGATGGCGATCCGGTCCTGGGTGAAGCGCGTCTGTGCTCCGGCCGGAGCGGACATCAGGCCCACCTCCAGGATCAAGGCCGCGATTGGGGCAAGCAGCGTGAGCGGCAGGCAGGGTCTCATTCTGTCGGGCCTCCCCGGACCAGGACCGGCGCGGGGCCCCGTGAGGGCGCGGCGGTCCGGGCGAGGGTCCTTTCGCGGCGTGGGGGCCGTGGCCTCCAGGACCAGGGTTGACGGGACGGATGGTCGGGCCCAGGGCGAGCCGGGAGAGGGGATTGGGCGGAGAGGGCGAAAGGAAACCACGTATCATGTGGGGCCAGGACCCCCGAAGGAGGAGAGCGGCAATGCGCTTTGGACAGACCAGACTTGGGCTTGTGGGCGTCGCTGTTGGGGCCGCGGTGCTACTGGCGGCGATAAGCCCCTGCATCGCCGACGGGCTGACTGCGAGCCTGCGAGACGACGGCCGTCTGCGGGTGCTGGAGGGACCCCAGGCCCTGCTGACGCTGGAGATGAACGCCCACGCGACGGACTGGGTGAACGTGTCGCAGCGACGGGCCAGCGTTGAGGAACAGGAGACGGGCGAGGCCGGGGTGCGGCTGTTCTCCGGGCGGCTGCCGATCCCCGGCGAGCAGGGCGGCGAGCTGGGGTTCGAGGAGAAGGTACGGGCCGAGGGGTCGCGCGTGCTGGTGAAGTACGACATGCATGCGCTGGACGCGATGACGCTGTGGGGGCTGCAGGTGTCGGCCAACCTGGAGGTCGAGGCGTACAAGGGGGCGACGGTGCTGGTCGAGGGGCGGCAAGTGCCGGAGACGGCCGGCGGCGTCCGACCGGGGGCAGTGGGGCTGAGGCCCGCAGTGACGTACGTGGACGCCGAGCCGCTGACGCTGAGCCTGCCGCTGGAAGCTGACGAAGAGAAGTGGCAGCTCTTCGACGGGCGGTGCGACAAGATCACGGTGCGTACGGGCGCGGGCCAGGGCCTGGTCATCTCGGTGCCCGAGAAGGCGCGCTTCGTGATCCAGGACAACCGCAAGTGGGGACACGATCAATACGAGATCCGTCTCGTGTTCGTGATGTCGGCCGAGGGCCAGGCTATCGCCACGGGCGATATCTACACCGGGGACCTGACGCTGGACTTCGGTAAGACCGTGGCCCTGCTGGCGGAGGAGTAGGGCGGAAGTCGTCCCCCGGGGTAGGAAAGGCCTCGCCGGACGGCGGGGCGCGGCAGGCTTTGGGGCAAGGAGAGAGACCGATGCGCGCAAGCTGGGTGCCGGTCGTGCTTGCGGTAGTGTGGACGTCGAGCACCTGCGCGGAGATCGCGGTGGTGGACCGCGGGGGGAAGATATCGGCGATGGCCGTGGGGGGCGACTACCTGCCCGTGGGGACGGACCTGCGGATTCCCCTCAAGGGGTGGGGCACGCAGCCCAGCCTCGACGACGCGCGGGACGTGAAGTACTCACGCGAGGGCGGCCGCGCGACCTGGGAGGGGCGGATCGAGGTGGAGCCAGGGAAGAACTACCGCTTCCGGCAGACCATTGAGGAGGTCGGCGAGGAGGTGCGGCTGGGGCTGAAGGTGGCGGCGGAGGCGGAGGTGGAGATCGAGGGAGTGTTCCTGTGGGTGGACGTGGGGATTGAGGACTTCGCGGGCGGGCGGTGCGCTCTGACTGAGGGCGGGGCGACGGTGGCCGAGGGGGAGATGCCGCGCGAGAAGCCCGAGAACCGGCACTTCCTGCGGGGACGGGCGGACGGCGTGACGATGGCCGACGCGGCAGGGCAGAGGGAGCTGGCGATGAGCTTCGACCTGGCCCTGCCGGTGGTGGTGCAGGACACGCGGGAATGGAGGGGCACCCAGTACTCGGTCTTCGCCCAGCTTGCCCCGTCGTTGGCGGAGGGGGAGAGCACGGCCTTGCAGGTCGTGCTGCGGGCGTCGGGCCAGGCTGACCAGACACCGGCGACGCTGAGCCTGGACGCGAGCAGGGCGCGCTACCACCTGGACGGCTTCGGCGGCAACTACTGCTTCAACATCGAGTCGCCGGTGACGCAGTACACGCTGAGCAACCTGAGAATCGGCTGGGCGCGGACGGAGATGACGCCCGGGGAGTGGGAGCCTGAGAACGACAACGACTCGCCGACGGAGACGGATTGGGCGCTGGTGGAGTCTCACGACAAGCCCGGGTCGAACCTGCGGCGGGAGTTCGAGCTGGCCAGGCAGATTCAGGGCATGGGCGTGCCGTACGTCATCAGCATCTGGCACCTGCCGGAGTGGCTGTACGCGGACCCTGGGAAGGGGCCGCAGGCGCACGGGCGACGGGTGGCGCCGGACAAGTGGGACGAGCTGCTGGAGTGCCTGGGGTCGTACCTGGTGTACGCCAAGCGCAAGTACGGCGTCGAGCCGGACCTGTTCTGCTTCAACGAGGCGAACATCGGCGTGCGGGTGCTGTTCACGGCCGAGGAGCACCGGGACGCGATCAAGAGGATCGGCGGGCACTTCCAGAGCCTGGGGCTGAAGACCAAGATGCTCTTGGCGGACGCGACGGGGCCGCGCGGGACGCACACCTACGCGCTGCCGGCGGCGGCGGACGCGGAGGCGATGAAGTACGTGGGCGCGGTGGCCTTCCACTCGTGGGGAGGCGGGAGCCCGGCGGACTACGGCGCGTGGGGCGACCTGGCCGAGAGGCTGAAGCTGCCGCTGCTGGTGACCGAGCTGGGCGTGGACGCGGGGGCGTGGCGGACCCGCTCCTTCGACAGCTTCCACTACGCCCTGCGCGAGGTGCGGATGTACCAGGAGCTGCTGCTGTATGCGCGGCCGCAGGGGACGATGCAGTGGGAGTTCACGTCGGACTACAGCACGGTGGCCGAGGAGAAGGACGCGGAGGGCAAGACGCGGCTGGTGCCGACGGTGCGGTTTGAGTTCGTCAGGCACTTCTGTAACCTCACGCCGCGGGGGGCCGAGGCGCTGGGCGTGGCGTCGGACAACGACAAGGTGCTGTTCACGGCCTTCGCAGGGGACGTGGGCGGCAAGCGGGCCTACACGCTGCACGTGGCGAACCTGGGGTCCGGCAGGCCGGCAACCATCAGCGGTGTGCCAGCGGGCGTGGCGTCCCTGCGCGCGGTCCAGACGAGCCAGGCCGAGGCCTTCCAGGAGCTGGAGGCCGTGAAGGTGGCGGAGGGACGCGCGGAGCTGGAGCTGGCCCCTCAGTCGCTGCTGACGCTGACGACGATGCCGGCGGACTAGGGTGGCGGCTGAGCGCTGCGGGCGCGGTGTGTGGTAAAGCCACGGCGGGAAGGAGTGAGCGAAGGTGCAAGGTGCCCCCAGGCTCGCGCTCATGCTCGTACTGCTGGCCCTGGGAGGGATGGCCGTGGCCGCGCCGGAGCCGGCGGTGGTGCAGGAGTGGAGCTTCGAGAAGGGCGTGCAGGACTGGGCCGGGATCAACACGACTCCGCTGGAGGTGAGGGAGGGGGCGCTGGTCTTCGAGGTGACGGGAAAGGACGTTCAGCTCATCAGCCCCACCTTCGATCTGAAGCCCCAGGTAGGGGACTGCCTGGAGATTCGGATCAAGTCCACGACGGAAGGCACGGCGGAGTGGTTCTGGCGCGCGACGACCGAGGGCCCTTACGGGGGCTTCAGCGGGGAGATGCGGCGGCAGGTGCACATCGCCGCCGGGGACGACTGGCAGGTGCTGCGCAGCCAGCCGCTCTGGCAGGAGTGCGAGAGGATCATCACCGTTCGCTTCGATCCGCCTGAGGGGTTGCCTGGGACCTACGCGGTGGCCTCGGTGCGGGTGCTGCGGTTCGGCGAGGGCGAGCCGGTGGCCGCGCGCTTCGACTTCGCGGCAGGTGGCGAGGGCGCGGGATCGGCGGCGGGCGACCGGGGATGGACGGCACCCGCGGGGGATGTGGCCGCGGTGGAAGAGGGCCTGCGCGTGACCCTGCCCACGGCGGAGGCCCGGGTCATGTCGCCGCCGCTGACACTGGACGCGGAGGGAAGCCCGTACGTGGTGCTGGAGGCGACGGCGCCGGCGAGCCCGGCGTGGGATGGACGGGTGCCCGCGGCGCTGGAGTTCACGGCGGGGCAGACCGGGAAGGTGTACTCGCGGCCCTTCTGGCTGGCGGCCGGGCGTCGGGGGACGTACAACCTGCGGATGGCCGGCGTGCCCGGCTGGGAAGGGCCGGTCGGGCGGTTGCTGCTGCGTCTCACCCACGGACTTCCCTCGGAGCTGACGCTGCACGCGGTGCGGGCCGCGGGCGGGCCGGAGAGCCCGGACCTGGCGGCGGGCGCGACGGGGCTGGAATTCCAGACGGGGCAGTGGCGGAGGGAGTGGCGGCTGCCGTCCGCGCCGCGGCGCACTGACCTCACGGCCGAGAGGCCGCCCGAGACGCATCCGGTCGAGAGCGACTATACGGTGGCGATGTGGTACTTCGCGGCGTGGGAGCCCGAGTACACGTGGGATGGGTGGAAGCAGGTGGGTGAGCGGTCGCCGTGGCGGCTGCCCCTGCTGTACGACCCGAGCGATGAGGCCATGAGATTCAACGGGATCCAGTTCTACCGGTCGAGCGACCCGCGGGCCGTGGACTGGCACGTGCACTGGATGCGGGAGCACGCGATCAACCTGATGCTGTGGGACTGGTACCCGATGCTGGGGGAGGACGGGGCCTTCAAGCCGGACTTCTTCGGGAACCGGGCGCTGGAAGTGGGGTTCCTGGGCAAGTCGGAGCTGGGCGGGCCGGCCGTGGAGACGAATCGGTTCGTGGGGAAGATGGACTTCGCCGTGATGTGGACGAACCACGGTCCGCACGACAGGATCGGGCGGGGACTGGTCGAGTACCTGGTGGAGCACTTCTTCTCGCAGCCGAACTACTACCGGGTGGACGGCAAGCCCCTGCTGGTGGTGTGGTCGGTGCCGGATCTGGTGAAGCAGGCCGGAGGCGAGGACAAGGCACGAGAGGTGCTGGAGGAGCTGCGGGCGCTGGCCGGGGAGCAGGGGCATGCGGGGGTGTATGTGGCGGCGGTGAACGGTGCGCAGGCCGAGTTGCTGCGGCGGATTGGGATTGACGGTGTCACGGGCTACCACTATGCCGCCAGCGGCGGGCACCGCGTGGAGAGCCGGCAGATCGGCGACCGGACGGTGCAGGACCTGATCGAGGACTATCCCACGCAGAGCATCCCGGGGCATGTGAGCACGTGGAGCGGGCTGGCGGACACGTACGGTCGGGACTACCTGCTGGCCACGAGTCCGATGCAGAACTGGGAGCCCACCTTCCGCGGCACGAACATCGTCATGCAAAACCACTCGCCGGACGCGTACCGGGAGATGCTGAGCCGGGCGAAGGCCTTCATCGAGGAGCGGGGGCTGCGCCGGTTCGTGGCCATCGAGGCGTGGAACGAGTGGCTGGAAGGGAGCTACATGGAGCCCAGCACGCAGTGGGGGCTGTCGTACCTGGAGGCGGTGCGAGACATGCTGGGCAAGCCGGCGGGGGAGCAGTGAGGCCGAGCGGAGCGTCTAGCCGCGCTCGGGGACGAGCTTGACAACGGCCCACAGGTCGAGCTCGGGCACGAGAAGCTCGACCGCGTCGGGCTTGTGCGACAGGGTCAGCTCGACGGGCTCGCGCTCGGGCGCGTAGAGCGTGGCGGCGGCGATGCGCGCGCCGCCGAAGAGGGATGAGGCGAGGGTCAGGCGGAAGCCGGTCTGCTTGACCGGGGCGTCCGCCTCCGGGTCGTAGTTCTGGTTCACTAGATGGCAGACGAAGGGTCGGTCGGCGGCGCCTGGGACGGCCCGGGGCAGGATGGCGATGTCCTCGGCGCCGTCCAGGGCGACCTGGCGCGGCACCAGCGAGAAGAGCCGGCCTTCGTCGGGCCAGGTGACCAGCCGATCCTTGACCGTGTCCAGCAGGGCGGTCTGGGCCTCGTCGAGCATCAGCGGCTCAGTGCACACCACGGCCTTGAGAGGCGCCAGGTCGTCAGCGGCCGGCGGGGGCACGGTGAGCCAGTCGTCGCCCATCACCAGCAGGCGGAAGGGGACGTTGGCGGCGGCGAGGGCCAGGCAGGCGTCCCTCGTGGCCCGCTTGTTGGCGCGGAAGGCCGCGTTGCTGTACACCAACCCCACCTGCGCGACCGCCTCGTAGTCGTCGAGGAGATCGGCGTGGGCGCGCACGAACTGGTACAGGGGCGCGTAGTCGGACGGCTCGCTCTGGTACCAGTGGGTGCCCTTGGTCTCCGTGTAGGCCCACTGGCGGTGGGGGGCCATGAGCTGATGGCCGCAGGCGTAGGCCTGGGCGATCCAGAGGCGCACGAGGCCGGGCTTCTTGTGTTCGTCAGTGAAGGCCCAGTCCTGGCCGCTGGAGGTGCTGACGATGGGCCTGCGGAGGGCGTCGCCGAGCTTGTAGACGAAGAGGCAGTCGGTGGGCGCCCGGCGGGAATCGGCCTGGCGAGGCACCTCGCCGCAGAAGTAGGTGAGCTGGGGGGCGATGACGAGGGACTTGGGGCTTGAGGCGCTGGAGTTGACGCTGAGGATGAGGGGATGGCCGACGAGGCCCTCGGCGTACTGGTGGATCTCGTGGACCCAGGCCGCGGCGGCCTGGTACTGGAAGGTGAGGAACTCGGGGCCGAGGGGCAGGTCGCCCTCGACGCGGCGGCGGTAGTCCTCGGTCGTGACGCCCCGGCCGCGCAGGAACTCGCCGTAGTCGAAGCCGTCGAGGGACTCGACACCGCACTGCTTGAGGCGCTCGGGCGACACGCTGTCCGCCAGGTGCCGGCGGAAGGCGGCCATGCAGTGCGGGCAGAAGCAGCCACCGCGCCACTCGGTGCCGGCCGTGCCGTTGTAGTCGTCTATGTGCAGGCCCTCGACGTCAGCGGCCATCGCCAGGCGCGTCTGGTGCTTGAGGTACTCGCGGTAGCCCGGGGCGTTGGTGCAGAACCAGTAGGCCGGGTGGCCCTTGTGCTTGTGGTCCCAGAGCCACGGGACGAGGACGGGCTCGCCGTCGAGGGTGCGACAGACGGAGTCCATGAAGCCCTCGTCGAAGTCTATCATGGCGGCGAAGGCGGTCCGGAAGGCGAGGCCGGCGCAGTAGCGCATGCCGAGATCGTGGGCCACCTGGACACGCTTCTTGAAGTCCTCGATGGCCTTGGGGTCGTCGGAGGAGGCGTGGCCGCCCCAACTGACCATGGTGGCGCCGTAGACCTGGTAGATGTCGGCCGATTTGGAGCCCATGAAGACCACGTCGGAGCGCTTGACGACGGGGCCGTCGGCGATGGCGGCCACCGCGGCGACGACAAAGGCGGCCAAGACAAGCAGCCTGAGGTCCATGGCAGTGCCTCCCGGGCTGGGATGAGAGCCGGGCGCGAAGCGGGCCCGAGCTGTCCGGGGCGCGGTTTCGCGGGTCGCGAGGCGGTATCCTGCCTGGGAAGGGCCGACCGGGCGGCGGCCCCCGGTACCGGCCGGCGAAGAAGGTATGCGCCGGGCCGGGGGGGATAGGAACCGGACCGACACGGATGGCCACGGGGCCGCCACGGCGCGGGGCTCACGGCCTTCGCGCGGGGCCCCAAGCCGACGGTTGCCGACTGGAGGCGAGAGGCAGTGAACATGCCCAACAGCAGGCCGAAGGTCGTATTCGTGCTGACCGACGACCAGGGCTACGGGGACCTGGGCTGCACGGGGAATCCCGTGATCGAGACGCCCCACCTGGACCGTTTCCACAGCGAGAGCGCGCGGCTGACGAACTTCCATGTGGGGCCGACCTGCGCGCCCACGCGGGCGGGTCTGCTCACGGGGCACTATGCCAACAGCACGGGGGTCTGGCACACGATCGGCGGGCGGTCGCTGCTGCGGCGGAACGAAGGGACGCTGGCGCAGGCCCTGCGGGACAGCGGGTACCGGACGGGGATCTTCGGCAAGTGGCACCTGGGGGACTCGTATCCCTACAGGCCGCAGGACCGGGGCTTCGAGACGAGCATCGTGCACGGCGGCGGGGGTGTGAGCCAGACGTACGACTACTGGGGGAACGACTACTTCGACGATACGTACCTCGTGCGGGGCGAGCCGAAGGCCTTCGAGGGGTACTGCACGGATGTGTGGTTCCGGGAGGCGCTGCGGTTCATCGAGGCCAACCGGGACAGGCCCTTCTTCTGCTACCTGGCGACGAACGCGCCCCATGGGCCGTACAACGTCGAGCCGAGGTACAGCGAGCGGTACCGGGGGAGGGTGCCGGAGGAGCGGGCGCGGTTCTACGGGATGATTACGAGCATTGACGAGAACTTCGGGGTGCTGCGGGCGAAGCTGCGGGAGTGGGGGCTGGAGGACGACACGATCCTGGTGTTCATGACCGACAATGGCTCGAGCGCGGGAGCGACGCTGGACCGGGATGGGTTCGTGGTGGACGGGTACAACGCCGGGCTTCGGGGGATGAAGGGATGGGCCTACGACGGGGGGCACCGGGTGCCCTTTCTCGTGCGCTGGCCGGCCGGGGGGATCGGAGGCGGGCGCGATGTGGAGGAGCTGACCGCGAACGTGGACTTCATGC
>CAZSOQ010000139.1:1361-13767 GCA_964608495.1 uncultured Armatimonadia bacterium | reverse complement strand
GGACGGAAGGGCGAGGGGGGATTGGGCAGGGGCGGCACTAGAGGAAGGGAAGGCGAGGCGCGTGGGGTGCGCGAGGCGATTGGTGGGAGGGAAGGCGGTCGCCCTGGCGCGGGAAGCGCGGGAGGGGTGCCACGACCAGCCGAAGGCGGGCCAAGCCCGGGACAGCAGGAGGTGGGGCTGAAGGCCCGCCCTACAGCAGGCACGTGCTGTGGTCCGCCTCTGTGGTCCAGCGCCTTCGTGGGACTGGGGGGACAGCCTCCGAAGCTCTCAGATCAGCCCAGAAGACCAAACCTACTCGAGTCTCATCCCGCCCGGCTCATTGCACGTCCTCGGCCGTGTGCTCGCGGGCCTCGAGGGACACGCGAAGGGTCTTCTGGTGCGTGTAGGTGACGAAGCCGGGGGCCGATTGCCTCGGCTTGCGTACGTACCTGGCCAGCGTGTAGTCCACATCCGCCACGCCGTCCGGCCGGTAATCGCTCATCTTGCCCGCCAGCCGGGCGGCCCACAACAGCGTCGCCCGCGGCACCGTCTCGGGCGCGCCGTCGGTCCTGATCAGGACGTGAGCGCCCGTCACGCCCCGGGCGTGGAGCCATAGGTCCGAGGGGCGGGCGAGACGGATCACCGTGTCGTTCTCCGTGGCGGAGCGCCCGTAGAGCACGAGGTGGCCGCTGGGGGCCTTCGTGCGGCCCACCCTGACCCCCGCGTCGCGCCTGCTCTCCGCGTCCCGCTTCCGTCGCCCGGACGGCCCGGCCGCCTCGATGCCCGCCTCGGCGGCAAGGTCGCGCAGGGTCTCCACGTCGGCGCCGCTCTCGGCCAGGCGCAGTCGTTCGTCGAACGCGGCCAGGCGAGACTGGGCGCGCTCGAGGAGGCGAGGCAGGCGGCTGAGAGCGCGCTGGGCCCGCTTGTGGCGTCTGAAGTAGACGTCGGCGGTCTGTCGGGGCCCCCTGCCGGGCAGCAGGGGCACGCACACCGTCGCCTGGTCGGGCGAGTAGTAGTCGGTCACCTCGACCTCCGAGCCCGGCTCGACGCGCCCCAGAGCGTGCAGGTTGGCGAGGAGGAGCTCACCCCAGACACGCCACTGGTCCGCGCCCCGGGCCCGGTCCAGCTCGGCGCGGCGCTCGTCGAGGACCTTGCGGGCCCGGCCCGCCTCGGCCCTGAAGTGCCTGACCACCAACCCGCGCAGGCGGTGCAGTTCCTCGCCTTCGGCCAGGCGACGGCCCACCAGCGCCAGCCCCTCGCTGAGGTCGGTCACGCGCTCGGGCGAGGCGTCGGGGAACTGCCGCAGCGCGATGGGGTAGACAAGGGCGGGCAGGCCGTCGTCGTCGCGGTAGAGCCAGGCGTCGCCGCGGTCGGCCTCCTCGACGATCTCGCGCAGAGCCGCGAGCCAGGCTTCGGCCCAGCCGTCGGGCAGGTCGGAGACGGGCGCCTCGGAGGACAGGCCGCACCGCAGCCCCACCTCGTCGAGAAGCGTGTTGCTCAGGCCCTGGACAGCGCCGCGGAGAGCCTTGGCGAGCGGCTCGCCGGTAGGCCCCATGGCGGCGAGGAGGTCGGGCGCCGAGGCCCGGCGGGGATCGAGCTTGTCATCGCCGGGCGGAGGATAGTAGGGCCGGCCGGCGTTGAGGGCGCGGTAGAGGCCGTCGCGCTGGGGCGTCGGCCGGGCCACGGCGGCGATCTGACCGTCGCGCACGAGAAGGCAGTTGACGTGGCGGCCGGTGGTCTCGACGATCAGAGTGCCGCGCTCCTCGGCGCCCAGTCCGCCCAGGTTGGCCAGCTCCAGCGCGAGGACGCGGTCGAAGCCCACCTGCCGTACCCCGAGGACGGCGGCGTCGCGCGCGAGCCGGCGGACGGCGCCGACGAAGGGCGCCTCCTCCCCGACGGCCTTCAGCTCGTCCACGAGGTGCGCGCGGGCCATGCCCGGCTGCCAGTCCACCAACAGGCCGAGGAGGACCGCTTCGGACGAGACCTCCAGCGCGAGGGCCTGCTTGCTCACGGGCAGGACGCGGCGCACCACGCCCCGGGAGAGAAGGGCGTCGAGCTCCCGCGCCAACCGATAGGTGACCAGGCTGTCCGCAAGCTGGGGCTTCATGCGTGCTCGACTCGCAGCATAGTGACCCGCGCGCGGGCGTACTCGCCGTCGGCGTCGCTGATGGCGGCCTCGGCGTGGATGAGCCTGCCGCGCTGGTCGGTCATGCGGGCCTGGACGCGAGTCCCGGTGTTCACGGGTAGAGGTCGGAGGAAACGGACGCTGATCTCGGCGGTGAGGGCGGCGATGCCCTGCTCCCAGAGGAGGCGGGTGACGGCCTCGTCGAGGACGGTGGTGATGATGCCGCCGTGGACGATCCTGGGCCATCCCTGGAAGTGGGGCTCGGGCGTCCAGTCGAAGGCATAGCTGTCGCCCTCCAGGCGGAAGCCGTCGAGCCTCAGGCCGTGGGGATTGCTGCGCCCGCAGGCAAAACAGAAATCGTCGGTGTCAAGGCGCAAGACCTTCGCCTCCAGAGAACCACTGCGCGGCGGCCTCCAGGCAGCGCTCCAGCCGGGCCGATACGCGCCTGCCGGGGGGCAGGGCACGGATGAACCGTTGCCCATACCCTCGCCGGTGCACGCGGGGGTCCAGAAGGAAGACGACGCCGCGGTCGTCGGCGGTGCGTATCAGGCGCCCGGCGCCCTGCCTGAGGGCGCGGATCGCCTCAGGTATGTAGTAGCCATGGTAGGCCTCGATGCCGAGGCGCGCCAGGTACTCCATGCGGGCGGCGACCAGGGGATCGTCGGGGACGGCGAAGGGGAGCTTCTCGACGACGACGCAGCGCAGGTGATGGCCGGGCACGTCCACGCCCTCCCAGAGGCTGCGGACGCCGAGGAGGACCGTGCGATCGTTGGCGCGCATCTGCTCGAGGAGCCACCAGCGCTCGCCGGACACGTCCTGGCAGAGCAGGGAGAGGCCGAGGTCGGCGAGGGGCCGGCGGAGGGCCTCGTAGGCGGCCAACATGCGCTGGCGGGCCGTGAAGAGCGCGAGGACGCCACCGTCGCTGATCTGGGCGAGACGAGCGATGGTCTGGATGACCGCGTCGGCGTGCTGGGGGCCGCCGGGGTCGGGAAGGTCGTTGGGGAGGCAGACGAGGAGCTGGCGCTCCCAGTCGAAGGGCGAGGGGAGGACCATCTCGACCAGCCGGTGGGACTGGCGGTCGAGCCCACACTGCAGGCGGTAGAAGTCGAAGCGCTCGTCCACGGACAGGGTGGCGCCCGTGAGGACCACGCCCCGGCAGCGGTCGAAGAGCAGCTCGTTGAGGGGGTCGGCCACGTCCACGGGGGCGGAGTAAAGCGCCCAGCGTCGCTCGGCAACGAAGCGGCCGGTGCCGGCGGGGGCCGGGTAGGACTCGGCCCAGACGACACGGCCCATCTGCTCGAGGAGCAACTGGGCCAGGGTCTGGCCGAGCTCGTCGAGGGAAAGGGAGACGGACATGAGATCGCCGAGGGTGTTGGCGATGGGGTCGAGGGCACCCGCGCTCTGGGCCTGCTGCTGAAGCTCGGCGGTCAGGCCCTGGACCTGCAGGGACGACTCGACGGCGGCCTGCTGGAGGATGCGCGCGGAATGCTGGACGGCGCGCCACTTGTCGGTCTGCCAGACCTCTTCGGTGACGCGCCTTTCGGCGAACTCGGCGGGGGAGATGGGGTCCACACCGATGAGGTCGAGGACGGCGTCGCCGAGGGCCCCGGAATAGCCCAGCCAGACGGCGGCGCGGTCGGACCAGCGGCCGGCCTCGGCGGCCCAGCGCCCGGAGGAGTCGTTGAGGCGGCGCGCGGCCGCGATCAGGGAAGTGGGCACATCGCGGCCCTCGCCGCCGCCGCCGAGGAGACGCCCCGCCTCCCAGAGCCGGTAGGCGCTGACCTCGAGGGTGAGCGCGTTGGTGGCGGCCTCCTCGAGGTGATGGGCCTCGTCTATCACGGCGTCGGTGTAGTCGGAGAGGACGTCGCGCTCGGCGTCGGCCAGGAGCATCGCCTGGTTGGTGATGATCAGGTCGGAGCGGGCAGCCGAGGCGCGGAGGCGACGCAGGGCGCACACCTGGCCGTCCTGGCAGCCGCCGGGCGCGCCGCGCAGACAGCGCCAGTAGTGGGCGCGGGTGTCGTCGAGGGCCTGGGCGAGGCCGGGCAGGATCTCGGCGGCCTCGGGGGAGAGGGCCTCGAGGTCGGCCTGGTCGGCCTGGAGGAGCCAGGAGACGAGGAAGGCGGCGACCCAGCGCTCGGCCGGCATCAGGGTCCTGGTGGCCTCGTCCACCAGGCGGAGGACGAGGCGGACGCAGGCGTAGTTGCTGCGCCCCTTGACGACCGTGGCGTTGATGTCGCGGTCGAGGGCGCCGCGGACGACGGGAAGCTCGCGGGCCCAGAGCTGGTCCTGGAGATTGCGGGTGTAGGTGGCGACGACGACGGGGCGGTGGCCGGCCACGGCCCACAGGGCGGCGGGCACGAGATAGGCCAGGGACTTGCCGGTGCCCGTGCCGGCCTCGGCCAGGAGGACCTCCTCCTGCTGGAAGGCGCGGGCAGCGGCGACGGCGAGGTCGCGCTGGCTCTCGCGGTACTCGAAGCGCGGGTGGGCGTCGGCCAGGCGGCCGTCGGGGCCGAAGAGCTTCTGGACGACCGCGGCCATGTCGTCCGCGGCCTCGGGCTCAAGGGGCGTGCGCCCGGGGAGGGGCTTGTCGGCCAGGAGGCGCGAGAAGAGGTTGTGGCAGGCGGCGGGCGTGAGGGACGCGGCAGGCCAGGGGAACCAGGCGGGCCGGAAGCGCTGGCCGAGGAGCGCGCCGAGCAGAGCCGGCAGGTCGTCGGGCAGCTCCTGGAAGGCGCCGGTGGCGGCGCGGGCGAGAGCGCGGAGGGCCTCGGCCTCGTGGCGGTGGGGGATGCCGGTGGCGTCGAGGACGGCGGGCCAGCGGTAGTGGGGCAGGCAGGGCCAGACGAGTAAGGCGGCGGGCGCGACCTCCTGGACGAGGGGCCGCCAGAGGCGGTAAAGGGCTTCGGGGGCGTGGCGCTCAAGGGCATCGCGCTCGAGGGGCCCATAGACGAGCAGGGCGCCGGCGCGCTCAACCAAGGGGGCGAGCTGGTGCCAGGCGGAGGCGCGCAGGGGCCAGGAGAAGGAGTCCTCGCCTAAGACCGCCCAGAGGCGGTCGCGGTGGAGGCTGAGCCACAGGTCTTGGCCTGGGTGGTCAGTGGTGTCCATGGCACAAAGGGAGACGGCCGCCCAAAGGTCGGGCGGCCGTCCCTTTCCTCACGGAACCTGCGTGGCCTGCAGGATTCGCGGACGGTCAGAGATCGGCGGCACTGCTGAGCTTGTCCTGCTGGGCTTCCTCAAGAGAGCGCTCAACGAGGCGAACCGCAGCCAACAGCATGTCCTCGCTCCAGCAGTCTCGGCGCATTTCCTCGAGATCAAGATCGCCATCCGAGAGGCCGCCGTCGAGAGCGCGGATGTACTTGGCCTTGACGATGGTCAAGTGCTCGCGCCCGCTGCGAGTGCTGTAGCTCTCCTTGTTGAGTGTGCCGATCACCAGCAGGCGAGTGCCTTGCTTGATGTGCTCCACGGCCCAGCGGCCGAGGTCTTCCCACACATCAACCAGGAACAGGTCAGACACCGGCTCACCGGTAGCCCGCAGGAAGGGGCGCTCCACCTCGAAGCTGAACTCCGCCTTCACCTGGCCTGAGTTCTTGTGCCTCAGTGCAGCGTCCCTGGTAGCGAATCCTGTCAAGGCCACCAAATTCAGGTCGGCCAAGACACACACCTCCCACTCAGGGGCCACGTCCTCGCGCCAGCTCGGGTCAGAGGACCAGCCTCACGAGTAAAGTGGATTATCAAAACGGCGGGGCGACGCTTACGGCAGCCGCCCGGCTGGTGCCATTATACTTGGGCGTACCTGGCTGTCAAGCTGTGCGGCCAGACAGGCCCGGCCCAGTACGGGAACGCGCCACTCCGGTCGACCAATAGGTGTAACGCCCGGGCCCTCCCGGCGTTCCGTCCGCTTCGGCAGGCTTCGCCGGGGGCGCCCGGGTTCTTCGCCCCTGTTTCGCTGTCGTCCTGGAGGCTTCACAATTGGCCCGGTCTAGGGGTTGCACGCCGTGGCGGTTTGGGGCAGAATCATCCGTGGTTGAGTAGAGCTTGAGTGGTGTTGTGCGGTTGGGTGTGGCAAAGGCCGGAGGCAGTGGCGGCAGCCTGAGCTGGAGAATCACAGCGGACCATGCTGAACCCCAAGGACAAAGTCCCCGCACTGCTGGCCCTCGAAGACGGCAACGTCTTTCACGGTTTCAGCTTCGGTGCCCGTGGTGAGCGCAGCGGCGAAGTCGTGTTCAACACGGGCCTGACAGGCTACCAGGAGACCCTTACCGATCCCTCCTACCGGGGCCAGATCTGCACGATGACCTATACGGAGATCGGGAATACCGGGATCAACCTGGAGGACGACGAGTCCTGGCGGCCGTGGGTCGAGGGTTTCGTGGTGCGGGAGTTCAACCCGGTGCCGAGCAACTGGCGGTCGCGGGAGCGGCTTGGGGACTACCTGGAGCGGCACGGGATCCCCGGGATCGAGGACGTGGACACGCGGCGTCTGACGCGACACCTGCGCACGGTGGGGGCCCAGATCGGGATCATCACGACCGAGACGCTGGACCCGGACGAGGCGGTGGACAAGGCCAAGGCGGCGCCGCGGATCGTGGGTCGGGACCTGGTGGCAGAGGTGACCTGCCAGGAGCCGCGCGAGTGGTATGGCGAGGGGTACAGCCCGGAGGACACGGGGACGGCGGGGCTGACGATGGACATCCCGCCGCCGGGGCAACAGGGCCCGGCGGGCACGCAGTTTGCACCCCACGTAGTCGTGGTGGACTGCGGGGTCAAACAGAACATCCTGCGCCAGCTGCACCGGCGGGGCTGTCGGGTGACGACGGTGCCGGCCCGGTTCACGGCGGCAGAGGTGCTGGCGCTGGAGCCCGACGGGGTGCTGGTGTCGAACGGGGCGGGAGACCCGGAGGCGGTGACCTACGTGGTTGACACCGCGAGGTACCTGGTGGGGCGAGTGCCGCTCCTCGGCGTGTGCCTGGGCCACCAGCTCCTGGCGCTGGCGATGGGCGGGCGGACGTACAAGCTGAAGTTCGGGCATCGCGGAGTGAACCACCCGGTTACCGAGCTGGCCACGGGACGCGTGCAGATCACGACGCAGAACCACGGGTTCTGCGTGGACATGCAGAGTCTGGCGGGGGCGGGGATGGTTGAGACACACAGGAACCTGAATGACGGCAGTTGCGAGGGGATGCGCCACGAGGAGCTGCCTGTCTTCGCCGTGCAGTTCCACCCCGAGGCCGGGCCGGGACCTCATGACGCCACCCATCTCTTCGGCGACTTCATGGAGCTAATGCGTGCGAGTGGGAACTGAGAGCCCGTGAGAAGGCCAGCACCTGCACCGCGCCGTCGGCTGTATTTCTGGGGTGGGACCCTGGTGGTCTGCGTAGCCGCCCTGCGCCTGCTCGCCTGGGCTCTGGCCGAATTCCCCCTGCCACGCCCGGGATACCCGTGTCTACTGCTGGACCCCAACGCCCGGCAGGCCCGACGGGAGAGCCTTGACGAGCTGCCCTGGTCGGAGCTGTACGCGGCCGTGCGCGCACAGGCCGAGGCCGCGCCGCGGCGACGGGACCCCTGGCTGGCGCACGCGGCGCGGATGCGGGCGGCGGCCGTTGCCTGGGCTCTCTCGGGTGAGACGCGCTGCGCGGGGCTCGCAGCGGGCCTGCTGGCGTACTACCCGACCGCGCTGACGGGGGCGCCCAGGTCGTGCCGCGATCTCAGCCTGGTTACCTTCCAGTGGGCCCAGACCTATGACCTGATGCGTGAGCGCTTCGCTCACCGGCCGCAGTACGCGAGCGCGCCCCTGGCCCTGGCCGGTCTCGCCCGCCGGCTGTACTACACGACCCACGGCATGGTGTGTCGCGAGGAGCGCCCGGAAGTGAGCTGGGTGTGGCGGGCCTGCGCGCTGACGGCCTGTGGGGTGGCGCTGGCGGGGACGCCCCTGCCGGCGGAGTACGGCACGGCGCAGGCGTGGTATGCCGAGGGGCGCAAGGAGCTTCGCCGGTGCCTGCCGCGGTGTCTGTCGCCCGCGCTGGTGCGCGAGGGGGGCGCCGATGGCCTGGCCGATTTGTGCCGGCTGGTGGTACCGCTGGCCGTCGCCCTCAAGCGGGTCACGGGTGAGGAGCTGGTGGACCCCGTGGTGTGGCAGCAGTGTCGCGACTGGGTGCTGGCCACGCGGCTGGCGGACGGCTCGCGGCTCGACTGGGGCACGGGGTCGTCGTCGTGCTTCCCGGTCCACCTGCTCGCCGCCTATGGCCCCGAGCCCGAGGCGCTCGCCTGGGATGCGCGCCGCGCGAACCGGCTGCCACGGAACGGCGACGTCGTGGACGCGCTGTGCCTGTTCCCGGCCGTCGAGGCCAAGGAGCCGGCGGAGCAGCGGAAGGTGGCGCAGTTCGGCGACGCGCTAGCCCTGCGATCAGCGTGGGACGATGGTGCGAGCCTGCTGCTCCTGGGACCGCTGGCCCCTGCCGCGACGCAGACGAAGTACCGCCGCATCGAGTACTCGGCGCCGCTGGCCGGCGCGTGGGCGGGCCAGAAGTGGACCGGCCGGCTGTTTGTGTCCTGCCCTGCCCCAAGGGGGAGGGCGGAGGCCCCCGCGCGGCTTCCGGCGCCGGGACGGCCGTCAGGCTTGGATGTCGAAGCTTTCGGCTGGGCGCCGGGAGGCGCGCCCGTCTGCGCGGGCTGGACCGCCCGGGGACAGGGCCTGGCCCTGGGCGTGGACTACGTCCTCGCCGAGCCGGGCGTCTGCATCATCCGGCCCGTCTCCCTCGACCCGGCCTTCACGGCGGACGTGAGAGTCGAGGTGGCCGAGGACAGCTCGGCGCGCGTGTTCCTGGCAAGGACGCCCGGGGATGCTCCGCAGGGCGGCCCGCTGGTCCGGGGCGCGACCCACGGGTCGGTGGCGCTGGCCGGCGGGAAAGCGGGGAGTGTCACCGTCATCGCCTGCCATGACCGCGCGGTGCGGCTCGCCTGCAGGGGACCGGAGCTCGGCCTGGAGATCGAGGCCGCGCGCGGGGACGGGTACTGGCGCGTGGGGATGGACAGCGGACACGAGTCGCCCGAGGTGTCGGCGGCGGGCCTGGCGGTAGGGTCCGACTTTATCGTGTCGCGCTACACCAAGGGCGGGCAGGTCGAGGGGGTGCTGCTGGTGGGCGCCTCCCAGATGACAGCGGACGGGGAGGTGCTCTGGCAGTCCGAGGCCTCCTCGAACATCTGGTGGACGCCGGGCGCAGGGCCACTCTTCGTGGACGCACCCGGCGACCCGGAGGCGCCCGCGGCGCGCTGAGCAGTGGGGCCGCAGCGCGGGACACCTGGTGTGGGGGACGCCAAGACCCAGGAACCTTTGTGCGGGGGACGGAGGGGCGGGCCGGATGACAGAGCTGGCTTCCAGCCAACTCCATCATGCGGCCCCTCCGCAAGCAGCGCCGCCCCCGGCGCTCCCTCCTGGAGAGGCGACAGGACCACAGCGGCCGCCACCCCCGCAGGCGCGGAGGGCCTATCGCGGCCATTGCCCTAGGCTGCTCTGTCTCTGCGGACCGCCTTTGAGCCGTTGCTCAGGTCCGTCGGGGCCGCCATTGTGACCCGGCCGCCTCCCTCCGCCTCGGCCCTCTCGAGAGCCTGGCCCGCTCTTCGGAGCAGGTCGCCCACGCCCTGCCCGGGCTCGACGACGGCCCCGCCGGCGTTGACCACGACGGTCACCGCGTCCCCGGCGCGATCGAGGGGGACGGGCCGGCGCTTGACGGCGCCCACCAGCCTGGAGAGCCGCACCCAGGCCGGGCTGCCGTCCTCGACGATGACGGCGCCGAAGTTGCCGCGCCCGGCGGCGCAGAGCAGGTTCTCGTCGCCGACGGCGGCCAGCAGTCGCTCGGCGCAGATTCGGCAGACAGCGTCGGTCAGCCGGGGACCCAGGGACTCGTCGAGCCGGAGGAGGTCCTCGACGCGCAGCAGGGCAGCCGAGAAGAGATCACCGTACCTGCTGCTCCTCGCCATCTCGCGGCGCGCGCGGGCGTGCCAGAGACCCAGCGCCGGTAGCCCGGTGACGGGGTCGCGGTCGGGCACGAGGTGGAGGGCCTCGTCGGCCGTGAGCCCGTCGTCGCCGCGGATACCGGCCAGGCTGCGGACTACCGGGTCGGCGGACATGGCGGCGGCGATGCGCTCGTAGAGATGGGCCCAGGCGGTCGGGCGCAGCCGCCCGAGGCCGTCGAAGCGCAGGCTTCCCAACTCGAGCCACTGGCCCAGGCCCCGGTACACCAGCGGCACGTCCCACAGGCCGTCCACGAGGCGCGGCTCGCGTGCCTCGACGACCCGGCCGAGCCGTTCGAGGACGACTCGTCGGGCCCGAGCCGCCAGGTCACTCGGGGAAGGGCGTTCGCGACTCATCGCTTCGCAGAGGCGTGCAAGCGGCGTGCCCGGGCGAGGCGGCCGGCGCAGAGGTGCGCCCGTGGCGCGCGCGAATTGGCGCCCGATATGCAGCGGATTCTGCTCAGCCACATCCTGCGGGCTGGCGGGCCGGTGTACCCCGGTGAGCCCACGCTGGCCGTCGAGCGGCGCGCGGACATGGAGGCCGGCGACGACTGCAACACGGCCGTGCTGCACCTGTTCAACCACTTCGGGACGCATGTTGACGGCCCGCGACACTTCAACGCGCGGGGCGTGCCCCTGGCGGGGCTTCGGGCGGAGGCCTTCGTCTTCTCGTGTGTGGCCCTGCTGGACGTGCCCAGATCGGACAACGAGCTGATCAGCGCCGGGGACCTGGGAGCCGCGCTGCCGGGGGGCTGGCTCTGCGACCTGCTGCTGCTGCGGACGGGCTTCGGCGAGGTGCGTGGAGCGGACCCGGAGCGGTACGTGAGCCGGTCGCCGGGGCTGGCGCCCGAGGCCGCGCGGATGGTGATGGAGGAGCTGCGCACGGTGCGAGCGATCGCGCTGGACACGATCTCGGTGGGTGCACCGGCGCGGCCGGAGGAGGGACGGGAAGCCCATCGGGTGCTGTGCGGCGAGGGCAGGACGGACGGGCGGTTTGTGCTAATATATGAGGACGTGAACCTGGCGCCGCTTGAGGACTCGCCGGTGCGCGTGTGGGGTCTACCCCTGCTGGTGGAGGGCCTGGACAGCGCGCCGGCAACCCTGGTGGCGGAGATCTGAAGCTCTGAATCCAGCACGCGTCGCAGAAAGGGAGGCGGTAAGGGTGGGGGCGTTGCGCCGTCGTCGGGCCCTGCTGCCCCAGGACATCCCGTGGGTTGTAGCCGCCATCGGGTTTGTGGTGCTCGTGAGCGCCAACACCGCCGTGCAGCGGCGGCAGACGCACAAGCGGGAGGTCACTATCGAGCGGATCCTCAAGGTCCAGCAGGCCCTGGAGCGGTATGCGATAGACAACGCGGGGCGCTTCCCGCCGCAGAAGGTCGGCCTAAGCGCTCTTGTCGAGCCCCCCGGACCCGATGTGCAGCCCCAGCCCTTGCGGTGGTGCGGCCCCTACGTCACATCGCAGGAGGACCTGCGGGACGGATGGGGACGGCCCTTCTGGTATCTCGTGGGGGGGCCGGGGGACCCCCCGCGGCCGTACGAGCTGTTCAGCCAGGGAGCCGACAACAGCGACGGCGGCAAGAGCATGGACGCTGACATAGATGCCTGGGATCCCGACACTCTCGTCCCCTGAGCGACGCGGCCCTTCCCCAAGGCCGCGATGGTGCGTGCACGTCGGCCGCCGCCGGGGCATCGCGACGGGGTCGCGCGAGGCGGGCCGCCGGGCCCTGGGGCTTGTCCTGGCCGTCGCGCTGGCACTGGGTCCGACGGTGGGCGCCCGAGCCGCCGATCCCCTGGCCGCCGAGCCCTTCGACTCGTTGGCCTATGTGTACCCCCGAAGCGCTGACGCCGCTCAGGATGCCAACCGCTTCGACCTGGACCCCGCCGCGGCACTGGTGATCCAGAAGGGCGCGCGCGTGGCCGCCAACGCCCTGCAGTGGGAGCCGGGTGCGGCGGGGCCGGTGGCCGTGCTTGCCCTCACGCGGGCGGTCGCGGGGCCGGTGGCCTCGGCGACGGTCTGGCTCAAGAACCCTTACGGCCATCAGGCGTCGCTGAGCCTGGCCGCGGTCTGCGCCGACGGGACGCTGGTGACGTGGCCCGCGGTGGACCTGGCCGAGTCGCGAGGATGGCGGGAACTGCCGTGGCCGGCCGGCGCGGCTAAGCCGGAGAAGGCAGGCGCGACGGCTTCGCGGCTGCCGATCAAGGAATGGCGCCTCGTCCTCTCGGGCCTGTCGCCGGGCAAGAAGCCCACCTTTTTCCTGGACGTGACGCCCGCGCCGAAAGACACCGCCGTGCCCG
>CAZSOQ010000139.1:0-1351 GCA_964608495.1 uncultured Armatimonadia bacterium | reverse complement strand
GCTGACGGCCGCGGCGGAGGTGCGGGCGGGAGAGTTCATCGCCGTGCGCGCCGACCTACGAGTGGACGGCGCGCCGTCGGCCCTGCACACGCCGCGAATGGAGCTGGTGGACGGCGAGGGACGGCCGGCGGCCTGGCGGTCGGTGGAGATCGAGGCCGGGGACGAGGGTGAAGGCGGTCGGGTGGAAACGTCGCTGGCGGTGCCGGCCGGACTGCCGATGGGACAATACCGCGTGCGGCTGGGTGGGCCGGGTTACGACGCCGGGGGGCGCGCGGCGGCGGGCGTCGCGGTGCTCGTGTCGGAGGCGAAGGCGGAGGCCCTGCGCCCGCTCGAGGGATTCCCGGCGCGACTCGTGGCCGATCTGTCGTTCGTGCCGCTGGCCGGGCTGCAGGCCGCGCCGGACCACGTGTACCTGCTGCCGCTGACCTGCAGCTATGACCCCAGCGGCGCAGCGGCCGACGTGCCCGAGGGCGCGGATGCGGCCTCGGTCGCGGCGGGGGCCGTGAACGCGCTGCTGCAGGCCGACCCGTGGGCCGCGGTCCTGCCGTGCCTGTACGTGGGCGGGAGCCCCGCGTGGTGTGAAGCCCAGGCCGAGGAGTGCGTGGCCTTGAGGCCCGCGCCGGCCGGGGACGTGGCCCTCGCGCCGCGCCAGCGGCTGTTCCCGTCCTGGTCGTCGGAGACCTGGCGGACGCAGGCACAGCAGCAGGTGCGGGGGCTGATCGAGGGGCTGGAGGGCAGCCCCTGGGCCGCCCACCTGCGCGGCTACCTGCTCAGCTCCGGGCAGAACGGGGACTGGGCGTACTTCTCGCCGCCGGGGAAGTCGCTCGGGGACTTCAGCGCGTGCCAGCGGGGGGGCTTCCGGGGCTTCGTCAGGGAGCGGTACAAGTCCCTGCCGGACCTGCGCAGCGCTTGGGGGCAGGCGCGGGAGCCCGTGGTGGAGATGCTCGAGCGGGCGCCGCCCGACGAGCCGCGTCCCATCCTCTCCTGGTCCGAGGTGACCGCGCCCTCGACCGAGCGGCTGGCGAAGCCGCCGCTGTCGCTGTTCGAGCCGCCGGCGATGCAGGACATCCTTGACTGGCGCGCCTTCCAGGCCGAAGCCGCGGCGTCGGCCGCGCTGGGCTTCGCGCAGGTGGCGCGTGAGGCCTGCGGGGACAAGCCCCTGGGCCTGCGGTACGGCAGTTGGCTGCTGGACGCCGAGGACCCGGCGCGGCTGGTGTCGGCGGGGCACACGGCGCTCGAGACGCTGCTGGCGTCGGAGACTGTGGACTTCCTGGCCGTGAACGCCCCGGTGGGCGAGTGGGCCGGGCTGCCGCCGCTGCCCACGGCCTCGATGCGGCTGCGGGAGAAGTAC
>CAZSOQ010000138.1:0-13826 GCA_964608495.1 uncultured Armatimonadia bacterium | reverse complement strand
CTAGGCGGCCTTGCCCGACCCCGCGACGGCGCGGCCTTCGTGCCAGGCCCGCGGCCTACCAGCGCACGCGCAGGCACACGGCGCTGGACGTGCCGTAGCGGCCGCCGTTCGCCGCCAGGTACAGGTACGCCGGCCTGCCGTCGCGCATCAGCACCTGCGGCCGCTCGAACCGCTCCACCTTCCCGCCGAGGTACACGTCGCTCGTGTCGTAGCCCAGCTCGGGCTCCGACCAGTGGATCCCATCCTCCGACCGGACCAGGATCCCCGCGTGCTTCCTCAGCACGCCCTCGGCGTCGTCGGCCAGGAGCATGTGGAAGACCCCATCCTGCAGGTAGACGTAGGGGTCCTCGATCTGCTTGCCCTGGTCACAGTAGTCCACGAGCGGGTTGTCGGGGTGCTTCTCGTAGGGCCCGAGCACGTGATCCGCGACGGCCAGCCCCACCTTCCGCTTCTTATCACTGAAGTCCCAGGCCTTGTAGTACAGCCAGAACTGGCCGTTCGGGTGGCGCACCAGGGCCGGGTTGGTCGCCATCAGCCAGTCCCAGGCCCCGTTCTGGCCGGCCGTCAGCAGGGGCTGGTCCTGCCGCTGCCAGGGCCCGTCCAGCGAGTCTGAGACGGCCACTCCCACGCTCTGGGTGAAGGGCCGCCCGTCGCGGTTGCCGATGTGTGCCAGGTAGTACATGCCGTCGAAGGCGTGGATGGTTGGGTTGTGCACCATGGCGCTGTCCCAGACCTCTCCGCCACGGCCCCACAGCGCCACGTCCATGACCTCGAAGGGCCCCTCGGCGCTCTCCCCCACCGAGTGGATGATCTCGGACACCGTGGACCAGCCGCCGAGGCCCGTCTCGGCGGGCCAGCGCGCGGAGAACAGGTGCACGTTGCCATCCGGCCCGTCAATCGCCGACGTGCCCCACACGTACCAGCCGTCCAGCTCCAGGATTCGCCCGACCGGCTCGAGCCGTCGGGCCAGGTCCGACAGTACCGGCTGCAATTCATCACCTCCCGGCTCGGGGCGCCCCGCCCTCACTCGGCCCCAGCCTTCACCAGCACGACCCGCTCCACGCAGATCGCGTTCTCCTGGTCGGCCTGGCCGTGCGGAAAGCCCGGGCCCTCGAACCTGATCCGCGCCCAGACGTCGAACTCCTGGTCCGGGTTCGCGGGGTCCAGCACGCTGTCTATGTCCACCTGAATGATCCAGCTCCAGAAGAAGTACAGGTAGTAGGACGGCCCGACCCTGAAGGTGCCCATCTTGTACCAGTGGTAGCCGGGGCCTTCCACGTCCTCGGGCTTGATGCTGCCGCCTCCGCTACTCGTCTTGTTGATCTGGTCGTACAGACCCCACGGCATCGGCAGCTTGTAGCGCTCCAAGGGATGCTTGTCGGTGTCAGTCTCCGTAGGAAACTCGAGGCGATTGGTGATCCCGCTCTCCGCCTCCGGGTCAGGCACCACCTTGACGATGTTCCTCCAGTCTCGCGTCTGGTCTGCGGTGAAGTCGAAGACCGTGCCCGCGGGCAGAGCCCGGAATCTCTCGGGCAGAGGCACATAGGCCTTGCGCGCCGTCAGCGCCGCCACTTCCTCGTCGGCGCGCTGCTTCTCCGCCGCGCGTTGGCCCTCCGGGAGCCGCAGGTCGGCCTGCTGGTGCCAGGTCTCGCCGTAGCGGGCTGCGATGGCATCCCGGTCCAGCGGCATGGCCTCCGGCTGATTGCCCGCGGCGATCCATTCCTTCATCAGCGTCGGGAAGCGCACCACGCTTGCCCGGTCCAGCGGCAGCCTGGCGTGACGCACGCGGCGCAGCAGCACGTCGTCGCCGGCCACCGCCGCCTCGGCTCGGTCGAAGACCCCCTGGGCCTTGCGCACGAAGTCCAGGTCCAGGTACCGGTACTGCTGGGGCGACGCGCCCATGCTGAGATAGCTGATGCTGGCCGCCGAGGCCGCCTCGAGGGCCGCCACGTACTCGCGCACAGCGCCTCCCGCAGGGCCGTAGAACCCGTCCGTGAAGGTACGCACCAGATCGTCGTAGTCGCGGTACGGGTCCTCCAGCAGCTTCATCATCATCCAGACCTTGAAGTCACGCAGGTCTGCCAGCACCGGGAACTCGTGCTCTGTGAACACCCCCTCCACGTTGTGCTCCGCGTAGAACCGATAGTCCGCGGCGTAGGTGTGCACCGAGGGCAGGGGCAGCCCGTAGTAGGGCGCGTAGGTGACGGCGTAGTCCCAGACCCGCAGGTTGTCGGCCATCCTCGCCCAGCTCAGCAGGTGCTCGCGGAACTTCTCGTTCTCCGGGTCCGTGATCGCCCGCGTGAAGTTGCTGGTTGTGTCGCACAGGCGGATGATCACGTTGTCCCGAGGCCTGATGGTCTTGGGCGCCTGCTGGGTCATCTGGTAGGCCAGCGTGTCTAGGTACACGTCGGGGTAGTCGTCCTTGATCGCGTCCGCCAGGTAGTTCACGAAGTCCAGCAGCGGCCCGGCCTCAGACCCCTCGGCCTGCGTTATCGCCTGGCAGTTCTCGCACTGGCACATCCCGGCCCAGTCGTTCTGCGACACGTCGAAGACCACCGGCGCGGGGCGGCTCTCGGCCGCGGCCTTCTGTCGCGCGTCCTCGATGTAGGCCCTCAGCTTGCCCAGGAAGACCTGGCGCAGCTCGGCGTTCGTCAGACAGAGCTGCGTGTGGTCCCCGCTGCGCTCGCTCTTGATCAGCGAGAACCACTCCGGGTGCTGGCCGAAATACTGGTCGGGCGGGATGTACATGTAGAAGGTGTGGACGTGGTAGGGCGGGCCGTAGTCCATGCAGCCTCCGTACTGAGCGTCTATGCGCGCATCGCCGCCGCGGTTGAGCCGGTTGCGCGCCGCGCAGCGCCCACCGTCGTGCCCATACAGCATGTAGATGTCGCGGTAGCGGAGCACCGGCTTAGCCGTGCGGTCCAGGTCCGCCACCTCGAGGGTAGGGCGTGAAGGCACTCCCTCCTCCCAGGGACTCCACCAGTGCACGCCCACCACATCCTCCAGGAACCGGTACGCCGCATAGAGGGTCCCGCGTGGCCGTCCGCCGGCGAGGATGAGATCGTCGCCCACGGTGCGCATCACCCACTCCTCGGGCCCCATCTCCTGGGTCTTCACGCCCTTGCTCGCGGCGAAGGCCGTCGGGCCGACGTAGATCCTGCCCCCGCCTGCCGGCGCGTCGACTTCGGCCGACACGGGGAACTCGCCGCCGGTCACCTTGCCCAGATACTCCGCGAGCTCGCGCGCGGCTGTCTGCTCCGCCAGTGTCGCGTCGTCGGCCAGCACGATCCTCGCCTGCGCCTTCCCGTCCCGGGCCAGGGACACGGCAGCGGCCGGCGCGGCCGCCGCGAGTGCCAGGACGACTGTCGCTGCGATAGCCTTCGTGTGCATTGCGCAACACCTCCGGGTTAGGGCCCACAGCATCCCACCACCAGCACCGGCGGCACACAGACGTGCCGCCCTGCGGGAACGCGCGCCCCCGGCGAGGCGGAAACCACCGCCACTACCACCGCCGCGGGCTAAAGGCTGCGACTACGGGAGGCCGGGCCAAAACCCCGCCCTACAAGGGGACAAGGCCCCCCCCAGCGCCACAGCCGCGGGCCAGAGCCCTCACCTACCCCAGGCACATGTCGGCCTGCTCACTCGAACCTTCCGTACTCCTCCGAGAACTCGAAGTACCACTTGATCGCCTCGGGCGGCACGTTCCAGGGCAGGTGATTGCCGACGCACATCAAGTAGCCGGGATGCCCGCGACCCAGCTCGCACATCCGGCGCGTCATGGCCTCGACGGCGTCCCTGTCGCGCGCCATGAGGACCCGATTGTCCCCCTCGCCCGCCAGTACCTTGTCCGGGTGCCTGCGCGCGATCTCCCGGTAGTCGCCGAAGGGCTCCGAGATCAGCCCGTCCGCGCCACAGGCGAACACGTCATCGGCTATCAAGTCCGGGTTGCCGTCGGTCATGAAGATCACGATGATACCCACGTCCTTCATGTAGCCGAAGAACTCCTCGTAGTAGGGGTAAATGAACTCGCGCAGCCAGGCGGGGGAGCAAACCGGCCCCCGGGCCATGCAGACGTCGTCGTGGCACACGAAGTGGTTGATGTCGGTCAACGCCGCCGCCTGGAACACCTTGCGCGATAGGCAGGCGAAGTCGGCCAGCAGGCGCTTCATCTCGGTCTTGTGGGCGCCGGCCAGCTCCAGGAAGATCTCCCACCCGAAGGTCAGCAGCGGCCACATGAACAGCGTGTTGTAGAAGCTGCCGCCCTTGAGGTGCTCGGCCCGTGGACCGCCGGGCTCGGGCAGGTCGCCGCCCTGAAAGTCCCTGGCGATCGCCGCCACAGACCGCGAGTAGTCCATCGTCGCGATGATGGGCTTGGCTCGCAGGTCCAGGTTCTCCAGCGGCCGGTAGGCCAGGGCCTGCTCGACCGACGTGAAGGCCGTGCCCCATTCCCAATGGCCCGAGACACCGGTCCCCCAGCGGGGCATCGGTCGCCCGTCGGGCCCCGCGCCGTAGCAATCGTCCGGGGCGAGGGGCGGGATCGGCTCATCGCTGGCCGGGATGCCGCCGCCCATGTCCACTGGGAGCGATCCCAGGGCCTTCAGGGCCGCCTGCCGCGGGTGCTCGTAAGGGTCCAACCCGGACATCAGGCGCAGGAACTCGGGGTTGGACAGGTGTTCCCAGTGCGGGATGCGGTCCACCGGCTGCAGCCGCAGCCGTCTCAGCGCGCGGTCAGGATTCATCGGCCGTCCTCCGGTGTGGCAGGAGCCGTCCGCTCAGGCACTTCCCGTCTGACACCGTCGCTCGGGTTTCCCCCTACTGCCGCGCGGGGGCGATCACCAGGTCCCGCAGGCCTAGGTTCCGGTCCTCCGGCGGCTCGTAGTAGTCATTGGTGAACAGAAGCCTCACCGTGTGCGCTCCGGCGTCCAGGTTCGCCTGGAAGGTGTAGAAGCGCCAGTCCCGCGAGCTCAGGTGCGTTCTGCCGATCTCCTGGCCATCGGCGAAGACCACCACCTCGGGGTATTCGTTCGCGGCAGGCGTCCCGCTGGCCTCCAGGCGCAGCAAGTACTCGCCGGTCGCCGGCACATCCACCTGGCCCTCGATCCACCCGCTGGACCCCATATAGGCCTGCCCGCCTTCGGCCTTGAAGTGGGCCAGGCCCTCCATGGGCTCGAAATTGGCGGTGCTGAAGACGACGCCGAACTCATCGCTGAAGTCCGCGCCCACGGCCGTGAGCAACGACGCGAAGAACCCCCGCGCCCTGCGTGCGTTGTTCTCCTCCGTGTCCCACCTGAGGAAGTTGAACACCACCTGGCCCTGGCCGAGTCCGAGCGCCGCCACACACGGGCCTTCGGCGATCCGCACGAGCTGCGACACCTCGCCCGTCACAGGCCCGGCCTGCACAGCCCGCAGGTAGAAGTTCCTGTCCTCGCCCGGCGTACTCCCGTCGTTGATGAACCTCACCTCGACCTCGTGCTCCCCAGCCTCGAGGGTCACAGGCAGCGTGCGACGGCGCCACTCCTCGCCCGTGCTCACGATCCCGATCCGGCCGCCGTCCACGCTCACGGCCCCCAGCGCGTAGACGTCCTCGCACTTGCTGCCTCGGGCCTCCACAGCCACGAGGTACTCGCCGTCCGCGTCTGCCTGGAACTTCGCCCGCGCCGCCCCGACGGTCGCCATCAGGATCTGCTCCGGCTCGCGGCGGACGATGTAGCCCTCGATCTCCATGTCCGCCGGCCCGAAGCTGGCGGTCGGCTGGAAGTCCACGTCCAGGCTGAGCGCCCCCTCGGTCACGTCAGTCGCCTGGGGCTGCATCGCCCAGCTCGGGCCCTTGGCCCGCTCCCCGAGCCAGTAAAGGTCCTCGCGGGCTATCGCCTGGATCAGCGGGTGGTCGCCCTCGCAGCGCCCCGCGGGCCCGGGGTAGCTGTCGATCGTCAGCCGCAGGCCCTTCTGCGCGGCGATGGCCGTGACCAGCTCCGGCGCGGGCCGGTCGAGCACCAGGCGCCCGCCCTCGCTCACCCACTGGGCCAGCACCGCAGCGTCGCCAGACGCCGGGCCCCGCAGCAGCGCCACGCGAGCACCCTTCAGCCCCTCGGCGGTCGGCGAGCCATCCCGATACCGCACCCCCATGTCGCTCAGCACGGCGCGGTAGGTCTCGTCACCGCCGGCGAGCAGAACCTCGCTGGCCTCGCCGTCATACTCCGCGGCGCGCTTGAGGAGTCGGTTGAGCAGCTCAGCCGCCATGGGCTCGGCCGCGAAGCGCTCGACCACAGGCATCTGGCAGAGCAGGTAGAGGCCCTTGCCCCGCGCCGCCTCGATCAGGGCGCAGTGGGATATGCCGTCGGGATGCCCCGTGACCACGAGGGGCAGGATCCCGGCGCCCGCCAACCTCAGCAGCTCGCCGCCGGTCACCGCGTGGTCCGGCTGCCAGAACTTGAAGGCATCGTCCGGCAGCCCCTCGAGCACGGGATGCGCGGGCATCTGGACGAAGGCCATCGTGGACCTCGCCTTACCGTCCAGCCGGAAGGGCATCACCCCGACGGGGTAGGCGTCCTGCTGCAGCACCACCACACGCCCGCCCTGGCCCACGAAGGCCTGCAGGGCCTGAGACGCCTGCCAGGCCTTCCAGCGTTCCGCCAGCTCGTCGCTCGCGAGCGCTCCCTCGCCAATGACCAGCACATCCCCCGCCTCGCCCTTCAGCTCGGCCAGATCGGCGACCGGGCGCGTCGTGATCCCCTGCTGGTTGAGCAGAGCGGCCGTGTCCTTGGGCGGGTCGTAGAGCAGCACGGCGGATGCGGGCTTAGTCAGCCGCACACGCCCATGGACCGAGAAGGGCCGCTCGTCGTTGAAGAGGACGCGGCTGCCCTGCTCGATGGTCACCCTGAGAACGCCCTCGGCCAGGCCCTGCACGGCGGGCGCCACGAACTCGACGTCCTGCTCGTGTCGCTCCCCCGGGCCGAGCTCGACACCCATCCCACCGCTCTCGAGCGTCTTGTCCGCCACCACCAGCGCCCACCGCAGCGTGGCCTTCACGGCGCTCGGCGTGTCGTTGAAGACCTCCAGGTGCCGTCGCACGGTCTGCCCCGAGTAGGCGCGCCGGGTCTCCTCGCGCACGTACGCCGCCAGGGGCTGCATGGCGTAGGCTTGCCCGGCCATCATCGGGTTGCGTGCCAGGTCCAGCACCCCGCCCTCCGTCAGCGTCCACGGGCAGATCCCGCTGACCTCATAGTGCCTGTAGGCGACCGTCTGCCAGCGCCAGACCGTCGCCTTGGCCTGCGACCGCGCGTTGTCCAGGCTGCGGTAGGCCTCGTCGCCCTCGATCAGCGTGTAGCTGGCTGGCGTGCCCGACGGCCACCAGAGGTACTCGCCGATGTACAGCGGCTTCTTCTTGTCCCACTGGAACTCGGCCGTCGGCCAGAACATGCGAGTGTTGCCGAGGGCCTGGGGCTCGTCCATCCAGTAGGCTTCCTGCGGCCACAGCCGGTAGCCCGGCGGTTCGTGCGGGTAGTGCACCCCTACCACATCCGCGGCCCCGTCGGGGTCGCCATCGGACTCGTACATGATCGGGCGCGTGGGGTCGGTGCGCTTGACGAGCCGGCCCAGGTCCCCCAGCTCCTTCTCGCAGGGCATGCCGGCCTTGGCGCGTCCGCCGAAGAACTCGTTCTCGATGCTCCACATCACGATGGACGGGTGGTTGCGCAAGGCCCGGACCATGCCGACCAGGTGCTCGCCCCAGTTCCGCCAGAATCCCGGGTCGTCCAGGCGGTAGGTGTAGTCGTCGTTCCACACCGCGCCCTCCGGGATCATCAGCAGCCCCACTTCGTCCGCCACGTCGTACCAGATCTGCTGCCAGGGCTGCGTGTGCGTGCGGAAGGCCACGCAGTTGGCCTCCTTGAACCGCCGCAGCACCTCCTCCACCTCGTCGTGGGTGTTGGCGCCGAGGGGCCACGTGGACGTCGCCAGCAGGTTCCGCCGCACGCCGTTGAGGAGGAACTTGTGCCCCTGGACCGTGAACTGCCGGAAGCCGAACCGCTCGCGCCGCCGGTCCTCGCCGGCCGGGCTCCGCAGCCGCGTATCGAGCGAGTACAGCTTGGGGCTCTCGGGAGTCCACAGCGTCACGCCCTCCGCGGGCCAGCGGGCCGTGACCGTCACCTTCTCCGTCGTCTTGCCGGCGGGCAGCTTCACAGTCTGGGTCTCCAGCGCCAGGACCCTGGTCCCGCCGTCCATCACGGCCGGAGCGATCTCCACGGTCGCCGCGTCGCCGCCTTCCTTCGCCACCTCGCAGACAACGGTCAGCTCGCGCTTGCTCACGTCCGTGGAGACGAAGACGTCCTGCAGATGCACCTCGGGCACGGCGTAGGTGACGACATCGTCCCACGGCCCGATGTTGGTGTACCGCCCGCCGATGGGGTACATCACCCGGTCGCGGGGGAACCCGCGCAGGGAGTCCCAGTCCATCGTCTCGGGGAACTCCACAGGGTCGCCCTTGAATAGCGACGTCCAGTCGCTGCAGTGAAGCAAGACGCGGTTGTCCTCACCCGGCCTGACTGCGGACGTTATGTCAAACTCACAGGGCTCGTACCCGCCGAAGTGCTCCCCCACCTTCTGCCCGTTCACGTAGAGCACCGGGCAGAACCGGGCGCCCTGGAGCAGCATCTTCACCCGCTTGCCCTGCCACTCGGCGGGAGCGTCGAAGCTGGTGCGCCACCAGCTTGCCTCGTAACGCCATCCGTCCGTCAGGCCAGGCACCTCCACCGGACGCCAGCCCTCAGCGGGCGGCTCCGGCGCCGCCGCCGGGGCCTTCACCACCTCCCATTGGCCGTTGAGGCTCACATGAGGCCGTGGCACCCACGCTCCCGCGACCGTCGCGAAGGCAACCAGCACAAGAACAGCCAGGAACGCACGCATCAGGTGTCTCCTCCTTTGCGGTATGCCCGGCCGCGTCGCCGGGAGCCTGGGCGGCAGGCAACAGGGCACGGCCCTCCACCCGCCCCGGTGTCACTCGTCATGGCGGATCTACTCGGCCCCCCTGCTCGCCTCCAGCCTCCAGCGGGCCGCCTGCAGATTCGCCTCCCGCATCCGCGTCACCAGGGGCCACTTGGGCCGATCCGTCTCGGTCACCAGCCCAAAGGCGAAGTGCTCGCCTATCGTCAACGCCTCGCCGTGGCCGGGCCCGCGACCCGTGAGGGGCTGGTCGCGCAGGATGAACCAGATCGAGCCGAGGCTGTACGGGTCCCGCGCCATGCCCTTCACCCACCGCGTGTAGAGCTCACCCGCCTCGGCGTCGTCCGTCGCCGACGTGCCATACTGCCCGAACCCGCGCGTACCGTTGTACCACGCGGGGTAGCTGAACTCGCCACACAGCACGGGTTTGTCCGTCTCGGCCTTCAGCGCCCGCAGCCGGTCGTCCTCAAACTGCGGATTGTAGCGGTCGTAGCCCATTACATCGCAGTAGGGCGCGATCAGCCGCCAGTCGTCCTCGTTCACCCACCACCCCGGGACGATCCAGAATCCCAGGTACAGGTGATTCGAGTCCAGCTCCTTCACCGTGCGGTAGATGAAGCCGTAGTACTCCCGGGCGTAGTGCTGGCGGAGCTTCTCGAGGTCCGTGCCGGGCGGCTGCGGCGTGACCGCGTAGAGCCCCTCGCGCCCGACGAGGCTCAGGTTCCAGGCCGCGGCGAGCTTCTCCAGGAACCCGCCGTACAGCTCATCGAGGGCCCAGTCCAGCAGTGCCCGCTTCGCCGACGTCTCGGCCGGCCGGGCCAGGATCCTCATCACCTCGTCGGGCTTGATGTGCTCGTCGAACTCGTTCCCCAGCGACCAGCCGAGCACGCGGGGATCGTCGCGCCGGGGCACCACCTGCTCCTCCAGCTCCGCCCTGAACCGCTCGCGGACCTTCGGATCGAAGACGTCGGGGTGCCCCTCCAGGCTGGGCGTGCCCCACCGGTGCAGGACAGGGGTGGAGACCATGCTGTCCGGCGCGCCCCACTTGCCCCCGCCACTGAACCCCCAGGCCTTCAGCCGCTTCAGCGCCTGCTCGGTCACGCGCGTGCCCCAATCGTCGCCGTACTTGCGGATCAGGTTGCACGTGTAGAAGCACACGTACTCCGTGCCGTCCTGGATGCCCCACCCGTTCTTGCTCCACGCCGAGGCCCAGGGGCCGTCCCGAGGCGGCAGCCACTCGTACAGGAACTCCCGCCCGCTCACGGGCGTGGTTTCCCAGACAGCGCCCGGCACGCTGCACACCCCGAGGTAGAGGCACGGATTCCCGAGGGGCGTGATGAGCCACCAGTAGCCGTCTCGCTTCAGCGTGTGGAAGAAGTCCGTGCCCTCCTCGCGCCAGCCAGCCTTCAGATAGCCGCCGTACTCGTCGAAGTCCTCGGAGGGCGGCATCTTCGCGAGCTCGGCCTCCTCGCGCTCACGGTCCGCTTTCAGTTCCTCCTCGCTGCGCACCTTCTCGGGCCACTCCCCGTGAACTGCCTGGCCGAACTCGTCCACGAAGGGCGCCCATCGGCGCAGGTCGCTGTCCTCGAACCGCAGCGCCACATCGAGCGTGACGGTGTCCCCGGGCTGCGTTACCAGCGTGTCGCGGCGGGGCATCCCGGGCTGGAATAGCGCCAGCGCGACGGACTTGGGGGCCTCGGCGCCGAAGTCGAGGACCTTGCGCTCCACCTCCTTGCCCTCGCGGCTGACGGCGACCTCGACCTTCTCCACCACGGGCAGCCAGTCCCCGCGCTCGTCGGCCCAGGACGGCCGGTAGTGGACCTCGAGATCGCCCTCGAAGGGCTGCCACGCCCCCTCGCTCTCGGCGACCTGGACGCCGTCAACGAACAGCCTGGTGGCCTCGGGGCCGACCACGCCACGGACCTGGAAGGTCTTCCCCGTCACGAAGGGCGGGCTGTGGGATATGAACCGCCAGTCGGCACCGTCGGCCGCACCGAGAATCACGGGCAGTTCGGCCAGCGTACTGCCCTCCAAATCCAGATAGAACCCGCGCTTCTCGCCCCAGGAACACTGGCTCACCAGGTACAGCCGGCAGTTGGACGGCGCGGCGGGAAGCATCCCGCCTAGATACAGGGCCAGGGCCAGGCTCACGCAGGCCAAGACTGCTCGCCTCCTTGCCTTCGTCTCTTCGCGCGCTTCACGGCCCGCCGCTGCGCGCTCACTCGTTGCCCACCACGATCGCGCACCATTGCGCCAGGCTCTCGATACGCACGGCCAGCCCGTCCTCCGTCGCCCGTACCTGGTGCGTCGGCGCGCCCACCGGCGAATCCTCCGGGAACAGGACGCGCACCGCCTCCGGCGCCGGCGCCCCACCCTCCAGCCGCAACCGGACCTCCAGGTCCCGCGCCGGCAGGCTCCGGTCGGCCTCCTGCTGCTCCAGCTCGGGCAGATCGGGATGCAGCTCCGCGGCGTAGTTGACGAGCTGCAGCAGCACCCGATTGCCCGCGCGGCTGAGGTCCGCGAACACCCGCTCCGCCCCCTCGCCGGTCACCGTCACCAGGGGACGGGCGGCCCGCAGAGGCGCCAGCACCTCGAGCACGCTCCGCACCGACACCGCGTCGGGGCTGTGCATGTCGCCAACACGCACGCCCGTCGTCGAGGCCATCTTCGCCCACAGCCCCAGGTCGAGCATGTTCTCGACCTCGTACCCGTCGCCGTAGGGCTCCCATAGGCCCTGCGGCTGGTCCTCGGTCACGGCGCCGTGGACCTGCCCGTCGGGCGTCCGCAGGCGGCTGCCCAGCAGGTTCTCGGCTATCTGCTGTTTCTCCTCGTCCCACACGCCGAACCTGACATCCCTGAACCACACGGTGCCGGGGCGACTGCGGAACAGCAGGTGAACGCGGGCGCTCTTGAAGGGCTTGTCGGACTCGATAACCGTGCGCGAGAACTCCCAGTCGTGGGTACCGGCCCTGAATTGGGCCGTCTGGCCCCACATCGCCGTCCCGTCCTGGTGCATCAGGTCCACGTAGACGGAGTAGTCACCGCTGGGGTGGCCCGCCACGTCCTCGGCCTTGCTCCAGCCCTCCACGGCCAGCTTCACCGGACGGTCCTGGTTCAGCTCGACGGTCTGCACGGCGCCCAGGCGCTTGCCCGCGAACTGCTCCTCCGACCAGTACCAGCATCGCCCACGCCCCGCCGTCTTCTCCACGACGCCGCTGCCCTCGGGCGCGACGGCGAAGGATGGCCGCTCCAGGCGCGTCTGCCAGTCCCCGCCAATCGTCGCGGTCTGACGGCCGATGACCAGCACCTTGCCGCCCTGGCGAGCGTGGGTCTCGATCGCCGAACAGGCCGCGTCGCTGAGCGCCGGCGCGCTGAGCACCACGACCCCGGACAGGCCCGCCAGGTCCGCCTCCTCCAGGCCGACGTCCGACAGTATCGTGAAGGGGACGTGGCCGCGCATCATCGCCTGCCCCAGCGCGTACAGCTCCGTCCGCGGCTGGCCCGACAGGAGGAAGGAGCGTGGCGAGAAGACCAGGCCGATCTCCGCCACGTCCTGCGCTGCCACCAGCAGCGGATCGAGCTCCCGCGCGAGGTTGAAGTAGGCCTTCACGATCTCCTGGTGCTCTTTGAGCAGGTTCCCGGTGCCGGGCCCGCCCAGCCCCAGCCACGAGACGCCGCCCTGGCTCAGAATCTCGGCCAGCGCCACCCGCACCCGGTCCGCCGCCATGCGTCCGTGGTGGACCTTACCCTCCGCGTCGGGCAGCAGGTGGTAGGTCACCGACATCGCGACGGGCCGGCGCCCGAGCCGGCGGCTCAGCGCATGGGCCAGCTTCATCCACGGCACCTGCGTGCCCGCCGGCGGGAAGGGGCCGAAGGTGGTGCCCTCGATGCACATCAGATCGAAATGCTCGCCATAGGCCCACTGGTAGGTCGAGCCGTTGTCCTGGTGCCAGGTGCCGTCGGTGGCAAAACCCGGCCGCACCGTGCGGGCGGTTGCCCGCAGGTCGCCCAGGAAGCCCATGACACAGTGGATGCGGAACTCGCGCAGGGAAGCCGTGGTGGGCAGATCGGCAGCCCGACTCGCGGCGCTCAGGTCCAGGCCCTCGAGCCCGTGCTGTCGCGCCCACTCGGTCCACTTCGCCCGGCAGTGCTCGCAGAAGCACGGCTCGTAGTGGCTGGCGTAGTCAATGTGGCACCCGTCGTACCCATCCTGCGCCATCTTCCGGAAGATCGCTCGCGAGTGCTCGATCCAGGCGGGGTTGTTCACACAGGCGGACCAGCCATACTGCCCGACCGTCGGGAAAAGGGGATCGTAGGGCCGCAGGTAGCTCCCGTCCTCTCTCACCGCGCTCATGGACTTGATCGTCGCCTCGTCCATGTTGCGGCTGTTCATCATGTTCATGGTGAACCAGGTCCGAGTCTTGAGCCCCTGGGCGTGGGCGAGCTCGGGCTTCACGCCGGTCACGCAGTTGACGCCCGCCTGAGCCCACGCCTGCAGCGCCGCCTCATCGGCCGGCAGCCCCGAGATGAACAGCTCCCTGACGCGGCCGCGCTGCCAGAAGCTCTCGAGGTCTTCCTGGGCCTTCGCGGCCCCGGACTGCAGCACACCCAGGAGTATCACGGCCACCAGGCCTCCCACGGAACGCCACATCGTTACCCTTCCTCCTTCCCAGCCCGCGAGCGTGTCACCGCGGCTTGCCCTTCCGCTTCATCTGCCTTGCTGCGCGACGGCGATCCAGCTCGCGCGACGCCCAGACGGCGCCAGAGGGCCGGGCTGCGCAAAAAGCCCGCGAGCCTACCTGCGCCGTACAGGCCTATGGCCCGAGGATTACACTACTACGCTGCGCAGTGCTGCTTCTCCGGCGCTTTCTGCGCAGCCTCGGGCT
>CAZSOQ010000137.1:0-13968 GCA_964608495.1 uncultured Armatimonadia bacterium | reverse complement strand
CTTTACGACGACCATCTTCGAGCCTGGGGAGCATAGGGTGGACGTGGAGGGCTCCCAGCCGGTCACGATCACGGTCGCCAGCCGGCCAGCCACCTTCGAGCTCTCGGGCCTGGAGGCGAAGCCCTACGCCTACCTGGGCGAGAAGCTGCAGGTGACTGCCCGGGTGCGGAATGTGGGGAGCGAAGAGGGCACGATCGAGGTGCCGCTGCGGATAGACGCCGCGGTAGTCGAGACGGTTAAGGTCACGGTGCCGGCCATGGCCGGTGGGGCTGAGAAGAGCGTGAGCTTCTCGCCTCTGCTCGACCAGCCCGGGCGTCACACGGTGGCCGTGGGCGACCTGCCTGTCCGGGAGATGGTGGTGGCCCGCAAGCCGCCGCAGCAGTTCGCGGATGCATCGGGGCGCGGGAACGTGGGCCTCGTGCAGGGCGTCGTGTTCTGGGTGGACGGCAAGTTCGGCAGCGCGGTCGCGGCGCGCGACTCGGGCGGCGTCGAGATCCCCAATCGCCCGGACCTCGACCTCACCGGCAAGAGCCTGACGATGATGGCCTGGGTCTATCCCATGGCCGAGTCCGGCCACTCGCCCTTCATCACCAAGGGCGACTACAACAACCTCAAACTCGTCTCGGCCGGCGAGCTCGAGTTCTTCGCGGGCGGATGGCAACGTGGCGTGTGTCGGGCGCCCGTGCTGCCCGACTGGAACGACCACTGGCGCCACGTGGTCGGCGTCTGCGAGGGAGGCCGGCCGGCGGGCAGCTCGACCCTTCGGCTCTACTGCGACGGGAAGCTGCTGGCCACGCAGGTGGTGGCCGGCGAGACCATCGGCGGCACCGGCTACCCGTGGAACGTCGCGCGCAATGCCCAGATGAAGGACCGGGATCTCAACGGCTACGTGGACGAGGTGCGCATCTACGGCCGGCCCCTGTCGGAGGCGGAGGTCCAGAGCATCTACCGCGACAACGCGGCCGTGCCCGACGACCTTCGCCTGCGTCTGACCTTCGACGACTAGCCCGCACCAGGAGGATCATCGTGCGTCGCCCGAATATCCTGCTAATCAACACGGACCAACAGCGCTGGGACGCTCTCGGCGCGAACGGCAATCGCGAGATCCTGACGCCGAATCTGGACCGCCTGGCGGCCGAGGGCGTGAACTTCGGCCGCTTCTTCGTGCAGAACCCGGTGTGCATGCCCAGCCGCGTGAGCTTCCTGACCGGGCAGTACTGCTCGACGCTGCGTATTCTGCAGAACGGCGTGCCGGTGCCTGAGGACACCGTCGCGCTGCCGCGCCTGCTGCGCAACTACGGGTACCACTCGGCGAACCTAGGCAAGTTGCACTTGCTGAACCACGCAAACCGGGACCACCGCGAGGTCCATCCCGACTACGGATTCGACCACCTGGAGATCTCGGACGAGCCGGGCTGCTACGAGGACGCCTACCGAGCGTGGGTGCGCCGGATCGCGCCCGACCAGCTCGACCACCTGAGCGTCGGCCTGCCACCGGCCACGGCGGTCTGGCAGAAGACGATGGGCGTGCGGGACGGGATCAGGCACCCGGCCGAGCGGAACGAGCGCCGGCCGATTGTCTTCCCGGGGCGCGATGACGTGACGCACACGGCCTTCGTCGCCACGCGGACGATTGAGTACCTCAAGGCGCGGGCCCACGATGAGCGGCCCTTCCTGTGCGTGTCGGGCATCTACTCGCCGCACTCGCCCTGGGTCGCGCCGGGGCGATTCATGGACCTGTACGACCCGGACAGGCTCACGCTGCCGGCCTTCCCACCGGAGGTAGACGAGAAGCGCGGCCCGGGGCACTACGACGACGAGGAGCTGCGCGGCGCACGGCAGGGGTACTATGCCATGGTGAGCGAGGTGGATCACCACGTGGGCCGGATGCTGGGCGCGCTGGAAGAGCTGGGCCTGGCGGACAACACCATCGTCGTCTTCATGTCGGACCACGGCGAATGGCTGGGCGAGCATCTGCACTACGGCAAGGGCTACCCGGCCCACGACTGCATCAGCCGCGTGCCGCTCATCGTGCGGCTGCCCGGCGGACCGAGTCTCGGCACGATTGACCCGATCGTGGAGGCCGTGGACCTGGTGCCGACGCTACTGGAGGCCTGCGCGATCCCTGTCCCGGGGCACCTGCAGGGCCGCTCCTTCCTGCCTTTGCTCGAAGGCGGCGACCGCGGGAACGGGCGTGACTCGGCGCTCACGGAAGGCGACGGCTGGAAGACCCTGAGGACCGACGACTTCCGCTACGTCGCCCGGGCCGACGGGAGCGAGTTCCTCTACGATCTGCGGCAGGGACTGGGCGAGTACCACGACGTCTCCGGGGACCCGGCCTACGCCGGCGAGCTCTCGGATCACCGACGGCTGCTGGTGCAGCGGATGATCGAGCTGGAGCGGCCCCTGCCGCGCACGTGGCCGTACTAGGCGCGGCGCGGCTTGCGCTGAGGCCTGACGGCCAGGTATCGCCGAGCGTGGCGGGAAGGGAGCTTCCGCCCGGCGGGGCCGGAGGGCCGTTCCGCGGCCCGCGATGCCGAGACCACACAAGGCGGGATGTTCGATGAAAGTCGTTGCCATCATGGGCAAGAGGCAGTGCGAGATCGTGGAGCGGCCCGACCCGAGGCCCGCGGAGAACCTGGTGGTCGTGAAGATCATGGCCGCGCCGATGTGCACGGAGTACAAGGCCTATCGCGACGGCCACATCACCGACAGCCTGGGCCACGAGGCCGCCGGCGAGGTGGTCGAGGTGGCTCAGCCCGGCCGCGTCAAGGTGGGCGACCGCGTCGTCGTCCAGCCCCAGTACCCGTGCGGCAAGTGCGCCCTGTGCGTGGCCGGCGAGTACATCCACTGCCAGCATTGCGTGGACGCGCTGGCCCTGACCGGCTCCCGGGCTGGCACCGCGACCTACGCGCAGTATGCCATCAAGCAGGACTGGCTGTGCTCGCCGATCCCCGACGGGGTGGGCTACCTGCACGCGGGCATGGCCTGCTGCGGCCTGGGCCCCACCTTCGGCGCGATGCAGGCCATGCAGGTAGACAGCTTCGACACGGTGCTCATCACCGGCCTGGGCCCCGTCGGGCTGGGGGGCGTGGTGAATGCTCAGTACCGCGGCGCCCGCGTCGTCGGCGTGGAGAGCCAGCCCTTCCGCGCGGAGCTGGCGCGCCGGGCGGGGGCCGAGGTGGTGCTCCATCCGGACGAGGACCCCCTGCCGCGCATCATGGAACTGACGGACGGTGTGGGCGTGGACAAGGCCGTGGACTGCTCGGGCGCCGCCCGGGCACAGCGGCTGTGCGTCGAGGCCGCGCGTCGGAAAGGTCAGGTCGCCTTCGTGGGGGAAGGGGGAGAGGTGAGCCTGTGGGTCAGCGACGACATGATACGCAAGGGCCTCTCGGTGCGCGGGTCCTGGCACTACAACCTGGCCTTCTACCCGAAGATCATGAGGATCATCCAGGAGCGTCCGGACCAGATGGACCGGCTGATCACGCACGAGTTCCCGATGAGCCGCGTCCAGGAGGCCTGGGAGCTGCAGCTTACCGGCGAGTGCGCGAAGGTTGTGCTGGACCCCTGGGCCTAGGAGGAACCGGGCGTCCCGGTTGCCTGTCGGCCAAGCACCATGCCCGCAAAGGAGGGCCTGACCAATGTCCGAGCATAGCGCCTTGAGCGCGGCAGAGCAGGACCGTGAGCGCAGAATGGCCTGGTGGCATGAGGCCACCTTCGGCATGTTTATCCATTGGGGTCTTTACAGCCTCATCGGCCGCCACGAATGGGTCATGGAGATGGAGGGCATCCCCGTGGCCGAGTACGAGAAGCTGACCGCGCGGTTCAGGCCCAAGCCCAACGCCGCGCGCGACTGGGCCCAGCTCGCCCGCCGCGCGGGCATGAAGTACATGGTCATGACCACCAAGCATCACGAGGGCTTCTGTCACTTCGATTCGCAGTACACGGACTATTGCGCGCCGAGGGTGTGCGGGCGCGATCTGGTGGCCGAGTACGTCGAGGCGGCCCGCGCCGAGGGCCTGCGTGTCGGCTTCTACCACTCGCTCATGGATTGGCACCATCCCGACGGCGCGCGTTGCGCCGAGGACGAGGAGGCCCGCAAGCGCTTCGTCCAGTACATCCACGGGCAGGTGCGCGAGCTTTGCAGCAACTACGGCACGCTCGACATCCTCTGGTACGACGTGCCGTGGCCGCTGGAGGCCGAGGGCTGGGAGTCCGAGCGCATGAACGCGATGGTCCGCGAGCTCCAGCCCGAGATCATCATCAACAACCGCTCCCGCGTCCCCGAGGACTTCGACACGCCCGAGCAGCACACCACGGCCTCCGGGGCGGGTCGCCACTGGGAATCCTGCATGACGATGAACGACAGTTGGGGCTACCACATCACCGACGACGCGTGGAAGAGCCCCAAGCAGTGCCTGCGCAACCTGATCACCTGCGCCCGCGACGGCGGCAACTACCTGCTGAACATCGGCCCGAAGCCCGACGGCTCGGTGCCCGAGGAGTCGGTGCGCATCCTTACCGCCGTGGGCGAGTGGATGGACCGCAACGGGGAGACCATCCACGGGGCGGACCCCTGTGCCGTGAAGCGCTGCCGGTTTGGGAACTTCACGCGCAGGGGCAACACGCTCTACTGCCACCTGCACTTCTGGCCCGGCTCCGAGTGGGGGCTGGGCGGCCTGCGCACGCGCGTCCTCTCGGCGAGGCTGCGCGCCACGGGGCAGCCGGTAGCCTTCGATCAGAACGACTTCCGCGTGCGGTTCTCGGGCCTGCCGGCCGACCCGCCCGAGGAGCCCATCAGCGTCCTCGAGCTGGAGTGCGAGGAGCCACCGACCCAGGACATGGAGCACGTGCGCCGCAACATGCCGCGCGGATCGGGCTGAGCGGGAGGCATCGGGAATGAGCAGCTACAGGGCAGTCATCGTCGGTTGTGGCGGCCGCAGCCACGCCCACATTCAGGCGGACCAGCGCCTCGAGGGCGTCGAGATCGTGGCCTGCTGTGCGCCGACCGCGGCCCGGCGGGACAAGGTGGCGGCCGACTACGGCCTGCGCGCCTACTGCGATCCCGCCGAGATGATCCGCGCGGAGAAGCCCGACCTGGTGCATCTCGTCACCTGGCCCGACACCCGCGTCGAGCTGATGACGCTCGTGTCGGACCTGGGCGTACGGGCTTGCACGGTCGAGAAGCCCGTCGCGGTCGGCGTGGCCGACTGGCGCGCGCTGACCGACCTGGAGGCGCGGACGGAGACGAAGTTCGCCGTCTGCCACCAGTGCCGCTGGCAGCCCAACCTGGTGGAATGCCGCGAGGCGCTCCGGTCCGGCGCGCTGGGTGACGTGCGGTTGCTCGACTGCTCCGCCGGCATGACCATCTCCGGTCAGGGCACGCACATCCTCAACTACGCCCTGTCCCTGAACGAGGATTCCCCGGTGGTGCAGGTGCTCGGCACCGCCAGCGGCCATTCCGACGAGGACCCGAGGCACCCGGGACCCGACACCACGGTCGGCTACCTGCTCTTCGGGAACGGCGTGCGCGGACTGTGGACCACGGGCTACACGGCGCCCCGCTGCGGCGCCCCGGACGTCTTCTGGCAGCACGTCCGCGTGGCCGCCTACGCCGGCCACGGCCGGGTCGAGTGGCAGGAGTTCGGCAAGTGGGAGATCGTCGGGAAGGGCTGCGAGGAGCGCGGGGACTTCGGCGGCATGGAGACCTGGGCCGCCAACAACCTGGTATCGCAGGTGGGCTTTCACCGCGCGCTGCTCGACTGGGTGGAGGACGAGGCGTGCGTGCCCGGCACGGCCCTGAAGCAGTCCCTGCACGAGTGGGAGGTCGTCCTGGCGCTATACGCCAGCGCGCTCTGGCGGGTGCCGGTTGACCTGGAGGGCTTCGAGCCGCCGGACACGCTCTTCTCGGACCTGGCGGCGGCCCTGGAGGGCTGAGGCGGCTCGGGCGCGAGTGCTAGGGGAACGCACGCCCGGCGCCCGGCCACCGGCCCTACTGCCCGCCCGCCTCACGCCGCCAGCGGCACTTGCCTTCGGTGGCCTCGCGCATCCTCTCCCGCGTCGTCGGCGCGTAGTTGTTGTAGTCCACGCACTCTAGGCTGACGCCCGCCGCGCCTTCCTCCCACGCCATCTCCATCAGCCTGGCCGCCACCTCGTCCTGTCCGAGCTCCGTCGCCTTCTGGTAGGACGGCATCCCGAAGCCCCCGTAGTCGTAGGCCCGCACGGGCCAGTACACGGGGCACCGTCCCTGGACTGCGTCCCTCACCTCCCGGCCCAGGCGCCGCGTGCTCTCGAAGGGATCCTTGGGGTCCCACTCGACGTAGTTGATGACCACCCCGTCCACAATCCCCTTCTCGACCCATCGCCGCCAGTCCGCGCCGTAGGCCACGAGCGCCTGATCGCCCAGCGGGGCGATGCCCGGTATGCCCACCAGCAGCTCGATCTTCCGCCCCGTGGCATCCATGCGCTCGCGCATCGCGCGCATCAGGTCCGTCACATACCCCGCCACGTGTCGGCACCACCTGAGGTCCGTGGGATCCGCGGGCGGGTCCTCGCCATAGGCCGTGCGGTAGGCGGCGATCACGGGCTCGACGTACTCGTAGGCCGGACTCCAGCCGCCGGTCCGGAAGAAGTCCACGAACACCACCTCCACGCCCCGCTCAAGGAGCTCGTCCAGCAGCGCCAGCTTGTGCTGCCGCACCTCCTCGAAGCCCAGGCTCGTGCGCCCCCACCAGGGCTGGCCGTCGGTGGTCCGTGCCCAGTACTGGGGATGCTCCAGGTTCCAGCCGCCGATGGTCCACCCCGACCAGTGTGTCTCCTCGAAGGGCCAGTGCACGCCCGGCTTCGGACCCCGCTGCCTGCACATCTCGACCACCGTGGCGATCATGTCCTGCTCGGCGTCCCCGAAGTGTACCCAGCCATAGGGGTACCGGCTCTCCGGGATGCGGCGCTTGTCCAGCACGAGGTCGTGGTGATGGGACTCGACGCGGCTGTTGTAACGCATGTTGGCCCCGCCGCAGTTGCGCCAGAGGACGACGGTCGTTCCCACCTCCTGTACGTGATCGAGGATCTTCGCCCACCCCTCGGGCTTCTCGCAGTCGAACATGAACCCGTCGCCCGCCCGCACCCCCGCGAAGTCGTGGTGATCCACCCAGGCCAGAACGTCGAACCGCTCGGCAGCGGTCGCTGCTCCAGCCGCGGCCAGCGCCGCCGCGATCGCCATGATGCCCGCCATGCGTGACGTCTTCCTCATGGCCTCATCCCTCAGCCCTTCAGGAACTCCTGCAGGCTCTTGCGCCACGATTCGCCGGTGCTCATCAACCCGCGCCACGCCTCGAGCTCGTAGACCGTGCCGGCGAAGGGGATACTGCCGTTGAACTGGGTCCCCACTCTCACCTGAGTCGGCGCGGGATAGGACATGGTGGCGCCCGCGCCGGTCTGGGCCTGGCGCAGCCCGTCCACATACAGCTCGACCCTCCCGGACGGGTGGCGAAGGCCGACGAGCGTCACGCGTCGGCCCAGGTCGAGCGGCCGGTCGGACCTCGCGCCCACGTAGGTGCCCGTCGGCGACCGGGAGTTGAACCACGCGTACCCTTCCTTGTCCACGTAGAGCTGCCAGCCCAGATGGTGTACGGGGTAGTCGCCCACGACAAGCATCCGCAGCTCATCCGAGGGCCGGTCCAGTCTGATCGTCGCCTTGACCGAGAAGCCGCCGGCCCCGAAGTCAAGCCTCTTGGGCTCCCGGATCTGTACGTACTGCCCGTCGCCGAAGCCCCAGCCGCCGTCGGCCGTCCCCGGCTTGCCCACGACTGTCCCATCGTTGCCGCTCCCGCTCAGGTCCGCCAGCGCCTCGGCCGGCTCCTGCGCGAAGGAGAAGCGTACCACCGGCTCCGCAGGCTCAGGCTCCGGCGGCTTCTCATCCTGGAAGGTCACCGCGGGCACCCGCAGGCGGTAGAGCCGGTAGTCCCCCGACCGGTTGTTCTCGAAGACGAGCTCCCTGCCGTCCGGCGACCAGGCCGGGGAGCGCGAGTTCCCGGGCCCTGTATCCAGCCGCGCGAGGCGCCCGGTGCTGACCTCCACCAGGTAGACGCCCCAGCCGGGGTCGCCCGGGCGGTAGCCCGTGCAGGCGATCAGCTTACCGTCAGGCGCCCACCTCGGCCCGTACATGGGGTAGGCCGTGTCCGTCAGCGGGTACTCCTCGGGTGGGTCGCCCTCCCGGATGAGGCGCAGCGTCCAGTTGTCCCTGAAGCCCGCGATGTGCCCGCAGGCGATGAGCCGCCCGTCCGGCGAGAAGTCGGGCTGCACGAAGGCCACGTCGGGGCCGTCGCGCAGGATCACCGGCTCGGGCTGACCACCCTTCGCCGGCACGCGCCAGAGTCCGACGCTGTCCTCCTTGGCGGCTCGGGTGGAGGAGAAGTAGACGTAATCGCCGTCGCGGCTGAAGGTGGGCGTGTAGTCGCGATGCACCGCGGCCGTGAGCCTGCGCGGCTCGCCCCCCGCGGCGGGCACGACGAGGATGTTGTAGCCGTTCTCTAGACCCTCGGCCACGGTTCTCGTGAGATGCGCGTGGGTGTATGCGATCCACTGCCCGTCGGGTGACCAGGCCGGGTGGCAGGCCTGCCCGGGCCCGTCCACCAGTGCCCGCACCTTGCCCGTCGTCAGGTCCACGACCCTCAGCGTCCGTAGGCCCCCACGCTCGGCCTGGTAGACTACCTGCCGCCCATCGGGCGACCACGCGGCCTCCGTTTGACGGCCCTCGTCGTGCTCGACGAGAGGCATGGCGCCATCAGCCGCGGCGCCGGCCGGCTTCAGCCCTGCCATCACCAGGAACGCAGCGGCGAGCGCCGCCCGGCTTACTGACCGTCGTCGTGTTGCTCGCATGGCAGACCCACCGGCGACGCCGGTCGCCCCGTGCTTCCACTGGGAGGGATTCCGCGGACCGGTCCCTCACAGGGCCGGTGCCTTCGCTCTCGCGGCCCTCGACCCTCCGCCGAAGCCTTCGGGACGGAGGGGAGGAGCCTTCGCCCGCGCTGCCGAATACCTAGCTGCGCGGTGTCCACGCGACGGCCCGCTGTTCCCGGCCTGGGAGAGTGCCGGAACGGCCGCGGCCCGCAAGGTCGGCAAGGAAGATGACGGCCAGTCCCGTCTGGGGCCTTCCCAACCAGCTCATCGCCCTGGAGCTGCTTCTCTGGTCGCTGCTCTGGATGGCGGCCGGGGTCCTGGCGCTCAGCCGGCAGCCGCCCAAGCTGGTGGCCGCCTTCTGGGCGATGAGCGGCATGTGCGGGGGGGGCGAGGCCCTGCTGAGCATCGGCGCCCTGCTCGTCAGCCCTCCTGAGCCGTGGCTGCTCAAGCGCCTGCTGCTGCTGGGCGCCGGCGTGGCCACCGTCCTCGTGGTTGTCGGCCTGGCCCTCTGCCTGAGGCGTCGGCGTCACCTCCGCGGCTATGGCGCCGCCATCATGGCGCAGGCGGGCTTCGTGATCTTCCTGGCCGTCACGAACGCCTACTTCCTCCCGAGCCAGTGACCCCGCGACCGCCGCGCCCGCGGCTGCAGGTGCGGCGGGTCCGCGTCGCGAAGGAGCGGGCCTGGGGCCGGGCGTTCCCGGCCGAGGAAGCTCCGGCGCCCGGTGGCCTGATGGCCCCGCGGCCGCCCGACGGAGGCCCGCCAATGCCCATACCCGACGCGGACAGGAGCCATCTTCGCCGCCTCGGCGAGAGGCTGGCCGAGATCGCCGCCCTGCCGGTCCAGCGCGAGACCGCCGACCTGTGGCGCCGCCTCAACGGCCTCGAGCGCGTCCGCCCGCTCCTCTGGGCGAACGAGCTGCCCTGGCACGAGCTGGACGTCAATGGCGAGCTCGAGCCCCTGTGCACGGACCCCTTCTGCCGCGGCGTCGAGATGGGCCTGCGCCGCACGCTCTACCAGTGGGAGCACGTGCGCGGCGACATGGTCATCGAGCCCGTGCTCTGCTCGCCCCTGGCCATCAGCGACACGGGTCTCGGCCTGAGCATCCAGGAGACCGTCGTGCGCCTGGACGGGCGCAACCCCGTCGTCTCCCACGACTACGAGCCCCAGATCCGGTGCGAGGCCGACGTGGGGAAGATCCGGATGCCCGAGGTCACTCACCACGAGGACGCCAGCGAAGCCAACTACGAGCTGATGGTGGGCATCTTCGGCGACCTGCTGCCGGTCGAGAAGCTCGGACTGCCAGGGATGTGGTTCGCGCCCTGGGACCTGCTGGTGCAGTGGTGGGGTGTGGAGGAGGCGCTGACCGACCTCGCGCTACGCCCCGAGCTGGTGCACATGGCCATGGATCGCCTCGTGTCCGCCATGTTGCACCGCCTCGACCAGTACGTCGAGCTGAACCTGCTTTCCCGGAACGACAACAACACGCGGGTCGGCTCGGGGGGCTACGGATACACCGACGAGCTTCCCCGGCCGGACTTCGACCCGGCCCGCATCCGCACGGTGGACATCTGGGGCTGTGCGACGCCTCAGATCTTCTCCGAGGTGTCGCCGGCCATGCACGAGGAGTTCGCGCTTCGGTACGAGCGCCGCTGGCTGGACCGGTTTGGGCTGACCTATTACGGGTGCTGCGAGCCTCTCGACCTCAAGATGGGCATCCTGCGCAGCGTCCCGAACCTGCGCAAGGTCTCGATGAGCCCCTGGATAGACCCCGAGCGCGCCGCGCGCGAGGTGGGGGCCGACTACGTCTTCTCTCTCAAGCCTAACCCCGCTATCCTCGCCGAGCACGACTGGAACCCCGAGATCGCCCGCAAGCAGCTTCGGTACGTGCTGGACAGGACTCGCGGCTGCGTGGTGGAGATCATCCTGAAGGACGTCTCAACCGTCCGGTACCAGCCCCGGCGCTTGTGGGAGTGGATGCGGATAGCCGGCGAGGAAGCCGAGCGCGTCGCCTGACCCTTCTGCCGCTGGGTGGCGCAAGGGGATACGCGCGCGAGTCGGGCCTTCGCGCTAGGAGAGACCCACGTGGACCGCCACATCGGCCCGCGGATCCGGGGGACCGGGGGCGTGCGTGGAAGGAGGCGGAGTGGTGAATGGGGAAGATGGACCGGCGGGGGTTCCTGGGAGCCGTCACTGCGGGCGCGGCGGCTCTGCTCGCCCGCCCCGCAGGGGGAATCGCAGCCATGAACACGTTCGGTGAGAGGGCGTCGCCCAAGTCGGAAGGCGGGCGACGCCCCAATATCCTCTTCGTCTTCACGGACGACCAGCGCTTCGACACGATCCATGCCCTGGGCAATACCGACATCGAGACGCCGGTGATGGACGAGCTTGTGTCGCGGGGCGTGGCCTTCACGCACGCCTGCATCATGGGCTCGACGGTGCCGGCGGTGTGCGCACCCAGTCGCGCCATGCTGATGAGCGGGCGCACTTTGTACCGCGCTCCGCTGGACCTGGAGGGCCGCATCACCTTCCCCGAGCTCCTGCGGGCCCACGGCTACGCCACCTTCAGCACCGGCAAGTGGCACAACCAGCCGCCGTCCTTCGCCCGCAGCTTCGACGCCGGCGGGAAGATCTTCTTCGGCGGCATGTCCAACCACCTGCAGGTGCCCGTGCAGGACTTCGACCCCAGCGGCCGGTACCCCAAAGAGCGCCAGTACGTGGGCGAGAAGTTCTCGAGCGAGATGTTCAGCGACCAGGCCGTCTCCTTCCTGCGCGGCTACAGGGACGCGGGCCCCTTCTGCATGTACGTCTCCTACACCGCGCCGCACGATCCGCGTATGCCCCCGAAGAGGTACAAGGAGATGTACGACCCGGCGCGGATACCGCTGCCGGGCAACTTCCTCGAGGAGCATCCCTTCGACAACGGGGAGCTCAGGATCCGCGACGAGATGCTGGCACCCTTCCCGCGCCCGCCTGAGGAGATTCAGCGGCACATCGCCGAGTACTACGGCATGATCTCCCACCTGGACGAGCACCTCGGGCGCCTGCTCGAGACGCTGGACGAGACGGGCCACGCCGAGAACACGGTCATCATCTTCGCGGGGGACAACGGCCTGGCGGTAGGGCAGCACGGCCTGATGGGCAAGCAGAACCTGTACGAGCACAGCATCCGCGTGCCCTTGATCGTCGCGGGCCCCGGGCTGCCCGAGGGCGAGCGTCGCGATGGCCTGTGCTACCTGCTGGACCTGTTCCCGACCATCTGTGAGCTGACCGGGGTCCCGGCCCCCGACGACCTCGAGGGCCACAGCCTCGTGCCAGTGATCACAGGCGAGGCCGACCGCCTGCGGGACAGCATGTTCTTCGCCTACAAGGACTGCCAGCGCGCCGTGCGCGACGAGCGGCACAAGCTCGTGGAGTACTTCGTGAAGGACCAGCGCAGGACCCAGCTCTTCGACATCCTTGAGGACCCTCTGGAGCTCAGGAACCTGGCGGAGGATGCGAAGCTGGAGGGCGAGGTGAGCCGACTGCGCGAGGGACTGGGCCGGTGGCAGCGAGAGCTGGGCGACCCACTGCTGGGCGGGTAGCGGGGGGCCTGTCGCCGGCTAGTGGGGCCCCCGGGGTCCGGGGCAAGGTCGGCGCCCCTCCAGGCAGGTCCGAGTGCAGCAAGCCAAACAGGAGACGGAGTCCATGCTGCCACGCCAACGCGTCCTGGCGACCCTTGCGCACCGCGAGCCCGATCGGGTGCCCTGGGGCGAGCACTCCATTGACTACAATATCTACGAGATGGTGCTGGGCCGGGAGAGCTTCGTGCAGGGCAAGATCAAGGAGACCAAGGCGCTATGGGAAGGACGGCGGGACGAGGTCGTCGCCTCCTACAACCGCGACCTGGTCGCCCTGGCCGATGCCCTCGAGTTCGACATCATCACCGTGGGCCGGTCGCCGAGCGCCCTGCACAGGCCGACGCCCATGGAGCAGGTGGACGAGGAGACGTACCGCGATGGGGCAGGCAACCTGCACCGGGTCTCGGCCGCCACGCACCAGCTCATGCCCTACCGGATCAACACCGAGAGCTACAGGCCGCCCACGCTCGACGGGCTGCAGGAACAGATTGACCGTCGCCGCGCGGAGGGCGTGCCCAAGCCCGACGACTCCTGCTGGGAGACGCTGCGGCACGTTGTGGCCCAGAGGAAGCCGACGCACTGGATCAACTCCTGCGTGTCGGGCATGGGCTTCCCGTCCTTTGGGCCGACCGACGAGGAACGGTACATGAACATCGCGCTGTACCCGGAGCTTCTGGCGAAGCTGGCGGAGCTGAGCGCGCTGCAGTGCATGGCGCTGCTGCCGTGGTATGCCGAGGAGGGCGTGGACTCGGTGATGCCCTGCGCGGACCTGGGCAGCTCGACGGGGCTCTTCGCCAACCCCAGGATCCTGGAGCAGCACGTGAAGCCGTGGTGGGCCGAGTACGTCAGGCAGGCCCACGAGCTGGGGCTCAAGGTCCTCGACCACTGCTGCGGGTGCATCTGGGAAGCCCTGCCGATGATCTGCGAAGCGGGCTTCGACGGCTACGAGGGCATCCAGGCCAGCGGCAGCATGGACATGAAGCGCCTGAAGGAGCAGTACGGCGACCGCCTGACGCTGTGGGGCGGCATCTGGCACGAACACCTGTTGCTGGGGACGCCTGAGGACATCGAGGCCGACGCCAGGTACGCCATCCGGTGGGGCGCACCCGGCGGCGGCTTCATCTACGGCTCGAGCCACTCGCTCGCCGTGGGCTGCAGGCCGGAGAACCTGGAGAGGATGAAGGAGTGCCGCGACAGGTACGGCGAGTACCCGATCCGCGTGGACTAAGCCTCGCCGCCGGAACCAGGTGATGACCAATGAGGATCCCCTGCGCTCTCGCTTTGTCGCTGGCGACCGGGCTCTGCCTGACACCGGGCGCCTCGGGGGCTGAGACGATGCTGATCAAGAACGGCTACTATCGCCTGCGCGCAGACGGGGCGCGCCTCACCTCGCTGGAAGTGGACCCCACAGGCAAGGGCAGCTACGGCCGGAACTGGCTTGTGGGGATG
>CAZSOQ010000136.1:0-14051 GCA_964608495.1 uncultured Armatimonadia bacterium | reverse complement strand
GCTATCGCCCCGGGGTCTTCGACGCGGACAAGACCTACACCCTTCGCGTCGGCGAGCCGGGCAGTGGGCGCGACTGGTGGGAGGCCAGGGACCTGAAGCCGACCGCCCAGCCGGGCCAGGCCTCGCTGGCCGTGAAGCTGGAGCCGTAGAGCGGCGTCCCCCGCCCGATTGACCGCCGACTCGCGCCATATGCAGGCTGCGCGTTCCCCCCGGTGGTAGCAGGCACGCCCCTCCATGTGTGGAATAGTCGGCTCAGAAGCAACCGTTCACGGCTCGATCAGACCGAGCCATCTAGGGGGAACCGCCTTGGAGAAGAGCACAGTGCCCAAGGTCTTGCCCGCCATGCTGTTCCTTGCTGTCTGTGCCAGTTGTGCTGCTCCGTGCTTCGCCCAATGGCCGGAGGCCATCGCCTTCACGCGACTTCCCGGCGGTCGTCCCGAGGAGCTCAGCGGCCAGCTCTGGCTGATGAACCCGGACGGGAGCAACCAACGCATCGTGCCGGGCACCACGAACTTCGCCTTCGACCCAACCATCTCGCCCGATCGGAGCTGGCTGGTGCATCTCCGCTTCGACCCGGCGGATCCCTTCTCAAGACGCGTCTGGCTCTGCCGACCTGACGGCACGGACCAGAGGGAAGTCACGCCCGCACCGCTCGGGGCCCTCTACTACCGTAGTCCCATGTGGTTCCCAGACAACAGGCGGGTGCTGATCTCCCATATGCCGAGAGCCATGGCCGACTGGGGCAAGGGCTACATGTACGGCTGGTTCGACGTCTTCGCAGGTGGGTGGAACCAGCTGGACGTTAACGGCCTTGAGGTGGCGCTCTCGCCCGAGGGTGAGAGACTCGCGGTTGTCCGGAATGGAGAGCCCACCCTTGGCCCCAACATCATGCCCTCGCACATGTGGGTGACGGACCTCAACGGGCGCAACCTCGGTCCACAGACCACTAACAGGGAGGTCTTTGACCGTGGCCCGGGGTGGAGCCCCGATGGCAAGAGGATCGCCTTCTTCCGGCAACGGCGCGTGGCGGGCAGCTTGACCCAGCTCCCGACGTCGGACCTGTGCATCATGGACGCTACCCTCGGTGAGGGCAGCGTTAGCATCGTGGTACCGGACCTGTTCCGCGTGATGAGCGAGGCCACGGTCGTCTGGTCTCCCGACGGCCGCAAGCTGCTGGTCTGCAGTGGCCACGAAGGCAACTACAGCGTCTACGCGGTCACGCTGGCGGACCGGCGCGTCACCAGGCTGACGGACGACCGCTTCGCCGAGGAGTACCAGGACTGGCGGTGAGCGCCCGGCAGCAGACCGTCAGCGACCCCGGACGTGAGGACTGAGGGCGTCACTGACGCGGTGGCGCAGATCGTCGAGCAGGCGAGCGGCGAGGTCGTCAAGATCACCCGGGCGCGGGGCGCGACTGGTGGGAGGCCAGGGACCTGAAGCCGACCGCCCAGCCGGGCCAGGCCTCGCTGGCCGTGAAGCTGGAGCCGTGAGGGGGCGTCCCTTGCCGGCTTGGCTGGCAACCTGCGCGACATGCATGCCGGGGGCCGTCCCCGGAATAGTGGCAGGAACCGCCCCACCGGTGCAGAACTACTGGCCCAGAGCCAGTTGCTTGCCGCGGGGCAGACACTGACGGGAACGGAGGGAGCGCTGTGCGTGTTCCTGGAAGGCCCAGGTTCGTGTTGGGCATTCTGTTCCTCGCCGTCTGCGTCACCTGGATTGCGCCGTCCCTGGCCCAGTGGCCGGAGGCCATCGCCTTCACTCGACTTCCCACCGGTCGCCCCGAGGAGCTCGCCGGCCAGATCTGGCTGATGAACCCGGACGGGAGTAACCAGCGCAGGCTGCCGAACATCGCGGAGCCCGCCTATGTCCCGGCTATCTCGCCCGATCGGAACTGGATAGTGTACGTCCACTTCGATCCGGCCAGACCCGCCCCGAGACAGGTGTGGCTCTGCAGACCTGACGGCTCGGACCAGATGAACGTCACGCCCAGGGGAGAGAGCAGATTCTACCACGATCCCATGTGGTTCCCAGACAGCAGGAAGGTCTTGATCGGCTTCATGCCGAAAGCCATGGCCGACTGGGGGTTGGGTTTCGAGTATGGCTACTTCGACGTCTTCACAGGTGAGTGGACCCTGCTGGAGGACCTCACTGGCCTTGAGGTTGCCCTGTCGCCCTGTGGTCAGAGACTCGCGGTTGTCCGGAATGGAGGGCCCAGTTTTCGCAGCAACATCATACCCTCACACCTTTGGGTAACCGACCTGAACGGGCGCAACCTCGGTCCACAGACCACTAACAGGCAAGTCTTTGACCGTGGCCCCGGGTGGAGCCGGGACGGCAAGAAGATCGCCTTCTTCCGGCAGCGGCACGTGGCGGGCAGCTCGACCCAGCTCCCGACGTCGGACCTGTGCATCATGGATGCTACGGTCGGTGAAAGCAGCATCCACATCGTGAAAGAGGCGCTTTTCCGCGTGATGAGCGATTCCAGTGTCGTCTGGTCTCCCGACGGCCGCAAGCTGCTCGTCTGCGCGGGTCAAGAGGGTAAAGCGGGCGACTACAGCCTGTATACGGTCACCCTGGCGGACCGCAAGGTGACCAGGCTGACGGACGACCGCTTCGCCGAGGAATACCAGGACTGGCGGTGATCGGTCGGCGCGGGACCCTGCGCGACGCCGGAGGCAAGGCTCAAGAAGCCGCGTGGCGCCAACGCTGACGGGCCGAGCAGAAGAGCCCCAGCGCCCCACCGGGCTTGCCAGGGCGGGGGCGCGACCGCCGACGGGCCTCTACTACTTGGGGTAGCCTTCCTCCCAGGAGGTGACCCACCCCCAGAACTCCGCGCCGGTGAACCGGTTCTTGGCGTCGGCGATGCACTGGTCCCACGCGCCCCAGTAGACGGGACCCGCGCTGCCGCCCGTCAGTCGGACGAAGTAGCAGTCGTCTGAGGATCGGGCCCACGGGAGCTCCTCTTTAGGGCCCTTGTTCGAATCCCATCGTGGGTCCGGGCCCCGTATGAGGATGGTGTCGCCCCAGTACAGCGGATCGTTGAAGTCCCCCTTGGCCTCGATCCTGTAGCTGAGGGCGCCCGGGATCTTGTCGAACTCCACGCCCACTGCCCACTGGAAGGGCACGGGCGGCGGGTCATCGGACAGCAGCTTCCAGCTCCCTGCCAGCCGGACCCGGAAGGGCTTGCGCGGCAGTATCTTGACCGCGCGCTCGTCCTCGGCTAGAGCCCTGTAAATGCCATATCGCCCCCGGCCCTGTGCCTTGCAGTAGATGATTGCCTCTGCCTCGTCGGGGCCTGTCTCCGGCGCGTGGTACCCAATCGTGTCCCACGAGACCTGCGAGATCGCCACGCCCGACCACGAGGTCCCGTCCGCCCCGTGAAAGAACAGCCCGATGGGGCCCTGGACCGGGCGAAGCTCCCACGTGTAGCGTATCTCGTCCCGGGCCGTGACCGGGCCAGTCACGTGGGCGAAGAAGGCGCCTCTTTTCGAGGCCCCAAGGGTGTCAGGGCCGAACAACTCCACCTCGACGGGCGCTATCTTGATCTCAGCCAGCAGCTCCCACAGCGTGTCGCCCAGCTTGAACTGGCACCTCACCGTGTCGGTGTCATTGGGCTCCGACCAGTAATAAGTTGTGTAGTTGATGCTCGTCAGGCCGTTGCGGGTGACGCACTCCCCCAGATCCCTGTCGTGGTCATCGGTGAAATAGCCCACATTCCCTTCACAGTACCATGTGAAAGCGATGTCCGCCGGGCTCCATTCCCCACCAGGGACGTGGACCTCAAGCGGCACCGTCCCCTCAACCCGGGTCACCGCCTGCCTGGGACTGATATACGGTCTCTCCAGCGGCAGTGCCTTGACCGACCAGCATTCTGCCTCGTTGGAGTTCTTCCAGTGATAGCAGACGGCGCCTAGGTCGGCGGTGGTCATCGCAATGCAGAAGAGCCTGTAGATCGCGCTGAAGTCGCGCAGCAGGTCTGTGATGGGCTTCTTGTCGAAGACCTTGCCGGTAACCTCCGCGAGCGCCTTGCCGGCCGACACGGCTATCTTGTCTTGCACCCATGGGTGCTCGGCCAGGTACTTCAGGAGCGACCAGAGGGTTTCGTGTACCTTGCCGTCCCTCAGGGCTTCATGAACGTCGCCGCTGGCCAGCACCGCAGCGGTGATTTCCTCCAGGAACTCAGCACAGGCCCGGTTGCTCTCGTTGGTCGAGAGCTGCTCCAGCGCCGCTACCGAACTGACAGCAAAGGACAGGCAAGGCAGGAACACGTCGAAGGCGAAAGTCTCCATCTGGAGCTGGCCGATCTTGTCCCTGGCGGCCTTGGGCGTCCCCGGCGGAGCGGCAGCGCCCGGGCCAACGACCAGGACAGTGTACTCGCTATGGTTGAGGACCTTGTCGCCGACCCAGGCCGTCTGGAAGGGAGTCGGCAGGGCGCAGGTCGGGCCCGGGGTCGCCGCCCACGCGTGGGTGCCCGTGGCCCAGTCAACGACGGTGCTGATGGGGCTGGAGAGCTTGGCGGTAGCGGGAATACGCGCGTCCCAGAAGCTGCGCTTGACTACCACGCCATCGTCAATCTCGAAGTCGGGATTCTCCACCTCGCTCCCGTCCTCGAAGACGTCCTTCTCCCATATCACGAACATCCACGCGCGGCGCCGGTACCAGTTCAGGGCCTGCACGGTGTTGTCCGCACCCGCCAGCGCGTTCAAGTCCACCCCGCTCTTGGTCTCCCCCAGGGGGTCAATCAGCAGCGCCTGAGAAGTGACGCCGCCCGCGCCCGTGAAACTTGCCGCCGCTGATTCGAGAGCGGCCACGATTGCAGCGTCGCCGTTGACCAGGACGCCCGGATCGGCCTCCAATCGGGCGCCAACCGTGTCTGCCAGGGCGTCCAGCGCCGGCGCTTCGGCGATGAGCTGTTGTGCCCTGGCCCAGAGGCCCGGAGGAAGCGTGAAGCCGCCAACGTTGAGGAAGAGCAAGACCGCAGCGGTGCTGCGCGCGTTTAGCACGGGTCCGCCGGGCTCGTCCCCGCCGACCCAACCCAGGAGTACGGGCTTGCCCGCGCCGTCCTCGACCACGGCCAAGCTGGGACCCAGCCCGGTGACCGCGACGGTGAACCCGCCCTCGGCCGATAGCAGGGCCCTGCCGGCCGCGGTCAGCACGCTTGCCGAGCCCGTGGTCCCAGCCGGCAGCACCGCCGTGCCGGAGGCGGTCACGTCTTCGCCCGAGACGCGGCCGAGGGCTTCGAGCAGCAGCGCGGCATCGGCGTGGTCAAGCTTGCCGTCACCGTTGAGGTCGCAGGTCGGGTCCGGGGTCGCGTCGGGCAAGTGGGAGAGAACCCACCCGTCGAGGAAGGTCTTCAGGTCGCCCTGCCCGACGTAGTAGTCGCCGTCGAGGTCGCCCGGGACGCCACTCGAAGCCACGGCAAAGCTGCCCGCCCCAGCGCAGACAAGAACCAGCACGCCCCAGCGCACAGTCCTCACCTCGGTAGACGTGTTGTGCCCAGCGAGGTGCGGCCGCAAACCGGATCCGGCAGGTCACGCCATCCGTGCCGGAGCATCGGCCGCCCGTTCCGTGACCGGCATCTGGCAGCGCATTATACTCCGCTCAGCGGCCCTTGTGCAGAGCCGCTATCCCCGCGCCAGGTTGAGCGCCCGCTCAACGGCCCGGTTCGGCGAGTTTATCTCCTCCGCGCTGCAGACCACCACCGTCGGGATCGCATTGTGCTCTTCGTGGATCCGCATCCGCAGCTCCTCCGCCTCGCTCTTGCCCGACAGCCCGCTGTACCCGAAGGTCCTGCACAGCCTGCCGAAAAGGAAATCGTTCAGCGCGCAGCCGCCCGTGCGCTCCAGCCCCTCGCAGCTCGCCGACCAGCTCGCGAAGAGGTGCGCCTGCGCAAAGGACAGCCCCTGCATCGTGACCTCGTTCAGCCCCTCGCCGCCCACGGCCAACCCGTCCCCCAGCCCGGCGATCTGCGAGATCAGCAGCTTCATGCCCTCCGAGGACGTGGTATTCTCCACGAGACAATTGTCGAGATTGTGGCTGCATAGCGTTACATCAATAAACACGGCGTCCGTATCCACCTCCGCCACCGCCCCCTGGATGTGCTCGGCCAGGATCGAGCGCCACATCGCCAGCCCGGGGTGCACCTTGATCATGACGTTCCGCGCCCGGTTCTGCGACAGGGCGTGGTAGGAGTTGGGCACGCCCAGCACGCCGCCCGCTTCCCGGTCGTAGGCCCAGCCGTGCAGGCTTCTGGTCTGCACGTCCCGGTACTGGAAGTCCCGCACGTAGGCATAGACCGGGTGCGTGGGGTCCATGTCCACGGCGTTGCAGTGCGGCATGGTGTGGAATCCCATCTCGCGCGCCTTGGCGAAGACGGCCCGAGCGCTGTCGGAGGGCTCGTAGGTCGGGTAGTTCTGGTCATAGGGCTCGGTGCGCCACTGCGAGAAGTGGATCAGGACCGTGGCCGGGTCCAGCCGCCGTGCCAGCGCGTCGAGGATGGCGGGATCGCCGTTGTACCAGGACAGGGCGAAGCGCACGTCGTGCATCCAGGGCTTGCGGCGGCGCTCCTCGGCCGCCAGGCCGTAGGCCCGCCACAGCCAGTCGCGGTAGGCCGCGGCCGGCACCTGCCAGTCGCCCTGGTAGACGTTGATGCGCCACACCAGGCCGCCGGCCCCGAGGCTGGCGCCCACCGGGCCATAGGCCTCGGTCTCCAGGGCCATCTGCCCGTCGGCGATGTCGAGCGCCTTGTAGCGGTACCGGTCGTCCCGGCAGTGGACCCAGAAGCCGCCGCCGCGCCCTTGCAGGATCGCCAGGCCCGCCTCCCAGGACTGGGGCCAGAACCATCGCCGCTCGAGGAGCGGGTCCTTCAGCGACAGCTTCACCCCCTGGAAGAAGGGCGCCACCAGCTCCAGGTCCTCGCGGACCCCGGGCAGCAGCCACCGGCAGGACTGCACGCCCGAGCGGGAGGAGTAGGCCGAGGGCTCGACCAGCAGATCGCCCGTCTCCGGGTCCTCGGACACGGTCAGCACCCCGTCGGCGTGCCAGCCGCTGAGGCGCAACTGCGCCGCGCGCGGCGAGAGCTGGTGGCCCGTGATCGTCGCCGCCAGGCTTCCGACCACGTCCACCTTGCCCTGGCCGGGGTAGAAGAGCTGCAGGGCCGATCCGCCGGTCTCGCCGTGGCGCACGTACTCCTCGCCGTCGAGCTTGCTGCGCAGCGACGTGAGGAAGCCGTTCTCGATGGTCGCCGTGAGGGTCCTGGTCTCGACGCTGATCCTGCCGTTCCCGGTTGTAACCATGCTCTCTGCCTCCCGTGCGGGATTGGGCCGGAGTCGGGTCGCGGCACAGCCTCAGAAGCCGATCCGGGGCAGCTCCTCGGGCGCGTCCGCGAAGGGCTCGCACCGCCCCGAGGCCACGTCGTAAAGCCGCTCGTGCGTCTCCCGGGCCGCGGCGACCATCTCCTCGTAGGGACGCCAGCACACGTCCACCAGCCCGATCTGGGAGTTCCCCCCGTCGAACCGCCCCAGCACCGGCTGGTCGTTCATCTGGAAGTAGTGGGTGCCCACCAGGTCCGGCATCGCGGCTGCCTGCTCGACGTAGTACCGGTAGGCCCGGCCGCGGTCGGCTTGGCTCGCGACGGCCCGCAGGCCCGTGGACGGCAGGCCCCGGTCCCGCGCCCCCCAGTGGAACTCGCCGATCAGGACCGGCTTCCCGCAGGCTCGGGCCACGTGCTCGATCACGGCGCGGTCGGGGGCCATCTGGTACATGTTCAGCGAGAAGACATCGAGGACGTCGGACCCGGCGAGCAGGTCGTCCGAGGCGATCCACGCCCACCGCATGCCCAGGTTGAGGTGGTGTGGGTCCACGGCGCGGCAGGCGTCGCTGGGGATGCGCACGTAGGCGTCCACCATCCTGCGCGAGAAGGTGCCCAGGTCCTCGCGGGCGCGCTCGGTGAGGAGGGCCGGGTCGGCCAGCAGGTACTCCTCGACGGCCCGGAAGCTCGGCACCAACCCGCCCCAGGCCTCGGTGAAGCGCGTCTCGCTGCCCTCGTGGGCCTCCGCCAGGTACTCCGCCAGCGTGCGTCGGCAGCCGGGCGCCCGCCTGGGATCGTGGCTCAGCAGCGCCTCGGCGATGCGGTACTGCCCAAAGCCCCACTTGGGCTCGTTGCGCAGGAAGTATCCGATGAGGCGGGGATCGTCGCGGAACTCATCGAGCTGCGTAGCGAAGCGGCTCGCCGCGGTGGCGTACTCGGGCGCGAAGACGTCCGGGAAGTCGCGGAAAACGGTCCGCTCGGTCTCCGGGAAGCCCGCCAGCGCCACCACGTAGGGTAGCCCCGACCGGCGCGCGAAGCCCAGGTCCGCCCAGTTGGCGACCGTGTTGAAGCCCCAGTTGATGAGCCACTTCCGGGCCAGGCGTTCCCAGGCGGCGCGCCAATCGGGGCCGAAGACACGCATCAGGTTGGCGATGCTCCAGTGGAAGGCGTGCTCGCCGCTCCACGCGCCGGCGAACTCCCCGTCGCGAGGCGGCAGAGACCCGCAGAGGGCCTCGTTGCCCTCCACGTTCGCTTCGGCCTCGGGGCGCACGCAGTCCACGCCGGCGCTGAAAAAGGCCCCGCCCTCGGGGTCCACCAGCCACCAGCGCCGGCCGTCGTGCTCGGTGCGGAAGAAGCCCGTGGGGTCGAAACGGACCTCCGTGCACCCGCCGAAGGCTGTGCGGCCCCGAAGGGGAGTCTCAGGCTCGGCGTCGGCTTCGCGCAGGCGGGCCCTCAGGTCCGCCACGCCGGACGTCTTCCCGGGCCAGGCGCGGGCGGTCCACTGGCCCAGCTCGTCCGCCACCGGCTCGCCCTCGGGCGGACGGAGCTCCTGGCTGTCGAGCAGGCGCAGGCCCGACAGATCGCAGAAGCCTTCCTCGCCCACGGCCCCCACGCCCAGCGTGAAGAAGGCCAGCCTGTCCGGGCCCGTGGGCCGTCCGAAGACGACCATCTTCAGCCGCCCGGGTGTGCGCGGTACGAAGATCGTCTCGGCCTTCAGGGCGTCCAGCGGGAAGAACACACGCGTGCGCACCCCCGGCAGCACCCCGGCGGTGGCCCCGATGGCCGCCTGTTCCTCGCCGCCCTCGTGGAAGGCAAAGCGCACCGGCAAGGTGAGGGCGAGGGTGTGGTACACGTCCACGGCGAGAACCGCGGTCGCCGGCAGCGACGGCCCGACCTCGGCCGGCCAGGCGAAGCGCAGGGCGCCTCCGTCCGGGCCGACCCACAGGCGGGCGGCGCCCTCCGCTTCCAGGGCCTCAACACGCGTGCTCGCGCCCCTGGGCTCGCCGGCGGTCAGGTCGAAGGTGACGATAGCGGGCATCTCGGGCCCACCCCCGTGGCAGAGCTGGGCCTGTGTTCTCCGCCGAAGGGGGTCCTTCCTACCCGAAGAGCCTGTCCCGCGGCTACCAGTTCGGGGGCGGCGACTTGCCCTGCTTGTGCCACGCCCGGGGGACGTAGGCCAAGAGCTGACCGGGGAGGAAGAGCTTCACATGACCGTCGAGGAAGCAGATGGCCGTCCCTCCCGGGTGACGCAGCCAGCTAGCGGGCCGCCGCCCATCGCCGGCGACGCTCCCGGCCATGTCGGGGCCGTTCGCCCAGCACAGGTTGTCTAGATCGCTGGGGAAGTGGCCGATGGCAAGCTCTTGGCTGTCGGCCACCACGATGATGCGTGCTGGCCCGACGTCGGCCTCGGTGGGATAGACCCACTCCTTTGCCTCGTCGTACCACCGGGGGTTCATGCCGGGGTAAGGCCCGAGAAGCGCATGGAAGCCGTAGCCCTGCGACAGCAGAACGTCGTCGGGCGGGTCGCGTCGCGGCACGAAGGCCGGACAGCGGAACAGCTCGGCCGAGCCGACGTAGGGCAGGAGCTGGTTGCGCCAGGTCATCTCCTCGCGTCTGTAGTCCTCGATGGGCCAGCCCTCGTCGTTGTCTATCAGGTAGGTCGTGCAGGCCATCCCGAGCTGGCGCAGGCGGGTCTGGCAGGTGGCCTCGTGGGCGCGAGCGCGACTGCGCACGAAGGCCGGCACCAGCAAGGCTGCCAGCAGGACGATGATGGCGATCACCGCCAGCAGCTCGACCAGACTGAAGCCCCTGCACCTCAACACCGTCGCACCACCGATCCCTCGTATCCCGACCGGCGTCCGCCACCCCCCGAAAGCACGCCCGCCCTCGGCCGCGAGATGCCCGACTTCGCAGTCTAGGAGTCCGGCGAAGGCCCAGCGGTTCAACACCCGGTGCGCTCCACGGGCAGGTGACGGCGTCCCGGGCCGCGAACCCGCCCGGTCAGGCCCTCCCTGGCCGAGGGAGGCCCAGGAAGAGCGGATGGCCAGTCCCTTCCCGCTGCTGGCGCGCGACGAGGTGCGGGCCGCAATCCACTTCGGCAGCCCGCCGCGACCGCCGCGCGCCCTGGCCCTGTGGCACAACCCCCTCACCATCGAGGCCCACGGCGACAGCTTCCGCGCCCTGCTCCGCGAGTACCCGGACGATGCGCTGCAGGCCGGGATCCCCCTCGACTACTGGCAGGCGCCGCCCGACGATCCCAACTACCGCTTCGCTTTCGGGGACAAGGCGAAGCCCCAGGGCCTGCCCGTGGACGCCTGCCCCGTGATAGAGGGCTGGTCGGAGCTGGATCGCTTCCTCGACGAGTTCCCCGACCCCGAGCGACCGGGGGTAGCCGACGGCGTGGCCCGCGCGCGGCGGGCCAGCCCCGACCGGTACATCCTTGTGGGCTGGGGCCACTACTTCCACCAGCGCCTGGCCTACCTGCGCGGCATCCAGAACCTGCTGTGCGACTTCTACGACGCGCCCGGCGAGCTGCGGACCGTCATGGACCGGCTCCTGGACCTGTACCGCGTCTGGGCGCGGCGCACGGCCCAGGCCGGTGGTGATGGGGTGTGGGGCGGCGATGACCTGGGCACCCAGCTCAGCCTCTTCATGAGCCCGCAGACCTTCCGCGACCTCTACCTGCCCTACTACCGCGCACTCGGGGAGATGCTGCACGAGCACGGCCTGGACTTCTGGCTGCATACTTGCGGCAACGTGGCGGAGCTGATGGACGACCTGATCGAGTGCGGCGTGGACGTGATACACCCCATCCAGGCGGGGACGATGGACGATGCGGGCATCGCGGGCCGGTACGGTGGACGGGTCTGCTTTTGGATCGGGATGGATGTGCAGCAGGTGATACCCTTCGGCACGCCCGAGCAAGTCCGGGCGCATGTGCGGAGGCGAATCCGCGCCTTCCACCGGCCGCAGGGCGGGCTGATGCTGGCGGCGGGGAACGCGATACTGCCCGATACACCGATTGTGAACCTGCGCGCCTATCTCGAGACCCTGTGTGAGCCGGTGACCTGACAGGCCGCGCGGGACGGGAGGAAGACACGATGAGGGGCAGCAGCGTAGCAGGCACGTGGCCCACGTTCGGGCGCACGGCATCGGTCGTGGCCCTGGCGGCGGCCCTGGCCGCCTCGGCGTCGGCCCAGGAGGCGGCGGGCAGACCCCGCGCATCGCCCGAGGTCGTGCGGCTCATCAACCCGAGCTTCGAGCAGCCTGACCCCGGCCGCGAGGGCCAGCCGCTGGGCTGGGGCGTGTACCCGGGGTCCCACGACGACGAGCGGCTGCGGTTCCTCTGGGACGACCAGCAGGCCCACTCCGGCCGTCGGTCCGTGTCCATCGTGCTGGGATCGCGCAACGCCTCCTGGCTGCCCCTGGACACCGCCGCCTACGCCAACACGCTGGACTCGAAGGACCTGGGGCAGGAGCGACCGCCGGTGGTCGTGGGCCACGAGTACCTGCTGTCCGCGTGGGTGCGGGCCGAAGGGAGCGCGCGACAGAGGGCCGGGCTCGTCCTGCGCTGGACCGACGGGAAGACCTGGGTCCCGTCCTACGTGCGGGAGTACTTCGTCCTGGACGGCGAGGGCTGGCAGTTGCTGGGCGTGGCGGCTGCCGCGCCGGAGGACGCCAGGTATATCGTGCCCATCCTGCAGGTGGGCGGCAGCCCTGAGCCGGGGAGAATCTGGTTCGACGACGTGGCCGTGGTGGACCGCACGGGCCTGAGCTGCCGGATGACGGCGGGCCCGCTCCTGGAGGGGCTGCCGTCAGGCTGGCGCTGCTCGCTGGGGCTTGGGAACACCCGCCCGGCGCCGGTGCCGCTCGTGATCAGCCTGCGCACCGATCAGCCCGACGCGAAGCCCCAGAAACGCGGGTGACCGTGCCCTCGAGCGGCGAGACGGCGGCGGACTTCGGCTACAACGCCCCCTGGCCTCACCGCGCGCGCTACCTTGTCACGTCGGCCGACGACCCACCGCTGCCCTACTTCCTGGGCGAAGCGCCGGTGCCCTCGCCGCTGGAGGCGGGCCATCTGTCGCCGCGCTACCGCGCCACGGTCTTCGGGCCCTCGGCGGGCCGGGTACTGCGCCTGCGGACGGCGGTCAAGGCCACCGAGGCGCTGCGCGAGGGGCTGACGCTGAGGGCTGAGGTCCTCGCCGCCGGCCGGGCCGTGGTCGAGAAGACAGTCGAGAAGCCGGGGCCCGAAGGCGTCGTCGTGGTGACGCTTCCCGAGCTTGCCGCTGGTGACCACGAGGTGTGCGTGGCCCTGCTGGCGGGCGGCGAGCCCGTGACCTCGGCGACCCTTCCCCTGCGCGCGCGGCCCGACCTCAAGCCCGCCTCGGCGATCGGCGACCACAACGAACTGCTCGTGGACGGCAAGCCCACCTTCCCCGTGGGCTTCTATAGCACTCTCACGGAGGACTTCGAGCGCTTCGCCGCCGAGGGGTTCAACACCGTCCTCACCTACACCAGCGACGTGGAAGCCTGCGCGCGCATGACGGAGCGGGCCGCGGAAGCCGGCCTGGGGCTCATCGTCTCCGCCCTGCGTCCCTACGTCGCCGACCGGGATACCCAGGGCCTGGCCGGGGCCGTGAGTCGGCTGGCGGGGCTGCGCGGCCTGCTCGGCTACTACCTCTGGGACGAGCCGTCGCTCGCGCAGCCGGGCCAGAGCCCCGACGACATGCGCTGGGTGTACCAGCAGGCCCTCGATCGCGATCCCTCACACCTCACCTGCACCGTCTTCTGCGTGCCCTCCGAGTTCAGGGCCTATGCCGACACGACGGACGTGTTCCTGGTGGACCCCTACGTGTGCTACAAGGACTCGGAGCCGGACATGGCACGCGTGGCCGACTGGGTGGATCACGCCCGCGAGGCCGTGGGCGACCGCAAGCCCGTGTGGATGGTCCCCCAGTGCTTCGCTCACCCCCTGGGACCCGGGTCCTATCGTATGCCCACCATCGAGGAGCAGAGGTGCATGACCTACCTGGCCCTCGTGCACGGCGCGAAGGGGATCCTGTGGTTCGTCTATACGGGCTTCTGCATCCACTCGGACGAGGTCGCCCGGAAGACGGGCGTGCCGTCCGGCCAGGCCGCTTGGGTGTTCCGGGGCACCATCCCGGGCTGCTACCCCCTGCGGTGGGAGGGAATCACCCGAATCGCGCGCGAGGTCAGGGACCTGGCACCGCTCCTCCTGGCACCCGACCCCCAACAGACACAGAAGGTGAGCGAAGGAGAAGACGCCGTGCACTGCGTCCTGAAAGGACAAGGGGCGGAGCGAGTGCTGCTGACAGTTAACATAAGGAATCGCCAAGCGCGCCTCAAGTGCCTACTACCGGGTGTAAGAGGAGACGTGAACGTGCTCTGGGAGGGCCGAAAGGCGCCTTTCGAGGGCGCAATCCTCGACGATACCTTCGAGCCCTATGAGGTACATCCCTATAGCTTCCACACAGAGTGATGCGCGGCAGACGACCCCTACTTGCCCGCCACCCGGCCGCCCACGGAAGGCAGAAAGACCACCGCGGGAGGAACGGCGGGAGGAAAGGCAGGAAAGACCGCGGGGCTCTGCCCGAGGCTGCGCAGAAAGCGCTGGAGAAGGAGTACTGCGCAGCGTACTACTGTAAGCCTTGGGCTATGAGCCTGTACGGCGCGGGTAGGCCCGCGCCCTTTCTGCGCAGCCCGGCCCCCTGACCCCATGACT
>CAZSOQ010000135.1:4124-14062 GCA_964608495.1 uncultured Armatimonadia bacterium | reverse complement strand
GCCCAGCCTGAGGCCGCCGATGCGGTAGCAGAAGAACAGGGCCAGGGGCAGCGACACGGCGATGGCAAGCAGGAGGTAACCCAGGAGCATCGGGAGGAGGGACTGGCTGCGGTCGCCCATGTCGGGCCGCAGCTTGATGGCCTGCAGGAGGCTCGCGGCGAACATGCAGCGGTACTCCCGAACGTGCTGCATCTGGAAGGCGGCATTGGCGATGGTGGCTGGAGGCAGGCCGCGGGTGCCTGTGAAGGACAGCAGGAGCTGATCGGGCTGGATGGGCCCGAGGGGCCAAAACAGCCCGCCCTCGGCCACGAGGCGCATGAGCACGACGTTGTGGACAAGGTACAGGCCGAAGAAGGCCAGGCCGAAGGCTGCGGTGAGGTCGGCGGCGTGGCACCAGACGCCGATGACCGCGAAGGACCCCAGCAGGCCGAGCACGGCCAGACGCGGCGGAAGGACGTGCCGGCCCGCTGCCTGCTCGCCGGCGTCGAGGAGGCGCCGGAACTGACGGCGTCCGGTCCACAGGAACAGGGCGAACAGGGCCAGGTAGGCGCCGCCCCCCTGCTGCTCCAGGTACGGGAAGCGGGACAGGGGCGGGGTGCCCGTGCCCAGCAGCCCCGTCAACGCCCCCACGAGGTGCTGGAGCTTGGTCAGCAGGTAGAAGACCCAGAAGCTCAGCGACATCTGGGCGGGCAGCAGGAAGGTCAGCCCGATGACCGAGGGATACACGCAGAGGCTGAAGGGCCGCAGGGCGCGCAGGGGATGCTGAGAGAAGATCGGGTCCAGGGGCACCTCGCGCAGGTTGGGCGCGGGCACGGCGGGCAGATACTCGTGAAGGCTCTCGAGGGAAAGCAGCAGGAAGGGCCCCAGAGCGCCCAACCACACCAGCGCGTCGCGGAAGAAGGGCGACAGGGCGGTCGGGACGGGCGAGGAGGGGCCGGTCTCGGTCAACGCGAGGGGAATGTCAACGAGCGGGAACTGGAGCCGCTCGCGCTCTATCCACTGGTTGCTCAGCAGGGCGCACGCGCATCCGAGCATCACGTACAGGGCGAGGAACAGGGGAAGCCAGGCCACCAGCACTGGCGCCCAGGCCGCCCAGGGCACGGCCGCCCCCGGGCGCAGGCCCTCGAAGAGCGCACGCACTACCTCGTCCTCCCGCGGCCCGATCCAAGGCGGCACGTGGCCCAGGATCAGGTCCTGCCAGTGGTTGGCCGGCGTCGCGTAGTAGCGGTGGGCGGTGACGTTGGGCAGCAGGAAATGCACCAGTCCCCGCGCCGGAATCCCCGACACCACGCCCAACACGGCGTATAAGAGGAGAAGCTCCGCCCTCGTGAAGGCCAGTCGCGGGCGCGCTCGATACAGCAGGCTGTTGACTGCGGCGACGAAGAGCACGAAGAGGAAGAAGGCCCCCAGAGGGGGGAAGCTGCCGGCCATCAGCGAGGCGTTGACCACATAGTCGCCCCATTGCGTGAAGAGGCACAGTACGGGTACGGCAAGGAGGGCCAGAAGCACGGCCCGACGGGTCATGCCCCCGGTGGTCTGCAGAAGAGCACCTTCCTGGACCGCGGGATTCCGGACGCCATGGTCTCGCCGCGCTGAGTGGGATGCCGGCGGCGCTCTTCCACCGGGCGCGGGGCGATTCCTCCCACTCGCCCGGGGTCGAAGGCGCCCCAGGCCTCCCGCACGGAAGGGCCAATAGAGAAGGCACTGCGCCCGCGACACCCAGGTCCCGCCCGGGCCGTACAGGATGGACGAGCTAGTCCTACCGCGGTTCGAGCTCGAGTTCGACCGCGGCGGTGCCCATGGCCGGCAGCGACAGGTGCACCTTGCCGTCGCGCACAGGCAGGTCCCGGGCCCTCAGCACATCCGTGGCACGGGCGGCCCGGCCGGCCCCATCGGGCAGGGGCGACACATCCGCCTCGACCGTCTGCTGCTCGTCGGCGTTGACGACCAGCAGCCACGCCTTCCCGCCCGCGCCGTAGTACCAGCCGACGTGCAGCTTGCCGTCGGCCAGCGAGGTTGTGGCCCACTGGGGCTGGACGAGCGCTTGCTGCAGCGCCCGGTAGTCGGCCCCGAGGTCCACGAGGCTGCCCCACAGCGCGGGCTGCTTCTCGGGCAGGTACCCGCCCAGCTTCCAGGGCCACTTGCCGGCCTTCTTGGCCTCGGCGTCGTAGCCCGTGTAGACGTGGTAGCAGTAGGCGATGCTGCCGCGGGCTCCGTGGGCCAGCGACAGGTACTGCATCACCCGCTCCTGCGCCGGCGTCGGGGTCAGCCAGGTCGGGTCGCGGTCCAGCCCCTCGACCACGTCATAGCCGAAGGTCTGCGGGATGAACCACACGGGCTTGCGCCCGGCCGTGGACTTCCAGGCGTGGTCCATGCGGTCGGCGATGTCGGTCAGGGGCCGCGGGCTGAAGGTCACCGGGTAGACGTCAATCATCACCACGTCGTAGCAGTCCAGGTAGAGGGCCTCGTTGGCCGGGACGTTGATGCAGATGGTCACGGGATGGTAGGGGTCCTCGTCGCAGAGCACGTCGTAGACGCGCTTGAGGTCCCCCGGCTTCTCGTTGGCCTGGCTGGGCGAGGGCTCGTCTATCAGGTAGTAGGCCAGCAGCGCCGGGTGATTCTTGACCACGCGGATCGCCTCGCGCAGCTTGTCCTCATCGAACTTGTCCACGAAGGGGCGCGGCAGGTGCACGATGCCCCACAGCCCCAGCCGCTGGCACAGGTCCAGCCACTTGCGGCACCACTCGGGGTTGCTGTTGTAGGTCAGGACCGCGTTGTAGCCCGCGTCGGCGATGGGGCGGGTACGGTCCTCGTCATCCGGCGCCCCATAGAAGCCGCAGGGAAACAGCGGCTTGCCGTCCACGAGCAGACGGTTGGCGTCGTCAATTGTCACTTCGTGCGGGTCGCCCGGGGGCAGGACCTTCAGCGGCACTTCCAGGGCCTCGACGCCTGGCGCGCCCTGCACCTCGACGAGCAGTCGCCAGTCGCCCGGCCCCAGGTCCGCCGGCCCGAGCGCCAGCCCCTCGACGGCCGCCGTCATCGTCCGCCACTGCCGCGTCTTGGGCTCCTCGTCGGCCGGCACGACGGCCACGGAGTACTTCAGGTTGCCGTAGACCTCGGGCGTGGCGTGGGCGCGCAGCTCCGCCGCGAGGGCCGCCGGGCGACTCTTGTCGTAGATGGCGTTCCGGTACCGCGACGATAGCAGGGCCACCTCGAGCAGCGGCGGGGCCGTGAACTCCGCGTAGTCCACCGCGGCATCTCCCACGCGCAGCAGGGCCGAGAGCTTGTCGCCCGTCGCCGCCTGGAACTCGACCCGCGCGCCCTGCCTGGCGCCCTTGCCCTCGGTTCCCCCAAGCTCCCTGTCGGTTGCGTCCAGCAGGGCGACAGTCCATTCCTGGTCCGCGGGGGCCGAGACGTCGGCCTCGTAGACGCGGCCGTCCGGCAGGGCTTTGACGTCGCCCCCCGCGGTCGTCTGGATCCCGAAGCTCCCGGCCTGCGCGAGCGAGGCGTCATCGTACCACACCTCCCCCTCGCCAGCCAGGCGGACCATCACGCGCATCTCGACAGCGCCCGGCTTGGCCTGGAAGCGCCACAGCCCCAGCCGCCAGGTCTCCGAGGCAGGCAGATAGCGGCTGTCGTACTGGGCCTGCGGCGTCTTCCACGAGGCGGTGGCGAAGGGCTCCCTGTAGGTGATGACGCTTAGGTGCGGCCCCGCCTCGGCCGTGCTGCGATACCGGACGGCGAACAGGTACTCATCGCCCGCCGTAACGGGCAGGACCGGGCTGATGCCCAGCTCGTTGATCCGCCCTGTCTCGGAGGACAGGCCGACGAGGTGGACGCACTTGTCGCCCGTGCGGCCTGGGGTGGTGAACTCGTGCTGACTCGTGCCGTGGTCCCACTTGGCCAGCTCCCACTGCTCCCCCTCGAAGCCGGGATCCGGGAGCAGATTCAGCGTGGGCGCCGCGAGGACGCCTGCCAGAACCAAGCACAGCGCGGTCATTGGCTCCCCTCCTTGCGACTGAGCCCGAGCGGTGGTACCTTCCCCACTCGACCGGCCGGCCCTTCGGCACCACCCAACCGCGCCCGGCCTCGGGTGGCGCGGCGCGAGGAGGCGGCTCACACCCTTGGATTACGACGCTCACAACGAGCAGGTAAGACAGGTGTGGGAGGCGTACCACCAGCGGCAGCCGGTCCGGGTGCCCATGATCCTCGGCATCTCGGCCCAGTGGAGCCTGTCCATGCCCGAGGCCAACCCGCAGGGCTACAGCTTCAGGGACTACATGACCGACCCGGAGGCCATGCTGCGCCACCAGCTCCACAAGACGTGGTGGACGCGCTACCGGGTGCCGCAGGATGCCGAGATGGGGCCGCCCGACGCCTGGCGCCTGGGCGTGGACGGACAGAACGTCTTCGAGGCGGGATGGCTGGGCGGCAAGATCACGATACGGGAGAACCACCCTCCGTCCGCGGAGGCCGTGCTGACCGACGATCGCAAGCACGAGATTCTCGATCGCGGCATCGCCGGCCCTTTCGAGGGCGAGTGGGCCGACTGGAACTGGGAACGCCACAGTCTGGCCCGCCGCTGGGAGGAAGAGGGCATGGAGTTCGAGGGCAGGCCCGTCAGGGCGGGTGACCCCGCCGGACTGGGCAGCGACGGGCCCTTCACCGTGGCCTTCCAGCTTCGTGGTGCGGACGCTCTATGCCTGGACCTGTACCTGGACCCCGACTACTTCCATGCCCTCATGGGCCTGATCGTCGAGGCGACGATTCAGCGGATCAGGGCCTACCGGCGCGAGATGAATCACCCCGTGGAGACCCGCACCTGGGGCTTCGCAGACGATGCCGTGCAGCTCGTGTCGCTGGAGACCTACCGCGAGCACGTGCTGCCCCACCACCGCCGGCTGGTCGAGGCCTTCGGGGCGGATGGGCCCAACGCGATTCACCTTTGCGGCGACGCGACCCATCTCTTCGCCACGATTCGTGACGAGTTGCGGGTGCAGGCCTTCGATACGGGGTACCCGGTGGACTTCGGGGCGCTGCGCGCTGAGTTGGGGCCTGATGTGCAGATCAACGGTGGGCCCCGGGTGACACTGCTGCGCAACGGGCCGCCGGAGGCCATCGAGCACGAAGTCGTGCGAATCCTGGCCAGCGGCGTGCGCGAAGGGGGCCGATTCGTGCTCCGGGACGCCAACAACTGCGCTCCCCACACGCCTGTCGAGAACATAGCGGCCATGTATGAGGCCTGCCGGAAGCACGGTGGGTACTGAGTCGTGCCCGGAAGGGGCCCGGAGCCGTGGCCTGAAGGCAGGGCGAGAGCGCGATTCAGGGTCCGTTGACCCACCCGCGAAGCGGCTGCTACAATCTCCTGCAGCCGTAAGGGCCAATCCGGGCGCGCACTCCCCGAAGCGACCAAGGGGGCAACTGAGGAATGTCACACCACGACGGCAAGATGATTCTGTTCCTGGGGGACGGGATGGGGGGCCGGGACGTGCCATCGCTGGGCGGCAGGACGTGCCTGGAAGCCGCCGATACCCCGTGTCTGGATACGGTCGCCCGCCTGGGCGCCTCCGGGATGATGTACCTGGCCGGCCCCGGGGTGCCCGTAGGCTCCGATACGGCTCACATGACCCTCGTGGGCTATGACCCCTTCACCCAGTACCGGGGACGTGGCCCCTTCGAGGCGCGGGGCGTGGGCTTGGAGGTGAGGCCGGGCGACGTGGCCTTCCGGTGCAACTTCTCGACGCTGGACGACGAGGGCCGCATCACGGACCGCAGGGCCAGGCGCATCAAGTCCGGCACGGCGGAGCTGGCCGCAGCGCTCATGGAGCGGTGCAAGGGCGGCCTTGACGGGGTGCAGGTGTTCTTCAAGGCCTCGGTGGAGCACCGGGCGGCCCTGGTGCTGCGCGGCGAGGGCCTGGACTACCGCGTCACAGACGTGGACCCGCACGATGTCGGGCTTGCCCCCGCTGTTTGCAGGCCAGCCCCGGACGTGCCCGACGAGGCCAGGGCCGCGGCCCAGAAGACGGCCGACCTGGTCAACAGATTCGTCGAGATCGCCCGAGAGGTGTTCGGCGGGCATGAGGTGAACCGGGAGCGCCGAGAGAAGGGCTTGCCCCCGGCGAACGTGGCCCTGCCCCGGGGCGCCGGGGAGGCCGTGCATCTGAAGCCCTTCGCCGAGATACACGACGGGCTGAGCGGGGCAATGATCGTCGAGGTGGACCTGGTGCGCGGTCTGGGCCTCTACGCCGGCATGGACGTGCTGGACGTGGACGGGGCGACGGGCGGCGCGGACACGGACGAGATCGCGATCGCGCGGGCCGTGGCCGACAACACGGGGCGCTATGACGTGATTCTGTGCAATATCAAGGCGCCGGACCTGGGCGGCCACGACAGCGACGCCCGGGCGAAGGTCAGGGCCATCGAGAAGGTGGACCACGCCATCGGGTTCCTGTTGGACACGGTGAACTGGGGAAGCACTACGATAATGGTGGGCGCGGACCACTGCACGCCCGTGAGCGCCGGCGACCACACCGGCGATGCGGTGCCCGTTGTCTTCTACGGCAACGGGGTCCGGCGGGACCTGGTCGAGGTCTACTGTGAGCGGACAGCGGCCAGCGGGGGCGTCGGCCAGCTAACAGGGGCCCAGGTCGTCCCGCTGCTGCGCAACTTCGCCGGGCGTGTGACGAAGTTCGGGGCTTGACAGGGCGTCGGGTGGGCACAGAGCCCACGGATGAGACCATGACGCTGCGACATCGTCCGCACAGAGTCCTATATGTTCCGGCAGACGACCGGCCCTGCAGTGTGCAGTGGCCGCGCCTGCTGTGCAGGCTGGTGGACTGGGACCTGGTCGAGCCGCCTGCCCAGCTCCTGGGGTGGTTCACCCAGGCCGGCGACCCGGAGGAGATACAGGCGTGGGCGGTGGAGGTGGCGCGCGAACCTCTGGACGGCGCCGTGCTCTCGCTGGACATGCTGGCATACGGCGGCCTGTACGCCTCGCGGGCGCCCGGAACGCGGACGGCCCTGGCTCTCAGCCGGATGGAGGCGCTGTGGAGGGTGCGGGAGGCCGCGGGCGATGTGCCGATCTTCAGCTTCGGGTCCATCATGGGGCTGACGACCCTCACGCGGAGTGACGAGAGCGCGAGGTACGTGGATGCCCTGCGCGAGTTCTCCAGGAAAGCCGACGCGGAGATGGTCCTGGGCGACCAGGGCGCTCTCGATGCCCTGGGGGCGGACGACACCGGGATCCCGGACGCCGTGCTGGGCGAGTACCTGGCGATCCGTAGGCGCAACCACGAGGTGAACCGCCGCGCCATCGAGGAGCTGGCGAGGGGTTCGCTGAGCTACCTCGTCCTGGCGCAGGACGAGGCCGCCAGCGAGGGGGTACACCTGCACGAGCAGGCGCGACTGGCCGAGCTGGCCTGGGAGTTGGGCGTGGGGGACCGGCTGGTAGTGAGCGGCGGCGGCCCCGAGATGGGAATGGTGCTGATCGCGCGGGCGATTCACGCGCACATGAACAAGACGCCACGGGTCCGGCTCGTGTACTCGTCGCCGGAGGGCGCGCGTCGTACCCCACCGGGCGAGGACCGGCCGCTGTCAGAGATGGTGGCGAAGACGGTGAGCCTTCTGGGCGGCGAGATCGTGGAGACGGGCCAGGCGGATGTGACGGCCCTGGTGAACTGCCCGCTCTCGGACGAGGCCGATCCCGCCCTGGACCTGCCCAGCGCCGAGGACCACCTCCGGGACGTCGCGAACCTGCTCGGGGAGGGCGAGAGGCTGGCGGGCGGACGGGGTGTGGCCGTGCTGGACGTGGCGTACCGCGAAGGCGCGGACGACGCCCTGGCACGGGGTCTGCTGTCCGGCGGACAGGACCCGGCGCGATTGCTGGCCTTCTCGGCCTGGGACCGGGGCTCCGGATGCCTCGGCATCGGCCTGGCTCACGCGGCCATCCGCGTGATCTCGCTGCAGGACAAGGGCGCCTTCGACCTGGCCCAGCTCATCGCCGACCTGACGCCCATGCGCTACCTGGGACTGCTGGACGCGCTCATCGAGTCGGAGAAGGCGCATGTCACGCTGCTCTTCTCGCGGCTGGTCGAGGACTGGCTGTACCAGTCGGGGATTCGGCGGCGGGTGCAGGAGCACATAGTGCGGCTGGTGCGGGGCGCCATCGTGGACATGCGTCAGGTGCACGAACGGGCGGAGAGCATGATGAGTGACCTGCTGACGGGGGCGGCGGCCGACCTGTGGATCGAGCATTTCCTGGGCCGGCCGTCGGTGGACATCGGCATGGAGCCTCACAGGAGCTCTCTGATGCTGGCCGAGCTCGAGGAGACGCGACTGCGCCTGCCCTGGAGGCGGTTGGCTGAGGTGGAGGTAGGGATCGAGTTCGGCGTGGAGCTGGTGGCGGAGTAAGGCGCCCTGAATCGAGCAGGAGCAGGGGCGCGGGAGCGATTCCGGTGGTGGATTCCAGGCCGGCGGAGGCGTGGTGGCGCCGCTGTCGGATTGACTCGTTGGCCGGCGGAGCGATATACTGTCGGCAGAAGCCAAACCAGGGCACCACACTGGTGGGGGCCAAACCATGACCAATCGCCGTGGCCAGATAGTCGCAGCAATATCGGCCGTAATCGTGCTGCTGGCCGTTGTCCTCATGGTCGGCCAGCTTCGGGCGCAGCCGCCGGGCGGCACGCCGCCTCCGGACATGGCAGGCGCGGCCGGCGGTACGGCCCCGCCCATGGACATGGGCAGTATGGGCCCCGGGATGATGGGGCCCGATATGGGTATGGGAATGGGAATGCCCGGAATGGGGGCAGGAGGCGGGCAGCCGCTCGAGTGGTCCGAAAGCGAGATGCCGGAAGAGCTGACGATGACCTATGACCAGTTCGTCAGCGAAACGGGCGTGAAGCGGGCGGGCATCCCCAGCGTCTACCTCAAGGACGACGAGGGCAAGGACATCAAGCGGACGCGGAACTCCTGGTGGCAACTGCATCGCATCTACGCCGCGGAGCTGGCAGTGGCGGCCGAGCGCCTGAAGGGCACGCCGGGGGGATCGCTCGAAGCGGAGGTGCTCAAGGAGTACGCCGCCAAGGACAACGAGGTGGCGATGATCCAGCGGGTCTACAAGTCCTGCCAGGACCTGTTCAGCTTCGAGATGAGCGCCCCCGTGCCCAACGGTGGGGACGGCGCGCACCGGAATGGCTCCTTCGGCTGCGCCGTCGTCGTGAGGGTAAAGCAGAGCAACGTGCGCCGGCTGCTCAAGACGATCGAGCAGGAGTTCAGCCGGTTCAGCCACTACGGGATGCGCCCCGGCCAAGGACGCCGTGCCTACAAGCTGGTCACCTACGACCGTGGTGTGTGGCGGCCCAAGTTCTACTGGCTGAGCGATGAGGCCCTGAACGAGTGGGACCGCCTGTGGCGGAGTCACCAACTGCGCGTGCGGGCCTACGGCACCGACGGCGAAGTGGTGGCGGAGGCCACGATGAACCTGGGACACAGCGGCGCTACACCAGGCGAGCTCCTCTACCCCCCCGACATCAAGACCGGCATGCTGGCGCAGGAGCACTGGCTGCTGGACGTGCAGCGACTGGGCGCCCGACGGGGGTTCGACGGCGGGCCCGGGATCAACTGGAAGGACCCGCGCGGATGGATCTATGCGTGGAGTGTGAGCGGAGCCACCGCGGACCTGTCGCGGGTTGACGCGGCCGAGGCCGCCTTCGTGGTGGCGGAGGGCGAGATGGGCTCGCGGCGGGTCTTCGGGCGGCTGGTGCAGAAGGACGCCAAGTTCGCGGCCTTTGCTCCGGATTCTCGACCTCTCAGCTCCTCGCTCCAGCCCTTCCAGGGCGACATGCTTACAGGTGGCGGGGGCGCGCGGCCAGGCGCCGGCGGCCCCGGCATGGGGATGCCGGGCGAGATGGGCGCGATGCCGGGCGAGATGGGCGGCATGC
>CAZSOQ010000135.1:0-4024 GCA_964608495.1 uncultured Armatimonadia bacterium | reverse complement strand
GGCGAGATGGGCGCGATGCCGGGCGAGATGGGCGGCATGCCTCCCGGGATGCCGGGGCTTGGCTCCATGCCCATCGGGTCGGGCTACGCGCCGGAGGTCCCGCCGACCGCTGCCCTGATGCCGGGCATCTAGACGGCCGGGATCGAGCGGTGTCGGCTGGTCGCCGAGGGCCTACCCCGGCGGGTCCCGTCGGACCCGGCGGACCGCCTGCCTCCTGCATATACAGCCATGGCGAGCCTCGTCTGCGGTGAACTGATGAGTCTGTGCACCCAGGCCTCGGCCGAGCAGGCCGGCGGAAGACTCGCGACGCTCATCCTGTGTCTCTCCATGATAGGCGGCATCGCGGTCACCTTCGGCCTCCTCCGGCTCATCTTCCTCCGGGAGCAGAAGAAGCAACGGGCCGAGTCGAGGGGCGAGGACGCTCAGACAGGCCCTGCGCCCGGGGACGACGCCGGCGAGGGATAGTCGGCCCCGGTACTGGCAGGCCCGAGAGGAGCGACGCGGTATGGTCCTGTCAGTGGTGTGGAGTGCGGTGAGCCAGGTTGGGGCGGACGTGCGCCCGCCCGGGGACATCGCCTTGGCGGCGCAGCTCCTCTTCTGGGTCATGTTCCTCGGGTCCGTCGCCTGTCCGGTGGCCCTCTACTTCGTCTGCCGGCGACAGGCGCGGCGAGAGGGCTGGCTGCGGGCCCTGGGCGTCGCAGCGACATGGTCAGCGGCAGAGCAGGACGAAGCACTGCCCCCGATAGAGGAAGAGGGGGACGCGGAGTAGGCGGCGGGCAGGCAGGCCGTCGGGCACTTCAGGCCAGCGCCCGGGCCAGGGCAACCGGGTCGTCGCTGGTGATCGAGGGAATCCCCAGAGCGGCAAGCCGGCGCGCTTCCTCGTCGTCGTTGACGGTCCAGGCCCACAGGCTCAGTCCCCGGCGCAGCAGCACGTCGAAGAACCCCTCTGTGACGATCTTGTGATGGACGCTCAGGCCCTGCAGGCCCCCCTCCAGCGCGAGCGTTGCGAGCTCGTCGGCGCCTCGCTCCCCACCGCCGATCAGCCAGAGCACGGCCAGGCCCGGCAGGATCTGCCTCATGCGCCGGCAGGTGTCGTAGCTGAAGGAGACGATGGTGACGCGGGGCACGGCGCACTCACCGGCGAGGACGTGGGCCACGTGCTCTTCGATCCGATCGTCCTTGATCTCCAGGATCAGGTGCGCCCGATCGCGCATGAGGTCCAGGACTTCGGTGAGCAGGGGCACCGGCTCGCCGGCGTACTTCGGGTCCTTCCACGCTCCCGCGTCCAGGCTCCGCAGCTCGTCCACGGCCATGTCGCGGATCGCGCCGCTGCCGTCCGTCGTGCGGTCAACGGTGTGGTCGTGCATGACGACGAGCTGGTCATCGGCCGTGAGATGCACGTCTACCTCGCAGGCTGGGGCGCCGGCGTCCAGGGCCATGCGCAGGGCCACCAGGGTGTTCTCGGGCGCGAGGGCTGAGTACCCCCTGTGGGCGACGATGAGAGGAAAGCTCATGGGCCTCACCTCGGCGGGCGGATGTGGGGCAGGCTATTCCGGGCCGCAGGGCGTAGGACCTGCGCCTGGGACCGTGGGCGGCTAGATGGCGCGGCGGCCCTCACGGAGCACGCCGAGATGGGCTCCCCGCGCGCCCTCGGGCACGAGGTCGAGGGCCTCGGCCAGGGATGACACGCCCTCGGCCACGGTGCCGCGGAGCTCGTCGGCCATCTCCGTCACGATGATCAGCCGCGCCTTGCGCCGCACGTGCCAGAACATGACGGCGGGCGACAGGGCGGCCCAGTCGGCGTCTACGTAGCCCTGCCTGCGTCGCTCGGCCAGGTCCGCCAGGCGTCGGTCGCCGTCGGGCGCCAGGGCGTCGCGATCGGGACTGATGGCGCCCCAGCCGCGCGGGCATCGGCCCAGAAGGACCACCGTGCCGCCGGGCCTGACGGCGCGCGTCGCGGCGGGGAGAGCCTTCTTCGCCTGCACCATATCCACGTCGTAGGGCGTGGCCCCCGGTGAGGCGATGACCACGTCGAAGGCGTCGCCCGCGGCGACGGACAGGCCGTCGCGGCAGGCGGCGCGGGCATCTGCGTGGGCGTCCCAGCCGCCGGCGAAGAGCCCCGTGGGCCGGCCCGCGCTGTCCAGGGACAGGCAAAGGAGGAAGGGGACCGGCACGGCCGCCTTCGCCGCCTCGACCAGGTCGGCGTAGACCTCATTGCCCTCGGTCTCGGCCGGACGGGGACCGGTGAGCAGAATGAGCGTGTGGTTGAAGCTGATCGCCCGGGCCGAAGCGCAGCCGGGGAAGAGCAGCTTGGGCCCGCCGCTGAAGCCCGCCAGGTAGGTGGGCTCGACGAAGCCGACCAGGGCCAGCAGATCGAAGCCCTGCAGGAGAGGATGAAGCTCGATGGGCGTGCCGCGGTTGGTGAGGCCCAGTGGCCACGGGGGCGTGTCCTCGTCCCAGCAGGTCTGGTGGGCGGCCGGCACGCCGAGGTGCTGGCGCAGGCCGTCGGGGGACATGGGCCGGTGGCGGCCGAGAGCGACGACGACCTCGTAGGCGACGCCCGCACTGTCCAGGGCCTCGCGAAGGGGATCGAGGAGACGACGAGGCGAGGGCCTGGTGGCGTCCACCGTGACCAGGCCCACGCGCAGGCCGGGAGTGACGCGGCTCAGGAGGGCGGGCAGGGCGTGATCGCGGAGTTGCTCGTCAACCTGCTCCCAGGAGATCGGGGACCTGGGGCCCGGTGTCAGCGCGTCGGCGACCTGGGCCCCCGCGGGCACGGGAGCCGTCTGCAGGTCGTCGCCATAGGGAAGAGCCAGGTCCTTTGACATCCAATAGCACCGGGCGTAAGCTACGCGGGATTTGCCGAACCTTGGCTAAGCTCCGCCCGGCTCCGCAGGGCCTACCCCTCTTCGAGGTGATGTTCGTGGACTATTCTACGATCCTCGTCTTTGCCGCGCACCCCGATGACGAAATCAGGATGGCCGGCACGATGGCCAAGCTGAGCCACGCCGGCGTGAGGGTCGTCGTGTGCCAGTTCACCAACGGCTGCGAGGGCTACCCGAAACCCGAGTGGCGCGACCAGATCGTCGAGATGCGCCGCAAGGAAGCCGACGCCTGCGACCAGGTGCTCGGCATCGCCCGACGGTACCACGTGGGCAGGCCCGACATGGCGCTCGTCAACGACAAAGAGACCTTCCTCGAGGCGATCCGGATCATCCGCGAGGTACGGCCCGACGCCGTCTTCACCCAGGGGCCCGACGACCGGCACAGGGACCACATCGCCACGTGCGAGATCTCTCTCGAGGCGGCCTGGCAGGCCGGCCAACCGGTCGCGGCCGAGCAGGGCGAGCCGTGGAACACGCCGCATGTGTTCTTCTACAAAGCGGTGCAGTCCCGGCCGCCCGACATCGTGTATGACGTGAGCGATTCCGCGCACAAGGTCCCGGAGGCCCTGGCCGCGCAGGAGAGCCAGCACATGCTGTTCGGCCGCACGCGCGAGGGCTTCCTCGCCGAGGCCGAGAGCATCAGGCAGGCCGTCGCGCAAGGCCGGAAGTACACCGAGAGCTTCTGGTTCACGGATCGCTGCCACGTCACGGACTTCCCGCCTGTGGGGCACTGAGCCACGGCAGAAGGCGCGGAGGACGGTGTGGTGGTGGGGCCCCGTGGAGAGGGAGGTCACTGGGTCCTCGCCCTCACGACAGGATGGGGAACGACCACGGGCTAGAGGTGACACGAGTGAAGAAGCTGACCGTGGCCGTGGCCCTAGCCACGAGCCTTGCCGTGCAGGTCGGCGTGGGGCGGGCGGATCTGGCTCCCGGGGAGTGGCTTCTCCTGGGGCCGTTCCCCGGCCCGGGAGGCCTGGCGATGCTGGGGCTCGGGGCCGAGGAGGGGACGCTGCCGGCGGCGGGCGATGTCGTGACCCTGCGCCCCCTGGACAAGACCATCACGAGCGCCTGGCGCGCGGTGGCCGCCGAGAAGGGCCGGCTGGAGCTGTCCTCCGAGGGCCTCTGCCCGGACATGAAGC
>CAZSOQ010000134.1:0-14068 GCA_964608495.1 uncultured Armatimonadia bacterium | reverse complement strand
GGCCCCAGACCCCCAAACCGCCCCCTCGGCGTGGCCGCGCTGGGCCTACGACCTCCTCGTCGCGGAGGAGTGCGACGGGTGTACCGATTGCTCGCCCAAGTGCGCCGGGCCGATCACGATGTGGTGCGAGGAGGCGCTGGCGGTGCGGCGCCTGGCGGAGGAGCGCGGCCTCGCGATGCCGGGCGCCGAGGTCCCGGACCTCGCGCCCTGCCCCTTCCTCGACCGGGAGGCCAGGCTGTGCCGCGTGTATGCCGCCCGGCCCCTCGTGTGCAGAGCCTTCGGACTGGTGCCGTGGCTGCCCTGTGCCCACCGCCCGCCGACCGGGTCGGGTCCCAGGCCGCCTTACGTGGCCCCCCAGGTGATTCGCGTCGTCATCGAGGGATACACGTCCCGGCCGCGACGCACGCTGCACCAGTGGCTTGCCGCCACGCCACCGGGCGACTGAGTCGCAGGCGGGAGTACAGCCCGGGCCCCGCTTCACGCTCGCGCCTTCCCCGCGCTGCTTGCGTCGCCGTCGAGGCTCGGCTACAGTGGTGCCCGCGTCGCCTCGGCGCCACCGCGAGGCGGCCTGTATCCTGCGCCTGGCACGACAAGGCGACGCGCGTGCGGCGAGTCCGAGCGCCTTCCCTCAGGGTGATACACATGCCTACAGTCGAAGCAGAGGTCCTCATCAACGCCCCCCTGGACCGCGTCTATACCATCTCCCGGGACATCGAGAGCTTCCCGGAGTTCATGGAGGACGTGCAGGAAGTCTCGATCCTGGAGCGGACGCCCCAGCGGCAGGTGAGCAGGTGGGTGGGCGTGGTGAAGGAGTTCGGGCGCACCATCACGTGGACCGAGGAAGACCTCTGGGATGACGAGACCCACGTCTGCACCTTCCGCCAGACCGAGGGGGACTTCACCTCCTACGAGGGCCTGTGGGCCTTCGCGGCCCAGGGCGAGGCCACGCACGTGCGCCTGGAGCTGACCTACGAGTACCGCGTCCCCTTGGTGGGCGCGCTGATCCAGGGCCTGCTGCAGAAGAAGATGCGGCAGAACTGCGTTTCCATGCTCGAGGCTATCAAGGCCAGAGCGGAGAGTGAGGCCTAGACCGGGCAGTCGCGGGCGCGACGCGGGGCCTTCGAAGGCCCCGGGCACGACGCGCGCCACGCCCTCTGTCCCCACGATCCGGGGTCACTGCCGGGGGTACACCAGCCTGCCGGCCTGCGTGGCCAGGCGCTTACCTTAGGACGCGCCGCCTACCATCCGGTCGGCAATCCTCTTCGCGTCAACCTTGAGCTCGCCCCGCTCGATCTTGCCCCGCAGCTCGGCCACGCGGTCGGCCCGCAGGTCGCCGGCCGCACGCACGGCCTCGGTGGCCGCCTGAATCTCCGCGGCTGCCGCCGTCGCATCCGGGCCGCTGGCGGCTCCCGCGCCTGACGTCCCCTCGGTGCGAGTGGTCTGGGCCGCCTTGTCCGGCCTTCCCGCCGCCGGAGGCTGAAGGCTGCCTGGGTCGATCCTCATAGCATGGTTCATTGTACCATATCCCCTTGGCACTGACACTGGTATTATCAGCAAGGGGAGGACTTGCCGTGAGGCGCGTCGAGGAGATTTGGCGGCGCTGTGAAGCTGCCGTTACGCCGCCCTTGCATCCGGGCGATTCGAGGTTGCCGGCCCCGGCCCCCGCCCCCTTCTAGTTCTCGCCTGCGAACATAACGGCGGCGACTTCCGCGGCCGACGTCACTCCCTGGTGTACCTTCACCAGTCCATCGTGCTTCAGGCTCTTCATCCCGGCGCGGATGGCGATCTTGCGCAGTTCACTGGCGTCCACGCCCCGCACGATCCCCTCGCGTACCTCGTCGTTCACCACCATCAGCTCGTACAGCGCGAACCGCCCCGTGTACCCCACGTTCCGGCAGTACTGGCAGCCCCGACCCCGGTGGAAGCGGATCCGCTGCGCCTGCTCGGCCGTGATCTGCAGGCGGTCCAGTTCGTCCGCTGCCGGCTCCACCTGCTCGCGGCACCGCGAGCAGATCCGGCGCACGAGCCGCTGCGCCAGCACCCCCGTCACCGACGAGGCGATGATGTAGGGCTCGATGCCCATGTCCACCAGCCGCGTCGCGGCCGAGGGGGCGTCGTTCGTGTGCAGCGTGCTCAGCACCAGGTGACCCGTCAGGGCGGCCCGGAAGGCCATCTCCCCAGTCTCCACGTCGCGAATCTCGCCCACCAGGATGATGTCCGGGTCCTGTCGCAGAATCGATCGCAGGGCCCTGGCAAAGGTCAGGTCTATCGCCGCGTGCACCTGAGTGTGATTCACGCCGTGAATCTCGTACTCGATCGGGTCCTCGACCGTCGTGATGTTCTTGGACTCGTCGTTGATCGTGTGCAGCGTCGCGTACAGCGTGGTGCTCTTGCCGCTTCCCGTGGGTCCCGTCACCAGCACCATGCCCTGCCTCACGTGCGTCAGTCTGTCGTACTGCTCGAGCATGTCGGGCCTGAACCCAAGTTGGGTAAGGCTGACGAACACCCGGCTCTTGTCCAGGATGCGCAGCACGGCCTTCTCGCCCCAGTAGGTCGGCAGCGTGGACACACGCAGGTCAATGGCCCGGTCGTCCACCTGGGTGGCAAAGCGTCCGTCCTGGGGCTGGCGTGTCTCGGCGATGTCCTCCTCGGCCAGAATCTTCACCCGCGACACCACGCCCTGCTGCATGGACTTGGGCAGATTGGCGTAGGTCATCAGCCGCCCGTCCACCCTAAACCGCACCTGCACGTTGTCCGACCGGGGCTCGATGTGGATGTCGGAGGCGTTCATCCGCACCGCGTCGGTCACCAGTTGCTCCACGACCTTCACCACCGGCGCCAGGTCCAGCACCTGCAGTAGCTCCGCGTCAATCCCCGTCGGCACGTCCTGCTGGTGCACGGCCGCGCTCAGGTCCTTGGCACCCGCGGTGAGCTGAATCCTATCGCGCGCCATCGCCGCGTAGAACTGGTCAATGGCCTGGCGCAGCTCCTCCTCCTCCACCTCGATGGCCTCCACGCGCCGGCCCGTGTGGTCGCGCACCGCGTCCAGCGCGAAGACGTTCGAGGGATCGGCCATAGCCACCAGGATGCGGCCTTCGCTCACCTGCAGGGGCAGCAGCGTGTACTCCTCGGCCAGCGCCCGCGGCACCGCCGCCACGGCCTCGGGCGAGATCTCGTAGCTGTCCAGGGTCGCGCGGCTCCGCGTGCGGGTCCGTCGTGACGGTCGCTCGTGGGGCGCGGCTACCGTACCGGGCGCCGCGTCACCCTCGGGCTCCGCCGGCTCCGGCTCCGAGGGCTCCATCAGCGGGGCTTCGGCCTGAGGCGCCACGGTCCGGGACATGTGCTGCACCGCCTGCGCCACGTCCTGTGCCGTAACCGCCCCCAGAGCCAGCAGGGCCTGCACCAGGCCTATGCCCTGTTCCTCCTGCAGGCGCCGCGCCTGCTCGATCGCGACCTCGTCGGCGATTCCCAGGCCGGTCAGCGTATCGGCCAGTGCCTGCTCGTTCACGTCGGCCATGCCTGACCCACTCCTTGGCTTAGGACTGCCACGCCGCGGCTCACGCCGGGCGACGGCGGGCACCGCCGGGCGGCGATGCGCGGTCAGTCCGTACGCCCCAGCGCGGCTGATGCTCGGGCCACGCTCCCGCCGTCTCCAAGGCCCTTCTGAGCCGACGACAGGACGCGCACGTCCAGCAGTGCCCCTCACCCGACCCGTAGCAGCTCCACACCAGGTCCAGGGGGGCCTGCAGCTCCAGCCCCAGCCGCACGATCTCCACCTTGGTCATGTCCACCGTCGGCGACATGACCTTCGGGCGCGTCATCGTCGAATAGGCCATCAGCTCGGTGGCCGCCGCCGCGAACTCGGCGGTGTTGTCGGGGAAAGAGGCCCCTTCCTCGCGGTTCAGGCCCAGGACGATGCTGCTGTACAGCCACGCCTCGGCATACGCCCCCGCCACGGCCACGAACACCCCGTTCCTGTTCGGCACCCACACTGCCCGCGCGCTCTCCCGGCTCGCGCGTTCGTCGTCCAGACTGGCGGCGTCCACCGTCGGGATGGGCCTGGAGCGCGTCACCAGCGCCGAGCCACCCAGGCGGGCGAGCCAGGGCAGCTCCACGCGCAGCCAGCGCATCCGGAGCAGCTTGCAGAGGGCTTCGGCCGATCGCAGCTCTTCCCCCACGGCCCGCTGGCCGTAGTCGAAAGTCAGCGCGAGCACATCGCGGAACTTGCGGGCGGCCCAGGTCGTGGCTACGACGGAGTCCAGCCCACCCGACAGCAGCACGAGGGCCCGTTCCGATCGCGGTCTGAGAGGCCCTTTCATCGCAGGAATCGTTTACCCGTTCGGGAAGTATGCGCTGTCATGATAGGGGCTCGGTGCCTGGTCTGCAAGCTCCTGCTTCTCCTCCTGGCCAGGGCCTGCTGGTCGGCCGACGCCGGCTACCTGGCCTGGTACCGGTCGCCCGTTGACGATACCGAGCAGGCCTACGGCGTGTATCTCCCGGCCTCGCCGGCTCCTCCGGGCGGATTCCCTGCCGCCTTCCATGCCCACGGCTACGGCTGGTCGGTCTCCGGCCAGTTCTCCGACTGGCAGCGCCGGTGGGCGGATGAGAACGGCTGGGTGCTCATCAACATCAACGCGCGCGGCCCCACCTTCTACGAGGGCATAGGCCAGGAGGCCGTCTACGAGGTCGTCGCCGACGCCTGCCGCCGCTTCGGCCTCAACCGGGCCCGGCTGTTCTTCACCGGCGGCTCGATGGGCGGCACGGGCGCCTTGCGCGTCGGCGTCCGGGACCCCGAGATCTTCGCCGCCATCGCCTCCGTGGACGGCTGGGCCGACTGGCGCCTCTGGCACCATCACTGGTACGCCCGGGAGGACCAGCGCGACGACATCGAGGAGTTCCGCCGGCCCCTGCTGAGTTCCGCCGCCCCGCTGTACTGGGCCGAGCGCGCGATGTGGGGCCGTGTCAAGGCCATCGTGGACGGCAAGGACACTGTCGTCTGGCCCGACAATTCCCTCCGCCTGGCCGGGCGCCTGAGTGAGCTCGCCGACGGCGACCCGGCCCTCTACCGCGCCGATACGGTCCTCAACTACGACCGCGGGCACGGCGGCGGCTACGACCTGCGCGCCATCTACGCCTTCTTCCAGGGCGCGGCGCCCGCCCAGCTCGGGCGGCGCGTCCGACTGGCCTGCTGGCGCCTGGCCTACGCCCGCCAGGGCTGGCTCGCCCTTACCCAGATCCGGCGCTTCGGCGAGCAGGCCCAGGCCGAGAGCCTGGCCGCCGACGGGCGGATCAGCGTGTGGACGAAGAACGTGGCACGCGTGGAGGTGCTGCCCGCCGAGAGCCCCGACCTGGGGCCCTGTGACACCTGCCAGGTGTATGTGGACGGCTGGCTAGTCTACGAAGGCCCTCCCCGGCGCGTCTCCGCGGAGGCGCTCTACAACGCCGCGGACCAGGTGGCGGGCTGGCGCCTGGCTGGGCCGCGCGACCTCGCCGACGACCCGCCGGCCGCCGCCGGTCCCGAGAAGCGCCCGGGCCTCGAGGGCCCCATCGGCGACGTCATCGTCCAGCCCTTCCTCGTCGCCTATGCCACCGAAGGACCCCCCGAAGAGGTGCGCAGACACCGCGAGGAGGCCGAGGCCTTCGCGCGCGGCTGGACCGGCTTCTTCGTGCACGGGCCCGGCATCGTCGCCCTGCCCGAGGACCGGGTGGCCTCGCGCGACCTGGTCGCGCAATCTGATCCTCTTCGGCTGCCTGGACTGCAGCCGCCTGCTGCGCGCGGCCCATCGCGCCTACCCGCTGCCCGTGGAGGTGCGCCACGCGGGCGTCACCGTCCACGACCCCTCGGGCCGCGAGCGCCGCTATCTCGGGCCTCACTTCGGGGCCTTCTTCGTCTACCCCAACCCACTGGCCCACTTCCGCCGCTACTTGCTCGTCTGCTCGGGGCGCTGGTACACCAAGCCCGACAGGCAGGTCCCGGCCGGCCTCGAATACGACATGGAGAAGCTGCCCTGGGGCTACCCGGACTACTTCGTCTTCAACAACGACCAGGCACAGCTTCCCTTCGTGCTGAACGTCAACGATAAGCCGCCGGTGACCTGCTACGAGGCCGCCTACTTCGCCGAGGCCGGCTACTTTGACAACCACTGGCGCGTGGACCGGTCGCGCGTGGCCGACTGGGTGAAGGCCCTCAAGCCCGAGCGCGCCCAGCTCATCCGCGTCGCGGAGATGAACCGCGGCCCCGAGGTACGCGTGCTGGTCGTGTACGGCGACGGCAAGCCTGTGAAGGCTGCCCGCGTGACGGTGGGCGACGGCTCCCGGGCCGTGAGCGGCCTGACCGGCGACGACGGCTGGGCCGGGCTCGCGCCCTTTGCCGATCCGGCGCGGGTCGAGGTCCTGAACGTGATGGCCACGGGCTGCGCTTACGACCAGGCGGCTGACTGCCCGGCGGCGCTACCCCAGGCCGCGCGCGTGGGCGACCTGGCGGTGGTCAGGTTTGCCGGCCCCGGTCGCGTGGCGCTGGGGACGGCCCAGGCGCGGCTGGAGTGGAAGATCGCCAACATGCTCTCCCGGCCGCTGGAGGTCCGCGCACAGGCCCGCGCGGCCCGCGGCAGCGTCCGTCCCGCCGAGCAGGCCCTGTCGCTCGAGCCCGGCGCCGAGCGCACCGTGACCTGGGAGTGGGAGGACGGCTGCGGCGCGGCCGGGCCGGTCGAGGTGAGCCTAAGCGTGCGCGCGGCCGCGGGCGCCCTCGACGCGACAGGCGACTTCGCCCAGGTTGCCGAGGTGTGCGAGCCGGGTCCGGCCCTGGTGGCCCTGGCGGAGCCCGAAGTGGCCCAGCAGGGCGGCTCCTGGCAGGTGAAGGTGAAGGTCGCCAACGCCGCCGACGGGGTCATCGAGGCCCAGTTGAGGGCCTTCGTGATCCAGGCCGCCTGGGCCTGCGAGGACAAGACCGTGCGCCTGGACCCCGGTCGCGACACCGAGGTCTCCTGGATAATCCCGCCCGAGGCCGGTCGCTGGCACCAGGGGCTGGCCGACGTGCTCGTCTACGCGCCCGGCACCTCAGCCTGGGCGAGAAAAGACATCGTTCTGGCTCACCCCGGAGGTGAGAGCCTTGCTGCTCTGCGCTAGCCTTCTCGCGACCCTGATCGCCCAGCCCCTGGCCGAGCTGGAGTCCTCCCCGCAACGCACCGTCCTCCTCCTGCGCGACGGCGGCGGGGCCCTGGTCGTCTTCCGCTACGATGTGCGCCTGGAGGCGGGCGCGCGGGAGATCTCCTGGCGCCCCGACCTGCCGGGCCTGAAGCGCGAGGAGGCGCGGCTGAGCGTCTCGCCCGAGGACGCCGCGCAGGTCGGTGGCGCGGTGCTCGACCCCACCCGCGTGCGGTGGAGCCTGTCGGTGCCCAGGGACTGCGCCGGCGCTTTCTCGGTCACCACGCCGCTGGCCGACTTCGCCTGGTCTGTCCAGGCCGAGGGGAGCCTGACCCCGGACGGACTTCTCTGGCAGCCCTTCCTGACCCTCGAGCTGAAGGGCAGCGCGCGGCTGGCCCTGGACGATGTCGTGCTCGAGGCCGTGCCCGCCGACGAGGAGCCGGTCTCCCTGGGGCCGATCGAGATCGAGGGCGACAGGCGCCTGACGCTGCCCGTGGGGCGGCGGTACGAGGTGGGAGCGCGCGAGGTGCAGAGGTACCAGGCCGCCTGGGGGCAGGTGCGGCGCATCCTGCTGCTGGACCCGGGCCAGGCGGCCGCCACCCTGGGTCAGTGGAAGGTGAGCCAGGTGCTGGTGGCACAGGGGGACGCCCGGCCGGTCACGGCTCCCCTGACGCTCAGCCCCGAACGCGGCGCCGAGCTCGAGCTCGGGCGCTCGGCGCAGGCCGTCGTGCGTCGCGGCCTCATGGACGAGCGGCGCGAGAACCTGGACTTCGACCGCTTCGGCCGCGTCCAGGGGCACGATACCGTCGAGGAGATCCTGGTGGAGGCCCTCAACCCCACCGACCACGAGGTGCCCCTCGAGATCGTCGAGGACCTGCCCTCGACCTGGGAGATCAAGCTCCAGCCGGCGCCGGACACCTCCTGGACCGACCGGGCCGTGCTGCGGCTGATGCTGGCACCGGGCGAGCGGGCTGTGCACCAGTACCTGGTGATCAAGCACAGCGGCACGAGGGTCCCGAAGTGAGGGTGTGGCGCGTCGCCGAGCTTCGTCGCTGAGGGGCCCCTCTGGAGTCGCAGGAGCCGGAGTACCAGCTGGCTGGCCACCAAGGCCCTTGCGGGCACGCTTTGATCGCTCACGCGTCGCCTGGCGGGCTAAGGCGCGTCCAGACGCCGCCGTTCCACGCGCAAAGCCCTGACTATTCCCAGGGCGGGCACGCCGTCTATCCACCCCCGCACGTCCCCGCGGCCAGCCAGCTCCCACCGCTCGACCCACACCACCCGCTTGCCCCCCACCATCGTCGCGATCTCGCTCTCGCTTGAGCGGGCGCAGTTCGGCGGAACCACGCGCTCGAGCACGCCCGCCTGAGTGCCCGAGTTCTGGGCCTCCACGAGCACGCCCGCGCCCATCGGCTGCGCGCGGACGACGGAGAAGCACGCCTTGAGGGTGGGCCATAGAGGCTTGATGGGCGCACCCGTGGCGGTCACCTCGAAGTCCCGGGCGATCCACACCCTCGCCCCCAGCTCCGGCATGCCCTGGGCCGGGAAGAAGATGCTGGCCGTGACGTGCTCGGTGCCCAGCGCGAAGAGGTGCAGGGCCGGGCGAGGCGCGAGAGTGGCGGCCGCGGCCTCGGCCACCGTGCCGCGCCAAAGCAGGTGCGTGAACTCCTCCGGTCGGCCCGCCCAGCCGGTCAGCTCCCGGGAGAAGCTCAGATCGGCCGGGGCCACGTGCAGCTTGCCTCCGGCCGCGATCATGGCCGCCGCCCCTCCGGGAGCCCAGGCCGCGGCGTTGCCTCGCAGGTCCAGCGACGCGGCGACCCCGGCCGTCGTGTGCAGCTCGACCCTTGGCGACAGGCTGAGCCAGCTCTCGCCGCCGGGGTGCCGCCAGAGCACCGGTCCCAGGTCCGTGGCGCTGGACTCCGCGCCCGTTACGGGCAGGACGACGGCGCCGAGGGCGTCGGCGTACAGCACCTCGTGGGGTGCCGCGCTCGGGTACAGCCTGCCCGCGGCCGTCCCCGGGGGCCTTTCGAGCAGGCAGAAGCTCTGGCCCGACCCCACATCGAGGCGCCAGACGAGGCCCCAATTGCCGCTGGGCAGCGGTCGGGCGGCCGAGAAGACCAGGTTGCTGGGCAGGGGCCAGCACAGGCCGCCGCCATCCCCGAGCACCTGTGGCGGCGACAGGGACGCGATGTCGCCACTCCACAGGTCCAAGGCGACCAGCTCGCCCATCTGCTCGGCGCCCTCGACGGGGCAGTGGCGCCAGTAGGCCACCTGGCGGCCGTCGGGGCTCAGGGCGAAGTAGGGCGTGGCGGCCTGGGGCAGCGACGGCGGCCAGCCCGGGGGCGCGTCCAGCAGCAGAATCATGGACCTACGGGCGGATTCGTCCACGCCCCCGACGCCCACGGCCAGGCCGACGGGCGCCAACTGGCGCACCATCACGCCTTCGAAGACCCGGTCCTGCATGACCACGAGCCGCCCCAGCACATCGTTGGAGAGCATGGGCTGGGCCATCGCGGCCAGAAGACCCACCAGGTATCCGCCGATTCCTGAGCCCAACATCGCTCACCGGCTCCCTCATCGCCGAGGCGCCTCATCCTCGTTGCGCGCCCGACCCGCCCAAGCCGCGCGTCCCAGCCGCGCGGGCGGCCGTCCCTCCCGCGCCTCGCGCGCAAGCTGCCTCTTGCCGGCGCTAGAGCTCCACCGGGACGCGCCTGCCCTCGCGCTCGCTGGCGTAGGCCGCCTGGCAGGTCCCGACGGCGGCCCTGGCCTCCGCGGCTGTGATCTGCTCCGGCCGGTCGTGCAGGATGCAGTCCAGGAAGTGATCGAGCGTCCGCGCGATGGCGTAGGGGTTCACGTGCATCGGCGTGGCCATGGGGACGGGCATGATCTCATCCCGCCGCAGGAGCAGCAGGGGCATTCCGTCCTCGGGGTCGTCGCGGATCAGCAGCGACCCGTTGGTGCCCACGATCCTGCGCTCCTCGGTCCAGCGGTCGCCCGTGGCCCCGTAGGTCACTGTTATCGCCCCCAGCGTGGTGTCGGGCAGGTCCAGGGCCACCACGCTGGTGTCGTCGGCCTTCGTCTCGATATCGCTCAGCAGGCGCTTGGTCGCGGCCGTGACCGTAAGGGCCGTGCCCAGAAAGTGCTGCATCATGTACACGGCGTGGTACCCCGTGTCGAAGAGCGCGCCTCCGCCGGCCCTCTCCCAGTCGCCCTTCCAGGACTCCGGGTCCAGCATCCGGTACATCTCGTTCCCGAAGACGTTGATGACGCCTAGGAACACGCGCCCGATCTCCTCGGCCTCGAGCAGCTTCTTGGCCTCGATATGGGCAGGGAACATGCGCTGGTTCATAGACACGAAGAGGCGCCGGCCGGTGCGCTCGGCCACCGCTAGCATCTCGTCGCACTCGGCCACGCTCATCGCCATGGGCTTCTCGAGGATGACGTCCTTGCCCGCCTCCAGCGCGGCGATCGCCTGGGGCTTGTGCAGATAGTGAGGGGTGCACAGGTCGAGGATCGGGATCTCGGGGTCCTCCAGCAGGGCCTCGAAGCGCTCGTGGGCGGCCTTGATGATCCCGAACTCGCTCTGGATCGCGGCCCGCGCCTGCTCCGAGGGGTCCGCTATCGCCACCGCGGTTACGACTTCGCTTTCGACATAGGCTCGCAGATGGGGCCGCGCTATGCCGCCGGCGCCCGCAAGACCGATCGTAAGCATGGGCAGCTTCCTCCCGTTGGGCGGGAACTGGTCCGCCTCACGGCCCACTTCCGCCTGGGCGGCGCGTCTCCTCCGTGGGACCAGAGGGATGGTTCCGGGTCAGCGCCCGTCGAGCCGCCCGCCCCAGGGAGAAGCCCCCCGAAAAAAAGCGGGCCGGGACACGAGGTCCCGACCCCAGAGCTAATGTCTCGACACTCCGCTTACTGGCCACCGGGAGCGGCCGGCGCGGGCTCTTCTGGCGGTGCCACAGGGGCGGCCGGCTCAGCCGGCGCAGCACCGGGCTCCGCTGGCGCAGCGCTCGGCTCTGCCGGCACAGCACCTGGCTCCGCTGGTGCACCGGGACCGCCGCCGGGCGGCATCATCCCGCCGCTCATTTCGGGCGGCATGCCTACGGGTCCCTCAGGTGCTGCCGGCTTCTTGCCCAGGGTGAGCTTGTAGATCACGAACAACACCACGATGAGCACGACGATCGCTATCACGATCGCCGCTGGCGAGGCCTGCTTCTGCACGCTGTTCCCTCCCTTCATCTTTGAGTTTGCGGGCTTGGGGGGGCGTCCGCCTCCCTGCCCTTTCTTTGCACAGTCGACCTGCGCAACGCTACCCGCAACTGCCTGCACTAACCACTTCGCCGATTCTAACCAGAACCCTCTCGCTTTGCAAGGCCTAGCGGGAGACCATCAATCGCATTCTACTCCTCCCGCCCCAATCCTTCAAGGCCCTTCTCGCACGCGAGAGCACCCAGGCCAGTCCCGGATGCACGAATCGCCCCTCCGGGCACCCCGCCGCGCTCCGGGGGCGGCCCCCGTGGGCCGCGGTCTGCCCGCCTCTACTCCGGACGTATCCAGTCCACTGCCAGGATCGTCCCGGGGGCCACGTTCGACGGCTCCACGTCCAGGCGCACCTGGAGGATGCTGCCGGCCCAGAGCGGCTGGTCGCTCAGGTCGAACGCAATCTCCTGCCACTGGCCGTCAGCGCGCACGGGCGCGGTGACATGCTTGTCCGCGCTCCAGGCCGCCGAGACGGTGGACCGCCAGAAGAGGGCGACCCCCTCGCCGCCGCTCAGACGCACGCGCATGCGCACCTTCCTGAGCCGTGACGGCAGTGAAGCCGGCCCGCTGACGGCGTAGGGATCCTCGCCGGTGACGCTGATGACCAAGCTCCCGTCGCGGCCCACCACGTTGCAGGCATTGGCCCCGGACCAGCCCTCGGTCCCCTCATCGAACCCCCAGGCGCCGCGCGTCTCCGGCGGCTCCGGCAGGGACCGCTCCAGCCCCTCCAGGCTCACCCGACCCGCGCCCTGGGCGTCGCACTTCACCCCCACGGCCAGCGCTCGCACGCCCGCGTCGTAGGCCGTCCCCGCGACGTCGCCGCCCGTCCGCAGCCCCTCCCCCATCGGCCTCACGGGCGCGACCGTCAGGTACACAACCTCGTTGGGCAGGTACTTCAGGTCCACCTCGATCTTGCTGCCCTGGCCGCGGGCCTCGAAGTCCGCCGGAACCGTCACGTGCACCGGCCCGCCCGCCAGCTCGACCCGCCGCGATCGCAGGCCCGGGTCCAGGCCCCGCAGCGCGAGGGCGTTCAGCGCGATGTTCTCGGGGTTGATATAGGCCCCGTTGCGGCGCGTGAACCAGTTGCCGTAGCTGTCGGGGTAGCTGCCCGCCAACTCCTGGTTGTCCATGGGCCACTGCTGGTGCACGGCGCTGGCCAGGATGCCCTCCACCTGCTTGCGCCACAGATCGTTGTCGTCGAAGCGCCTCAGCTCCTGCAGGGCGTAGGCGTAGACCAACCCACACCACTGCACGGGCAAGCCGATCCAGGAATGGCGGAAGAAGGTGCTGCCGAAGACCGGGATGCTGGCGTAGCGCATGCCCGGGTGCTCGCCGTCGTCCCAGGTGTACTGGAAGGGCACGCCGGTCCGCGCCCAGAGCCGAGCCCGGTCGAGCCACTGCTCCTCTCCCAGGGCCATGTAGGACCACACGTAGGCCCTGACCGCGTAGGCGGAGGCGAGGATATCGGGCTCGAGGATCGGGCACTCCCAGCCCTGGGCCCCGCGCGGCACGCGGTAGCGCTCCATGTGGGCCAGGGCCTTCCGCAGCCCCGCCTCGACCGCCGGATCGCCGCTGACCGCCACCCATTTGGCCATCAGGTAGGCGTTGCGGCCGGCGATGCCCATCACGCGCGTGCCCGCTTCGCCCAGCTCGCGCCTATCGCCGTCGGGGTAGTAGCCCCAACCGCCGTCGTCCTCCTGGCTGTCCAGAGCGCCGTGGGCCGCCGCGCGCATGCCCGCCAGGGCGCCCACCAGGTGTTCGGCGGCGTTGTCAAGCCCCGCGCCGTGGTAGGGGAACTCCCAGGCCATCGTGTGGCAGTTGCGCGGACTCGCGAGGCCCGGGGCCCCCTCCTCGCGCACGGTCTGTTCGCCGATGAGCCTCACGCGCTCCAGGACGCGCCGGGCTTCCTCGCCCTTCGCCACCGCGCGGCCGTCCACTAGCAGCAAGGTGGCCATCCCTGGCGAGTTCCCCGGCCCCCAGCCCACGCAGTGCCGGCTCTTCTTCGTCTCCTCGTCCCACACGGTCACCATGAACCCGTGCCGGCACAGGGCGATCTCCTCCTCGAAGCTGCGAGGCCAGGCCTCCGCCTCGGGGTAGCCCACCAGCTTCTCGAACCACTCGTAGGCGGCCGTCACGTCCGGCTGGGGCTTGCCCGCCACGATGTGCTGCACGAGCCGCCACGACTTGCCGCGCTCGATCGCCGCCGGCTCGCCCGCCCGCTCGCCGCTCTCGGGCACGAAGTCCGGCACCGACGGCAGCATGAGCTGCATGAGGTGGTTATCCTGGTGCATGAGGAAGTCGGGCGACGCGAACCGGGCACCGGGCTGGGCGTGCTCCCCGTCCCACTTCTGCCCCGGGTCCCAGGCCACGCCCAGCACGGGGCCGCCGTCGCGGGTCTCGACGACCATCATGGGCACGGTGATCTTGAACTTGTGAGGCGTCCAGCGCTTGTTCAGCGGCGGGGCCAGGTCGCGCGTGCTCGAGCTGCGCTCCTCGCCGTCCAGGTACTCCAGGCCCGGGAGGATCGCGATCCCCTTGTCCGTGCGCGTGCCTCGGTCGCCCGCGTGGACGGCCGGGCCCCACAGCGCCGTCAGACCCGTTCGCTCCCGCGCCGTCACGGCCACCTCAACCCGCAGCGCCGGGCTGTCGTCGGCAAGCTCGGCCGTGA
>CAZSOQ010000133.1:0-14221 GCA_964608495.1 uncultured Armatimonadia bacterium | reverse complement strand
AAGACGCTCCCCCGCGCAAGGCGGACTGAACTGCAGGGGGAGGGGACCTGTCGCGCTGGACAGATCCCCTCCCCCTGCAGTTCAGTCCGCCTTGCGCGGGGGAGCGACTTGGGGCATTCTGGTCCTGCGCCATGGCCAGCGATCATCTCTCCGCCATCCTGAGCATTCGCGAGCTCACGGCCTACATCAAGCGCCTCTTCGACCGCGACGAGCTGCTGCAGGACGTAGTGGTTCGCGGCGAGGTCTCGAACACCAAGCACCATCGCTCCGGCCATCTGTACTTCACGCTGAAGGACGAGGACTGCGCGCTCGACTGTGTGTGCTTCCGCAACGTGGCGCGCGGCATCGCCTTCGAGGTCGAGGACGGCATGCAGGTGGTGGCCGGCGGGCGCGTGAGCGTCTACGAGAAGCAGGGCCGCTACCAGCTCATCGTCCTTTTCATGCGCCCCGACGGCGTCGGCGCCCTGCACGCGGCCTTCGAGCGGTTGCGCGCCAAGCTCCAGGCCGAGGGGCTGTTCGAGGAGTCCCGCAAGCGCCCCCTGCCGCGTTTCCCGGGCTGTATCGCCCTCATCACCTCGCCCACGGGGGCGGCCGTCCGCGACCTGACCACCATCATCTCCCGTCGCTTCCCGCTGGCGCGGATGATCGTGGTGCCGGCTGTCGTGCAAGGCGAGGCCGCACCCGCGAGCCTCATCGAGTCCCTCCGGGTCGCCGACGGCTTGCCGGAGGTGGACGTGATCATCCTGGGGCGTGGCGGGGGGAGCCTGGAGGACCTGTGGGCTTTCAACGACGAGGGCCTGGCTCGCGCGATCTTCGCCTCGCGCAAGCCTGTGATCAGCGCGGTGGGGCACGAGACGGACGTGACGATCTCGGACCTGGTGGCCGACCTGCGTGCCCCGACGCCCTCGGCGGCGGCGGAGTTGGCGGTGCCCGACGCCGCCGAGCTGCTCCAGCACCTGTCCAGTCTGGGCAGTCGCGCCCGGTCGGCCGTGCGCGCCCGGCTGCAGGCCGCCGACGCCCGGCTCTCGCGCCTGGCCGCCCGAAGGCCGCTGCGCACCCCGTCCTCCATCCTCGAGCAGTGGTTCCTTCGCACCGACGAGGCCGCGGATCGGGCCCAGAACGCCATGGCCCTGGCCGTCGAGCGGGCCTCGCACCGCCTCCGTCTGGCTTCCGCGCGGCTGGAGAGCCAGCGACCCGAGCAGGTGATGCAGCGCCGTCGCGAGCGTCTGGCGGCTGCCGACCGTCGCGCTCGCCTCGGGCTGGTCAGGGTCCTGGAGCGGGCCCGCGGCCGTCTGTGGGTCGCCGAGGCCGGTCTGCGTGCCCATCACCCGCGGCGTCTTCTGGCACGACGGGTCGAGCAGCTAGCGTCGCTCGCGGCCCGTGCCCGACCGGCCATACGCCGGCGCCTGGAGCTGGGCCAGTGGCGCCTCAACCGCCTGGCCGCCCAGCTTCACGCCCTCGACCCCAGGGCCGTCCTCGAGCGCGGCTACTCGATAGCCCTGCTGCTGCCGGACGAGAGCGTCGTCCGCTCGGCGGCCCAGGTACAGCCCGCGGACGAGCTGCGCATCCTCCTCGCCGAGGGTGAGCTACGGGTCGAGACCAGGGACACACTCCCGGCCGAGGACTCGCCGGCCGACCCTGGGGGTGTCGAGCAAGATGACCGATAGAGGCCCGTCCGTCCGACCCTTCTGCGTCGTCCTGGCGGTGTCTCTGGCGGTCCTGGCAGTCGCCCAGGGGGCCCCGAACCTGCTCCAGAACGCCGGATTCGAGGAGGGAGACGGCCCGAATCCGGTCGGTTGGGCCTCGGCCTGCACGGGCGGCTCGACCGCGTACCGCGATACGACGCAGGGATTCACGGGCCGGGCCTGCGGCTGCATCAGGAAGGTCGAGGACGGCGAGAGCCACGTGGCGGCGCTGTCCTTCGCCCGCATAGACGTCACACCCGGCGCCACGTACACGCTCAGCGGATGGGGCAAGAGCCACGTGCCGCAGGGCAGGGCGCTCCTGTTCCTCTATCAGTACGACCGAGAGGGCAAATGGCTGGGGAACTTCTTCGGGTCGCCCGTGCCGACAGATACCGATCAGTGGACGCCCCTGCAGGCCACCGAGAAGGTGCGCGACGACTGCGCCTGGGTACAGGTGCGATTCGAGATCTACGGGGTGCCGAATCAGGGCGAAGCTTGGGTGGATGACGTGTACTTCGGCCCCGACACGACGCCCCCGGCCCCGGTAGAGGGCCTGAAGGTCACCCAAACCGGCGGTCGCGCCCGTATCACGTGGCAGGCCCCGCCCGGCGAGCAGGCCTTCGTGTACCAGGTGCACCGCGCGCCCTACGGGCGATTCAGCCCGGGGCCGGACTCCCTCGTCGCCACGACCCGTGATACAAGCGCGGACGATACCGTGCCGGAGGAGTATCTGCGCTACTACTACGCAGTGGTAGCCCGCGACTATGCCCTCAATCGTGCCGACCCGGCCTTTGCCGGCCCGGTGGAGTCGTCTTCGGGGCGCGAGCTGCCCGATCTGACCGTCTGGACCGATGGTCCGGGGCGCCGATGGCCCACTCCGCTGCCCAGCCGCCTGCCCGAGGGCCCCGGGGAGGTGGTCATCGAGGCCGCGCGGGGCGAGTGGGAGAGCTTCCAGGTGCTCGTTGGGGCACCGAAAGCGCGTCTAGAGGGCGTCCAGGTGCGGGTTAGAGACCCGATTCGGACCCCCAACGGCCCGATTCCCGAGGTCCAGGTGTACCTGCAGGAGTATGTCAGCCTGCCCGGTCGCGCCCGCTGGACACCCGATCCGCTGGTGCCGGCTCAGGCCGTGACCATCGAGCCGGGCGCGCTGCGGGGCTGGTGGCTGCTCGTGCACGTGGGCGAGGACGTCCCGCCGGGCGAGTACAGCCGCGAGGTGGTCGTGACCGCGGAGGGGCAGGGCCGGGTAAGGGTGCCGGTGCGCATCAAGGTCTGGCCGGTCACGGTCCCGGCCGGGAACCACTACGGCGGCAGTTGGGGTATCTGGCCCGTGCAACTGGCCCAGCAGGAGGGGGTGGCCCTCGGTTCGCCCGAGTTCCAGCGCCTGCACCGCCGCTACACCCAGTTCTTCCTCGAGCACCGCATGGTGCCTCGCGGTCTGCCCTTCGATCTGCTGAGCGACGAGGCAAAGGCATGGGCACACAACCCGCGTGTGTCCGCCTTCGCCCTGCCCTGGCGGTTCGCGGGCCTGCCCACCGAGGAAGAGCGCGAGAAGGCCGTGCGGGTCTTCGACTACCTGCGGGCCGAGGGTCTGCTGAGCAAGGGCTACGTGTACATCTACGACGAGCCGACGGAGGAGGACTACGAGAAGGTCGTGGGGCTGTGCAGGGCGCTGCGCGCGGTGGCCCCGGACGTGCCGATCCTGCTGACCGAGCAGCCCGAGGACGTGCTGCACGACTACGTTGACCTCTGGTGCCCGGGGCTCGGTGGCTACGCGCAGCACGAGGAGCGATGCGAGGAGCGGCGGGCGGCGGGCAAGCAGGTCTGGTGGTACGTGTGCTGCGGCCCCTTGCCTCCGTGGCCCAACTACCTGCTGACCAACGACCCGATAGACGGCCGCGTGCTGTCGTGGATGCAGGTCAAGCACCACGTGCAGGGCGAGCTGTACTGGGCGGTGAGCTGCTTCCCGGGCGACGTATGGGCCGAGGCGGGGCCGGCGAGTGCCCCAGGCGACGGGTACCTGTGCTACCCGGGGGCCCCCAGGGGTCTGGAGGGCCCGGTCACCTGCATCCGCGCCGAGGTGATCCGCGACGCCAAGGAGGATATCGAGCTCGTCTGGCTGCTGCGGCAGGTGGCGGCCAAGCGTGGCCGGCAGGCCCAGGCCCAGGCCGAGGTCGCGATCGAGAAGGCCCTGGACAGCATCATCACGGACTTCACCCACTACACCAAGAGCGCAGCGGACATCGCCGTCGCCAGGCGGGGGATAGTTGACCAAATCCTGCGGCTGCAGGGACAATAGGCTAGTGTCCGGACCGTCCCCGCTTCGGGCCGGAGGTGTCCGGTAGCCGTTTTGGGCGGGCTGTCCCGCCCGGGAGACAGGCCATGCCGAAGGAAGACGACGCCGCGCGGGAAGTGCCCGAGGACCTGGGCTTCGAGGCCGCCCTGGAGCGGCTGGAGGAGATAGTGGCGGAGCTGGAGAGCGGCGAGCTCGGCCTCGAGGAGGGGCTCAAGCAGTTCGAGTTGGCGATGCGGCTGAGGGAGTACTGCTCGCGGAAGCTGCGTGAGGCGGAGGCACGGATCGAGGAGTACGCGGCCAAGGCCGAGGCGACGGGGCAAGCGGAGGCGGCGCCCGGTCCTGGTCCCCAGACCCTGTTCGACGACTCGGCAGCAGAGGAAGAAGAAGAGGAGCCGGAGGACGACGACATCCTCGGTAATCTCTGAGAGCCGCCGTCCCTGTGACGCGGCAAGGGTCGGGACGCTGGTCCGGCCTTTTTCCCCAATCGGCACCGTGAGGAGCTATGCACCGACGCTGTCCTTCGTGCGACCCCGTGGGCGGGCGAGCAGGGCCCCGGGTGGGGCGCCGCCCCCGCCTTGAGGACCGCGTCCACTAACGATGGCACTTCTGGATCAGATCAATTCGCCTGAGGACCTGCGCCGGCTGACGCCCGCGGAGCTGGAGGCCCTGGCCGAGGAAGTCCGCCAGCACCTTATCAGCACGCTGTCGGAGACGGGCGGGCACCTGGCCCCCAACCTGGGCGTAGTCGAGCTTACTATCGCCCTGCACTACGTCTTTGACTCCCCCAGGGACAAGATCATCTGGGACGTGGGGCATCAGTGCTACACCCACAAGCTGCTCACCGGCCGGCGCGGCCGCTTCCACACCATCCGCCAGTACGGCGGGCTGAGCGGCTTCACAAGCCCGGCCGAGAGCTCGCACGACCCCTACGGGGCGGGCCACGGTAGCACGAGCATAGCCGCGGCCCTGGGCTTCGCCGAGGCCAGGGACCTGCGCGGCGGCGACAACAAGGTCGTGGCCGTCATCGGTGACGGCGCGCTGACGGGCGGCCTGGCGCTGGCGGCGCTCAACCAGGCCGGCGCGCTGGGCACCGACATGCTCGTGGTCCTCAACGACAATGAGATGAGCATCAGCGCCAACGTGGGCGCGCTCAGCGGCCACCTGGCCCGGCTACGCGCGGGGCTGGTCGAGCCCGCCGTCCGGCGGATGAGGGCGGACATGGCCCGCGCCGTCCGGGGCCTGCGCCTGGGCGACGCGATGCTCCAGGCCATGGACCGGCTGCGCGACGGTCTCAAGCATCTGGTCGTCCCCGGCATGTTGTTCGAGGAGATGGGCTTCACCTACCTGGGCCCCATAGACGGCCACGACATCGGTGACCTGGTGTCGGTGCTGCGCGAGTCCCTCCGGCTCAAGGGGCCCGTGCTGGTGCACGTGGTCACCAAGAAGGGCAAGGGGTACCAGCCTGCGGAGGACGATCCGACCAGGTTCCACGGCACCCGTCCCTTCGACCCGGACAACGGCCAGTGCCAGCCCGCCGATGGCCCCACCTACAGCGACGTCTTCGGCGCGGCGCTGACCGAGCTGGCCCGCCGCGACCCGCGGATCGTGGCGGTGTCGGCCGCCATGATCCCCGGCACCGGCCTGGCCTGTTTCCAGGAGGCCTTCCCGGACCGCTGCTTCGATGTGGGCATGGCCGAGGAGGTGGCCGTGGTCTTCGCCGCGGGCCTGGCCTCCGCCGGCCTGCGCCCCGTGGTCGCCATCTACTCCACCTTCATGCAGCGCGCCTACGACCCCATCCTCCACGACGTGGCGCTCCAGCAGCTTCCGGTGGTCCTGGCCCTGGACAGGGCCGGTCTGGTGGGCGATGACGGGCCCACCCACCACGGGCTGTTCGACCTGAGCTACCTGCGCCAGGTCCCCGGCATGGTCTGCATGGCCCCGCGCGACGAGGGCGAGCTACGGCGGATGCTGGCGACGGCGCTGGACCACGGGGGCCCTGCCTCCCTGCGCTATCCTCGCGGCCGCGGCCCGGGGCGCGGGTGTGACGCGGCGCTGGTGGCGCTGGAGGTGGGCAAGGCCGAGCAGCTCACCGAGGGCGGGGACGTGGCGCTCCTGGCGGTGGGGAGCATGGTGGACCCGGCCCTCGCCGCCGCCGGTCTGGCCGCCGAGGAAGGAATCGCGGCGGCGCTCGTGAATGCGCGCTTTGCGAAACCCTTGGACGAGGACCTAATCTGCGGGCTCGCGCGGGACTGCGGGGCGGTGGTGACGGTCGAGGAGAACGTGGTGACCGGCGGCTTCGGCAGCGCAGTGGCCGAGTTGCTGGCCGCGCGGGACCTGCGGGTGCCGGTACGCATACTGGGCTTGCCCGACGCTTTTGTGCCGCACGGCGACCGCCCGCGGCTCTTGGCTGACAACGGCCTGGACCCCGCGGGGATCGCCGCTGCCGCGGTGGCCTCTGCCCGGGCGGCACGGGGCCAGGCACCCGACTAGGGCAGGAGGAATACGGGATATGAGGCATTGGCGCACCGCTCTTTGTGTCATGGGCGTGGTCCTGCTGGTCGCCGGCTCCCTGGCGCTGGCGCAGGAGCAGCAGTCGCCCTTCGATCTGGGCCTGGCCGCCTACGAGGCCGGCAAGCTGGAGGACGCTCGCGCGCGATTCGAGGAAGCCCTCAAGGCCTCGCCCAACGACTACATCATCCTGAGCTGGGTCGGCACCGTGGCCCTCGAACAGAAGGACTTCGACGCGGCGATCGGCTTCTTCGACAGCGCCCTCAAGCAGAAGCCCGACTACCACGTGGCGCACAACAACCTGGGCAATGCCTACGCGGCGAAGGGGGACCTGCGTGGCGCCGAGACACACTACAAGTCGGCGCTGGAGGCCAGCCCGGACTACTTCGAGGCCCACTACAACCTGGCCAACCTCTATGCCCGCCAGCGGCAGTACGAGAAGGCCTTCAATGAGTACAACCGGGCGCTGGAGATAGACGGCTCGGACGTGGACACGCACGTGAACTTCGCTGCGGCCCTGCTGCAGGCCGGGCAGGTGGACAAGGCGGTTCGCGAGTACGAGGAGGCGGTGGCGCTCACGCCCGACAACGGCCAGGTGCTGACCGCCCTGGCTGGGCTGCACCTGCAGAAGGGTGACAACGCCAAGGCGGCGGACCTGTACGGCAAGGCCGCCGCGGCGGGCTACGAGAGCACGGACCTGGACATCGGCTGGGGCACGGCGCTGTACAACCTCGACCGCCCGAGCGAGGCCACGCCTCACCTGCGGGCCGGGGTCGAGAAGGATGCCAAGCGCTTCGAGGGATGGTACAACCTGGCGCTGGCGCTGGCCTCGGGGGGCGAGTACGAGCAGGCGGTGGAAGCCTATCGGGAGGCCCTGCGGCTGCGGCCGGCCGACGCCAACGCCCTGAACAACCTGGGCTGGGTGCTGCTGAAGCTGGACCGGGCGGAGGAGGCAGCGGAGCAGTTCCAGCAGGCGATCGCGGCGAACCCGGACATGGAGATCGCGCACGTGAACCTGGCCCTGGCGCTGGAGAAGGCGGGGAAGGCGGACGAGGCGCTGGACCAGTGGAAGAAGGCGGCGGCCAAGTTTGACAAGGTCGCGCCGGCCCACCTGGGCCTGGCCAACGCCCACTACGACCGCGGGGAGGACGACGAGGCCCTGCGCGAGTACCTGCGGGCGCTGGCCATCGCGCCGGACAACCCGGAGGCGCACAACAACGCCGGGCTGATCTACCTGCGCCGCAACAACCTCACCGAGGCGGTGCACCACTTCGGCGAGGCGCTGAGGCTCAACCCGCGGTTCGTCTACGCCCTGAACAACCTGGGCGTTGCCTACGAGCGGCAGGGCAAGCAGGACCTGGCGCTGATTCAGTACAAGAAGGCTCTGCAGGTTGACCCCTCCTACGAGCCGGCGCGGCGCAACCGCGAGAGACTGGAGGGCAAGGGTGGGCAGGAGCAGCCGGGGACCGGATAGCGATGCCCAAGCCCCTGTCGGCAATCGGCCTGGTGGCACAGCTAGGGAAGGCCGAGGTCCGCGAGGTGCTGCAGACCTTCGCCCGCGAGTTGGCTCGTAGGGGTGTGGAGTTGCGGGCGGACCGGGCCCTCGCCGAGCACGTGCCCCAGGCCCGGGCGGGCGACACGGCTTTCGTCCTCACGGCGGACGCGGTGCTCACCCTCGGCGGCGACGGGACCTTGCTGGGCGTGGCGCGCCAGTCGGCGCCCTTCGGCACGCCCGTGCTCGGGGTGGACCTGGGCAGCTTCGGCTTCCTCGCCGACCAGCCGCCAACGACCGTGCTGGCGGGCCTGGACGACCTCCTGGCAGGCCGGTACGAGATAGAGGAGCGGATGATGCTGGCAGCGAGCGCGGAGGGCGAGGCGGAGGGGACGGAGGGTCCGCTGCTGGCTCTCAACGACGCCGTGGTGACCACCGACGCGCGCCGGCACCTGGTGTGGTTGCGCTGCGATGTGGACGGCCGCCACGTGGCCACCTACGCCTGCGACGGGGTGATCGTGGCCACGCCCACGGGCTCGACGGCCTACAGCCTGTCGGCCGGTGGGCCCATCGTGGACCCGAGGGTCGAGTGCCTGACCATCGTGCCGATCTGCCCGCACACGCTGTACAGCCGGCCGGTGGTGGTTGACCCGGCCAGCGAGGTGCGGGTACGGGCGGAGCGTCGTCCGGGCAAGGACGAGGACGTGCTACAGGTGGTGGCGGACGGCCAGGAGTCGCGGCGGCTCGAGCCGGGGGGCAGTGTGATCATCCGCCGGGCTGAGTGCCGCACGCGGCTGATCCGGTTCGGCGGCCTGGGTTTCTACGATCGCCTGCGGGTGAAACTCAACTGGGATGCCCCGCGGTAAGCCGCCGCGGCGGTTGCCATGCTGTGTGAGCTCTCCGTCGAGAACTTCGCCGTCATCGAGAAGCTCCGCCTGGAGCTCGGCGCCGGATTCACGGCGCTGACGGGCGAGACCGGCGCAGGCAAGTCCATCATCATCGGCGCCCTGGGCGCGGCTCTGGGCGAGCGGCTCACGGGCGACGTGATCCGCGCCGGCGAGGACACCGCGCGCGTCGAGGCCGTCTTTGACGTCGCCGATACGCCTCGGGCGCTGGCCGTGCTGGACGAGGCCGGTATAGAGCGCGAGGGCGATCTGATCATCGTGACCCGGGCCATCGCTCCCGACCGCAGCCGGTACTGGGTGAACCGCCGCCCCGCCACGCTCTCTCTGGTGCAGGAGGTCACACGCCACCTGGTGGACATCCACGGCCAGCACGAGCACCAGGCGCTGATCCACGAGGGGATCCATCTGCACTATCTGGATGGCTTCGGTGGGCGCGACCTGGCCGCCGCCGCCGAGGAGTACCACGGGCTTTGGCGCGAGCTGCAGCAGGCCCAGGACCGCCTTGCTTCCCTGCGCCGGGCCGAGCGCGACCGCGTCCAGCGTGAGGACCTGCTGCGCTTCCAGGCGGGCGAGATCCGCGAGGCGCGGCTGCAGCCCGACGAGGACGGGGCCCTGCGGGAGGAGCGTGCACGGCTACAGAACGCCGAGCGTATCACGCAGAGCGTGGCCGAGGCGCGGCAGGCTCTGGCGGGCGAGGGCGGCGAGGGAGCCGTGGACCTGCTGGGCCGGGCTGTCGAGAGCCTCAGGGGCGTGGCCGAGTTCGACAGTCGGCTGGCGGAGCTGGCCGGGCAGGTCGAGCAGGCCTCGATCGCCGCCGGCGAGGCGCTGCGCAGCCTGGACGACCACACGGCACTGCTGGACTTCGAGCCCGGGCGGCTGGAGGAAGTCGAGAGTCGCCTGGCCGAGATCCAGCGGCTGAAGCGCAAGTACGGGGACAGCGTGGGCGAGATTCTCGCGCACCTGGAGCGCTGCGAGGCCGAGCTGGCCGACCTCGAGAGCGGTCAGGAGATGGCGGAGCAGCTCGAGCGCCAGCTAGCCGAGCTCCGCGGGCGTGCCGGCGAGGCGGCGGAGGTGCTGTCGGCCCAGCGCCACGAGCACGCCGCGCGGCTGCAGGAAGTCGTGCGGCGGGAGCTGACGAATCTGGGCATGAAGCAGGCCGCCTTCACGGTGGAGTTCGCCCGCGAGGAGGAGGCGGAGGGGCTGCCAGGCGCGGACGGCAGGCGCTATGCCGCGACGGCCGACGGCCTCGAGCGCGTGCGCTTCCTGTTCGACGCCGCCGGGAGCGAGGAGCCGCGGCCCCTGAGCCAGGTGGTCTCCGGGGGCGAGCTCTCGCGGCTCATGCTCGTCTTCAAGACCGTCTGCGCACGGGGCTCGGAGATTCCCACGCTGGTGTTCGACGAGGTAGACACGGGCATCGGAGGGTTGACGGCCCACGCCGTAGGGCGTAAATTGGCGGAGCTGGGCCGCAGGGCCCAGGTGCTCTGCGTCACCCACCTCGCGCAGATCGCGAGTCGTGCCGACGGCCACCTCATGGTGGACAGGCAGGTGCGGCAGAAGCGTGCCTCGGTGTCCGTGCGGCCGCTCAAGGGCCAGGAGCGGGTCGAGGAGCTGGCCCGGATGCTGGGCGCCCGCCGCGGCCAGGAGGCTGCCCGCGAACACGCCGAGCAGTTGCTGGCCGAGGCCGAGGGCGAGCGCAGCAAGACCAGGGTGAGGGCTCGATGAAGGCACCCAGTTTCGTCGTGGTCATTGATGCCGACAGGTGCAAGGCCTGTGGGCAATGTATCGAGTACTGCCCGCGGGGGGCCCTCGCGCCCGCCGAGCGCATGAACCGCCTGGGTTACCATCCCGTCGAGGTCAAGTACCAGGACAAGTGCATCGGGTGTCAGGCCTGCGTCATCATGTGCCCGGAGGCGGCGATCGAGCTGTACCGCCGCCCCGTGAAGAGCCGGGAGGTAGACGCGGATTGAGCGCCAGTCCCCAGCCGGTCTTGAGCAAGGGGAACGAGGCGTGCGCCGAGGGAGCCATCGCCGCAGGCTGCCGGTACTTCTTCGGCTACCCCATCACCCCCCAGAACCAGATCCCCGAGTACATGTCCCTGCATCTGCCCGAGGTGGGGGGTGTGTACGTGCAGGCCGAGAGCGAGGTCGCGGCCATCAACATGGTCCTCGGTGCGGCCGCCGCCGGCGCCCTGGCCATGACCACCTCCTCCTCGCCCGGCATCTCCCTCATGCAGGAGGGTCTGTCCTACATCCTGGGCTGCGAGCTCCCCTGCGTCATCGTCAATATGGTCCGCGGCGGCCCCGGCCTGGGCAACATCCTCCCAGCCCAGTCCGACTACTGGCTCAGCACCCGCGGCCTCGGCCACGGTGACGGCCAGGGCCTCGTCTTCGCTCCCTACAGCGTCCAGGAGCTCCACGACTGGACGGCCGACGCCTTCGAGATCGCCGCCCGCTACCGACTTCCCGTGACGATCCTGGGCGACGCGGCCCTGGCCCAGGTCGCCGAGCCCTGCGTGTTCCGGCCGCGCGGCGAGCCGCTCAGCCTGGACCGCGAGTGGGCCGTCGGCGGCGGCCTCCAGGGCCGCCAACGGCGCATCGTCAACTCCCTGTGGATTCACGCGGACGCCATGGAGGCCGTCAACCTGCGCCTGGCCGAGCGCCTCGCGCGCGCGCGCCGCGAGATGGTCACCTGGCAGGAGACGGGCAGCGACGAGCCTGAGATCCTCGTCTGCGCCTACGGCATCATGGCCCGGGTCGCCGAGACGGCGATTCAGGTCGCCGCCGAGGCCGGCGTCAGGGCCCGCCTGCTCAGGCCCATCAGCCTGCTGCCCTTCCCCTACGCGCCCCTCAAGGAGTGGGCGGGCCGAGTGCAGAGGATTCTGGTCATCGAGCTGAGCCTGGGCCAGATGATCCAGGACGTCCGCCTCGCCGTCGAGGGGGCGTGCCCGGTCGAGTTGCTGGGCCGCGCGGGCGGGCAGCTCCTGTTCCCCGAAGACGTGGCAGCCAAGCTGGTGAGCCTGGCCCAACAGGGCGCGGCCGGCCGGCGGGAGGCCGCCGGATAGGCCCAGACGGGCGCCCACGGGTCAGAGCCCCGGGTGCACCGCGAGGTGTCGGATGATGTCTGAAGTGAGCGACGCCGAACTGCAGGACCTCGAGCCAATCTACCGGCGGCCGGTCTCGCTGACCGAGACGCCGATGCGCTACTGCCCGGCCTGTACCCACGGCACGGCCCACCGGCTGGTGGCCGAGGTGCTGGACGAGCTGGGCGTGCGCGAGCGCACGGTGGCGGTCGCGAGCGTGGGGTGCTCCGTCTACGCCTACGAGTACTTCAACTGCGATTGCGTCCAGGCCGCGCACGGTCGCGCCCCGGCGGTGGCGACCGGCATCAGGCGCGTGCGGCCCGAAGCCGTCGTCTTCACCTACCAGGGAGACGGAGACCTGGCCTCCATCGGCCTGGCCGAGGTCGTCCACGCGGCGGCCAGGGCCGAGAACATCACCGTGATCTTCATCAACAACGCCGTCTACGGCATGACCGGGGGCCAGATGGCTCCCACGAGCCTCCCGGGCCAGGTGACCACCACCACCCCACGGGGCCGGTCGAGGGAGCAGGGCGGCAACCCGCTGCGGGTCTGTGAGCTCCTCGCCCAGGTGCAGGGGGTGGCCTACCTCGCTCGCCACGCCCTCACCGCCCCTAAGCGGGTGCGGGCCGCCCGCGCGGCCATCCGCCAGGCCTTCGACGCCCAGCTCGAGGGCGCCGGCTTCGCTCTCGTCGAGCTGCTGAGCATCTGCCCGACCTTCTGGCGCATGAATCCCGTGCAGGCCTTCGAGCACATCGAGAACGCCATGATCCCCTTCTACCCGCTGGGCGAGTATGTGAACTGGCGCGATTCGGGGAGTGAGGCCTGATGCGGGAGGACATCTTTCTGTCGGGCATCGGCGGCCAGGGAGTGCTGCTGGCAGGCCAACTCCTCCTCGAAGCAGCCCTCAGGGCCGGCCTTCAGGGCTCGGGGATGCCAGCCTACGAGCCGGAGGTGCGCGGCGGCGAGACGACCTTCACGGTCGTGGTCGCCGACGGGCCGCCGGGCAGTCCGCTCGTGGGGCGTCCTCACAACCTCGTGCTCATGGACGCCGGCTCCGTGAACCACTACCTCGGGCGCGCGGCGGACGAGGCCCTGGTGCTGGTCAACAGCTCCCTCGCCCCGCCGCCCGAGCCGAGAGAAGGCTTGGAGGTCCTGGCCATCGCGGCCACGGATATGGCCAGGGAACTGGGCAGCGAGAGGGCGGCCAACATGGTCATGCTCGGAGCCCTGCTCGCCCGACGCCCTCTCTTCACGGTGGATCACTTCATCGAGACGATGGTCGAGGGGCTGAGTGAGCGGGCCAGCGCCTACGCCGAGACGAACGCGGCCGCCGTTCGCACCGGCTGGCAGGCGGCGAAGGACGCTTCGGGCTAGGCGGACCGTCTGGCGGATTCCCATCGCTCCCCTCGGACGGCGGCGGATTCCCTGGAGGTGATTACCATTCTCAAGGGTCTGGAGGATATCGTTGATGGTCTCAAGAGTGGGCTGGAGGAGCTCGACGCCGCCCGTGAAAAGGTGCTGCGCCTGTCTCGCGACGTGATCCGGTCGGCGTCCACCACCATCAAGCACGTGCATCGCGGCGATCTGGACCTGGCCCGCGAGCAGTTGGCGGAGACGGCAAGGCTGACGCGCTCGATGGTCGAGATAGCCGATCCGTGGGGCCTGCTGCGCTACGCCCGCTTCGTGCTGGACGCGGAGAAGGAGTACTGCGAGGCGGCCCTGGTCATCGCGGCGATAGCGGGCGAGCCGGCTGCGTCGCCCGACGACCTGGGCGCCGACGCCGTGGCGTGGATCAACGGCCTGGCCGAGGTGGTGGGCGAGATGAGGCGGCACTGCCTGGACCTGATCCGCATGGGCGAGACCCGGCGGGCAGAGACCTACCTGGACCTCATGGAGGACATCTATCATCAGGTGATGGTCTTCGATCTGCCCGACGCCGTGACGGGGGGTCTGCGCAGTCGGGCGGATCAGGCGCGGGCCGCCATCGAGCGCACCCGGGGCGAGCTCACCATGGCTCTGGCGAACGTGCACCTGGCCGAGCGCCTGCGAGAGGTGGAGGGCAAGCTGTGATCCGCCGCGGCGCGGCCGAGGGCCAAACACTCGTTCAGTGGGCCGCGTGATCCGGGGGTTCGGCGAGGCGGGATTCGCAGGGGGTCCGCGAACACCCGATTCTTCTTGGGATTCGCCCGGCGGCGTCCCTCGCCTGCTCCGCGGTGGTCGGAGGTGGCAGGGGAGTGGACGATCGTTCAGGGCCGGTGG
>CAZSOQ010000132.1:0-14385 GCA_964608495.1 uncultured Armatimonadia bacterium | reverse complement strand
GTCCTACATCTACGTCTCGGACTCGCTGCCCTACTGCGGCCACAACTACTACCGGCGCTCCGGCGACGAGGGCCGGACCTGGGGCGAGCAGTTCATCATGACGCCGCACGCGGGCTATAACCTGGTGCACAACGACAAGCTGACGCTGCTGTCCACGGGGAGGGTTATCGCGCCGGCCGAGTACAAGAAGCGCTGGCCGAGCGAGAAGGACCACAGCGGCTACGTGTGCGTAGTGTTCTTCTCGGACGACAACGGGTACTCGTGGCAGATGAGCCGCAACGACGTGGACATGGACCCGCACGAGGCGCAGGAGCCCCACGTGGTGGAGCTGAAGGACGGGCGGCTGCTGATGGTCTTCCGCACCTACAGTGGGTACCTGGGCCGCGCCTACTCGGACGACAAGGGCGAGACCTGGTCGAAGGGGGAGCTGGTGGAGGCGCTGCCGCTGCCCATGTCCGGCGCCGTCACCATCACGCGCCTTCCCTCGACGGGCGACCTGCTGCTCATCCGGATCACGGGCGGCAAGGACCGCAAGCGCAGCCCGCTGACGTGCATGATCTCGAAGGACGAGGGCGAGACCTGGCTCAACCCACGGAACATCGCCGACGACCCGGACGGCGACTACGGCTACCAGAGCGTGACCTTCGTGGATGACCTGGCGATCATCAGCTACCACGCCCTCGACGGCCTGCACGTGGCGCGGATCGGCACCGACTGGTTCTACGGAAGCGACTGAGGGGCGAGCGGGTCGGCCCGCCGTCCCAAGCCTGGGAGGTGAGCGCCCATGAAGGGGGCGCTGCTGGTGTATGCCGGGGCGATGGTCCCCGTGATCTGCCTTGCCTGGCCGGTTGAGCGGCCGGCGGGCGATCGGCCCACGCCCGAGCAACTGGCCTGGCAGGACGACGAGCTGGGCATGTTCTGCCATTTCGGCCCCAACACGTTCATGGACGTGGAATGGGGCGAGGGCACGGCTTCGCCGGACGTGTTCGACCCCACGGAGTTCGACGCCCGGCAGTGGGTAGCCGCGGCGAAGGCCGGAGGGATGAAGTACCTGGTCGTCACGGCCAAGCACCACGACGGCTTCTGCCTGTGGCCCACGCGGCAGACGGACTACTGCGTGCGCAGCTCCAGATGGCGCGACGGCAAGGGGGACGTGATCGGCGAGGTGGCCGAGGCCTGCCGCGAGGCAGGGATCAAGCTGGGGATCTACCTGTCGCCCTGGGACCGGCACGAGCCGCGCTATGCGGACAGCAAGGCCTACGACGAGTTCTACATGGCCCAGATGACCGAGCTCCTGACGAACTACGGCGAGGTTGCGGTATGGTGGGCGGACGGCGCGGGGGGCCAGGGGCACGTGTACGACTGGACGGCGTACTACCGGCACCTGAAGAAGCTGCAGCCCAAGTGCCTGTGGACGATAGCCGGCGTGGCGGACATCCGGTGGGTGGGCAATGAGGACGGCTTCGCGCCCGACCCGCTCTGGAACGTGCACCGAGTCGGGGACAAGGACTACTGGTGGCCGGCCGAGTGCGACGCGCGGATCAGGGCCAACTGGTTCTGGCACCCCGGCGATGCCGCGACCCTGAAGTCGGTCGAGTACCTGCTGGGGATGTACCACGGGTCCGTGGGGCGCGGCGCGAACCTGCTGCTGAACGTGGCGCCCGACACGCGTGGTCTCCTGCCGGAGCAGGACGTGGCACGCCTGAGGGAGTTCCGGCAGGCGGTGCAGGCGATCTACGCGCGGGACCTGCTGGCGGGCAAGACGGCGCGCGCCGTCAGTGAGACCCCCGGCCACGAGGCCGGGCGGGCCGTGGACGGGAGCCCGGACACCTACTGGCTCGCGGCTGAGGGCACCACGGGCGCGTGGATCGAGGTGGACGCGGGCGAGCCGGTGACGGTGGACCGTGTGGTGCTACAGGAGGCCATCGAGCTGGGGCAGAGGATCAGGCGGTACGAGGTGGACGCCTTTGACGGCGGGCAGTGGGTGCGCGTGAGCGAAGGAACGAGCATCGGGCACAGGAAGGTGGACATCGTGGGCCGGCCGGTCAAGGCGACGAGGTTGCGTCTGGTGGTCCGGGAGGCCACGGGAGCGCCCGGGCTTCGGAAGCTCGCGGCCTACCTGGCGCCAACGGACGGGGGCTAGGCTGGGGACAGGTCCACGGGCGCCGAGGGCCTGCGCGCCGCTGCCGGGACGTCGAGGAGGCGTGCATGATCGTGCGCCGCGCGCCGCAGAGACTCATCGCGTGGGGTGTGTCCATGAAGCCAAGGGCGGTGCTGGCTGTCCTGTGTCTGTCCTTCGCGGTGCAAGGCCTGGCCGCGGTCCGAGAGACACCGCTGGACCCGATGACGGGGCTGCGGGACTGGGAGGCCACGGGCCGGCGCATCAACTACACGCTGGGCGACACCAGGCTCCTCACGTCCGAGGAGGCGCCGCCGGGAGGCCAGGGGTCCCTTGGGCTGAGCTACGACTTCACGATCTCCTGGCGCGGATGGTTGGGGCTACGGTGGCGGGGCGGGCGCGTGCCGGGGGCCTGCCAGGCGCTGTCCTTCTGGCTGAAGGGCGATGCCTCCGGGCACGGTCTGGAGGTGCGGGTGATTGATGCCACGGGGGCGCTGTACGAGCGCCGCCTGGGGCCGATTGACTGGGACGACTGGCGCCGGGTTGACGTCGGGCTGGAGCCGGGAGAGTGGCGCCAGCTCGCGAGGTATGGCGAAGAGCGGCACCCCATCGTCTTCCCGCTGACCCTCGACTCGCTCTGCCTCACCCAGAGCTCCCAGGGACCGGCGATGGGGCAGGTGCTCTTCGCGGACCTGAGGGCCCGGACCGACGTCGAGCCGGTTGACCTGGTTGACATCGCCGTGACCACCGGCCAGAAGGGCGACCTGTTCTACCGGCCGCGCGAGGTCCGGCTATCGGCGTCCCTGGGCAACCGGGCCGAGGAAGCCGTCTCCGGCACGCTGACCCTCGACCTGCGCGACTTCTTCGGCGCCGAGCGACGGGTCTTCGAGGGACCGATCAGCCTGGCGCCGGGCGAGCAGAGGGAGCAGACAATCGCCTTCGAGCAGGAGCGGCTGGGCGTCTATCGTGGGGCCCTGACGCTCAGCGTCGGCGGGCGCGAGCGGTCTGCGCCGGTGCGCTTTGCGGTGAGTGAGGAACGGGAGCCGACGCCCGCGGACCCGGAGTCGCCCTTTGGGGTGAACTTCCTGACCACGAGCTTCCCGCGCGGGCCCGAGCGCGAGTGGGCGCTGAAGCTGGGGGCCGAGGCGGGGATCAAGTGGGAGAGGACGGGCTTCCAGTGGGCGGCGATGGAGTCGTCGCCCGGGCAATTCGCGTGGCAGGCACCGGGCCGCACGGCGGGAGTGCACGGCAAGGCCCTCGAGTTCAGCGGCAGCGCGGCGCGCTTCGCCGTGCCCGGCACCGAGGCCCTGAGGGCCCCGGCGACGCGCGGGGAGCTGAGCCTTGAGCTGCGCCTGCGCCTGAGCCGCCTGGACTACGATACCGAGTGGCACACGATCCTCGCCAAGGCCCGCGCCCCGGGAGGCGGGCAGGATCGCGAGTACCTGTTCTTCTACCGCAACTCGACGCACCAGCTCGCGCTGTCCTTCGGGGATCAGCAGGCCCGCTGGTCGGACCTGTACTGCGACAAGCGGGACTGGCTGGCCGGGCGCTGGTACCACCTGGTGGCCACACACACCAGGGCGACGGGCGAGACGCGGTGGTATGTGGACGGCGAGCCGGCGGGCGTCGCCACGGCGGGGTACCCGACCCTGTTCGCGACCGACGGCCCGCTGATGATCGGGCCGACGGGGACTGGGCTCGCCTTCGCGCTGGACGACCTGCGCATCTACGACCGCGTGCTCACGGCCGAGCAGGCGCGAGCCCTGGCGCGCGGCGAGCAGCCCGCGCCGCTGCCCGTCGCTGCCTACGACTTCGATGAGGACGGGCCGGCCATCAGGGACAGCGTGGGCGCCAGCAACGGCGAGTACCTGGGGCCGGCCGTGGACGGCGTCATCGAGGACTCGGCGCGCTACGGCGTCTCGGTGCTGGGGATTGTGGGCTTCCCGCCGCGCTGGGCTTCCACGGCGCCGGAGGGCGCCCAGCGGCCCTCGATGTACGAGCCCGAGCCTGGGGCCTTCGAGGACTACTGCCGGGCTCTCACCGCGCACTATGCCGACCGCGTGCGGCACTGGGAGATCTGGAACGAGCCGAACATCCAGGTCTTCTGGGAACCCCAGCCTGACGCCCAGGCCTACGCGCGCACGCTGGCGGCGGCCTACCGGGGCTGCAAGGCCGGCGACCCCGACTGCAAGGTGGTGGGCGTCTCTCTGGCCGGGGGCGGCAAGCCGCAGCTTGACTTCGTTGAGCAGGTCTTCGCGGCCGGCGGCGGGCAGGCCATGGACCTGCTGTCCCTGCACCCGTACCGCTATCCCCAGACGCCCGAGGACACGGACCTGGTCGGCGACATGAGGTATGCCTACGAGATCGGTGAGCGGCACGGCGGGGGCAAGCGGTTGTGGCTCACCGAGATCGGCTGGCCCAAGCACCGCGACCCCAGGGGGTCGTCGGACGCCTGGGAGGCCCTGATGGTGCCCCGGAGCTACCTCGAGGCGCTGGCCAGTGGGGTCGTGGACACGGTGTTCTGGTTCAGGTTCCACGACAGCGGCACGGACACGAGCTATCTCGAGCACTGGTGCGGTCTCGTAGACCAGGACCTAGGGCCCAACCCCAGCTACTTCGCCTACCGCTCGATGGCCCTGACGCTCGAGGGGCAGAAGCTCCGGGAGCGGCTGGACCTGGGGCCCGGTCTGCGGGCGTACCTGTTCGAGGGCCGCGGGAAGAGGACGCTCGCCCTGTGGGCGATGGCGGGTCGCAGGCCGGTGGCCCTCGGGGTCGCGCTACCGCGAGTGACCGTCATGGACCTGATGGGCAACGCGCGGGAAGTGGCGACCCACGACGGGGCGGCGGTGATCGAGGCCGGGCCGGCGCCGGTATACGTCCCCAACCTGCCGGAGAGGGTCGTCGCCCGCGCCGCGGCGGCCTTCGAGCCGGAGCAGGTGACGCTGGGGCGCGGCGAGACCGTCCAGGCGCGGCTGGTCGTGGCGAATGTGGCAGCGGGCGCCGTGCGGTTCCGCGTGATTGCGCCCGAGGTGCCGGGCGTCCAGTCGCAGGTCGAGGAGGCCGCGGAGGTGGCGCCGGGCGGCGAGGCCACGATCCAGGTGCGGCTCACGGCCCAACCGAAGGCCGAGCCGGGCCGACGGACGCTGACGTGGCGGCTGGTCGGGCCCGCGGGCGAGGCGGCAGTGGACCTGGCCGTGGTGGTGACCTCGGCCAGGAGGGACGCGCCGCCGGTGGCGGCCTGGTCTTTCGACGAGGCGGGGGGAGAGGTCGCCCGGGACTCTGGCGGCGGGGGGCATGACGCCACGCTGCTCGACGGCGCGCGGTTCACGAGGAACGGCAAGCGGGGCGGCGCCCTCGAGCTGCCCGCGACACAGGCGCGGGCGGAAGTGGCGGACGCGCCGGGGCTGACCCTGAACGATGAGGTGACCGTGATGTGCTGGGTGAAGGTGACGGGGCCCAACGGGCAGTGGCAGGCGCCCATCCTCAAGGCGCTGGGCGACGAGGTGCGCAACTACGGGATCTATCTGGGGCTGACGAGCGGCGAGGTGCACTTCACGACGACCTGGGAGGACATGGGCCGAGGGCACGCCGACCCAGGCTGCGGGCGAGTGGTGTGGGACGGCGAGTGGCATCACCTGGCGGCGACCTTCTCGAAGCATACCCAACGGCTGAGGACCTACGTGGACGGCGAGCCGGCGCGGGAGTACCGGGTGGACCGGGGAGGCCTGATGCCGGCGGCGGCCCCGGTGGTGCTGGGCCAGGGCATGGGCGGGCCGGCGCCCGACGGCGGCGAGCGCCCGGCCGCGCTGCTGGACGAGGTAGCTATCTACCCCCGCGAGCTGACGGCCGAGGAGGTTGCCGCGGCGGCGCGGTGACCCGGGCAATCGCGGGACGAGGCAGGAAGCGATGCTGAGAAGCCGAGCGGCGGTGCTCATGGTCGGTCTGGTCGTGGGCTGTGGGTGCCCGCGGGCGGCCGAGGACGTGACGGTCTGCGACTTCGACGGGGTCGAGATGGCCTGGCGGTCGAAGTTCAACGCCCATGAGGTCGTGGAGGTCGAGCGCGACGGGCGGAAGACGCGGGCGCTGCGGTTCACCTTCGACCTGTCCCAGGCGCCCCACTACGACTGGCTCCGGGCGATGGTCGAGGACGGGGTTGACGTGCGGCCCTACCAGTACCTCAGCTTCAGCATCAAGGCCGACGGCGGTGGGGCGAAGCTGATCCCCATGCTCATGCAGCGAACGGAGAAGACCGACGAGCATCCCAACGGCGAGCTGGTGGCGTCGGCCGGCGACCATCCCGTGATCCTCTCCTTCGACGACTGGCGCCGGTTCTCGGTGCCGCTGTCCGCCTTCCAGGGCCTCGGCGCCCTTGCCGACCGCATCCAGATGGTCAACTTCTCGTTCGTGCAGGCGGGCGGTCGGGCGGGTCCAGCCGAGCTTGTCATGGACGAGGTGATGCTCGTGACCCAGCCGCGAGGCGAGGTGGTCGAGGAAGCAGTGCCCTTCCCGCCCGCGGACATCGCCGTCAAGAACGAGGAAGAGCTCTTCGGGCTGCTGGACCTGGCGCGCCCGGAGCTGCTGGACGTGCGCGCGGGGGTTGAGGCGCGCGACTGGGAGGCGGCCAAGGCGGCGTGGGCGCGGCATCTGGAGACGCGCACCGAGCCGCGCTGGACCTGGTCGCGGCGGGACAGGGACCGGATCGCGGCGCTGTACGACGAGAGGTGGGGCGGGCTGAAGCGGTACGTGCCGGCGGCGGACAAGGTGCTGGCCCGCGACTTCGACTTCCTGGGCGTGCCCAAGACGCTGGACCGGAACATCCAGTGGCTCCAGGGGCCGTGGGAGTGGACCCATGTGCTGAGCCGCTTCGGGTACTGGCAGCACCTGGGCTATGCCTACTGGGCCACCGGTGACAGCAAGTATGCGGAGGATTTCGTGTACACGCTGCGGGACTGGATCGCGGACAATCCGGTGCCGCGGATACTGACGAACTCGCGTGGGAAGGACGGCACGGTGTGGCGGACGCTGGAGGCGGGGATCCGCGGGGACCTGTGGTTCGACGTGATGGAGCTGTTCATGGACGCGCCGGAGTTCGACGCGCAGGCGAAGTACGAGATGACCCGCTCGCTGGTCGAGCACGCACGGCATCTGCAGCGCTTCACCGTGGCCTTCCGGCAGGGCAACTGGCAGGTGGTCGAGTGCACGGGCCTGGCGGCAATCGGCATCATGCTGCCCGAGCTCCGGGAGGCGGCGGCCTGGCGCCAGAGGGCCTTCGACTACCTGGTGCAGCATATGGAGAGGGACGTGTACCCGGACGGCGCGCACTATGAGCTGACGCCGGGCTACCACGGCTGGGTCATGGAACGCTTCCTGAAGGCGGCGCTGCTGTGCCGGGCGAACGGGTATGACGTGCCTGGGCTGCTGGACCGGCACGAGAGAATGTTCGAGTTCCTGATGCACATCAGCAAGCCCGACCGGCGCTTCCCGCCCCTAGGCGACGCGGGAGGCGGAGGGAGCATAACGGCCAACATGGGCCTGGGCGCGCTGCTCTACGGCCGTGGTGATATGCGCTACCTGGGCCTGGACGACACCTCCCCGGGCTGGGTGTGGATGTTCGGCCCTGACGTGACCGAGAGATACGCCGCTCTGAAGGCCGAGCCGCCGGGCTTCACGTCCCACGCGATGCCGGACGCGAAGTACTGCGTGATGCGCACGGGCTGGGAGAAGACGGATCGCTATCTGCTGTTCGACTGCGCGCCCTGGGGCGGGGGGCACAGCCATCAGGACAGGCTGCAGGTGATCCTCTACGCCGGGCGCGACCTGCTGATAGACCCCGGGATCTACAGCTACGACCAGCCGCTCTCGGGCAGGTACTTCCGGGGCAGCCAGGCGCACAACGTCCTGGTGGTGGACGGGCAGGAGCAGCCCCAGTCCGACCCCGAGCTCCTGAGCTGGTCGGTCAGCGACGTGGCGGACTTCGCGGCCGGTGAGATCAAGGGCGACGGCGCGCTGGCCCATCGGCGCAGCGTGTTCTTCGTCAAGCCCGACTACTGGGTCGTGGTTGACCACGTGTTCGGCGAAGGGGAGCACGAGGTCTCCAGGCTCTTCCACTTCCCGATGGTGGAAGTGGCCGCAGATGAGACCTCGGCGCGCACGCGCTATCCCGAGGGGGCGAATCTGTGGGTGAGAGGCGCGGACGACGCGCGCCTAGAGATGCGCGAGGGATGGGTCCCGACGGGGAGCGCGACGGCCGAGAAGGCGCCGGTGGCGGCTCTGGTGAGCCGCGTGACGCTGCCGGTGGCGCTGGTGACCGTCCTCACGCCCCTCGAGGGAAGCCAGGCACCGCCGCGGGTCGAGCCCCTGCCGAGCGAGGACCCCATGGTGGTGGGGTTGCGGCTGGTCTTCGAGGACGGGCAGGAGGATCAGGTGGTGGTGGGGCCGGAGGTAGGTGAGCTGAGGGCCGGCGGCCGTACGGCCAGGGCCAGGGCGATGTGCCTCAGGTCGGGGCCACGGGCCTCGGCGGCATGCCTGGTGGACGGGTCGGAGCTGAAGGAGCAGCAGGACGCGGGAGAGTGAGCGGGCCGGTGGGAGCGCAGACCAGGATTCGAAGGAGGCACGAGCCATGGGCAGGAGTCTTGCGCTATTGGCAGGTCTTGCCGTGCTGGTGACGGGGACCGCGAGCTGCAGCGCGGCGCCTCAGTACCCCGATCGCTGGGTCTTCGTGTCGCACAACCTGACGAGGGACCAGCACCTGGACGACCTTCGCGACATCGTGTCGGTCGCGGCGGCGCACGGGCTCAACGGCATGTTGTGGGCGGGCGGCGCCGACAGCCTCGGCCGCTGGGACGACGCGCGCCTGCAGCGCCTGGAGGAGATGAAGCGGATCTGCGCCGAGGCGGGCATCGAGATCATCCCGCTCGGCTTCTCGGTGGGCTATGGCGGCGCGGCGCTGGGCTTCGACCCCAATCTGGCGGCCGGGCTGTTCGTGGACGGCGCTCTGTTCCAGGTCAAGGGCCGCGAGGCGCAGGCGGTGGCCGACCCGCCCGTGGCGATAGAGAACGGGGACCTGGAGCGCTTCGAGGGCGATCGGTTCGCAGGCTTCCAGTTCCACGATGCGCCGGGGGACATCTCCTTCGCGGACACCCAGGCGCCTCACGGGGGCGCCGCCGCGATCCGGTTCGAGAACTTCGGCGGGGCCGACAAGCCCCACGGTCACGCGCGCATCATGAGCGTCGTCAAGGTGAAGCCCCATCGCCACTATACGCTGACCCTGTGGGTCAGGACCCAGGAGCTGGAGCCCACATCGGCCTTCGCCCTGCAGGTCTACAACGACAAGCGCGCCATCGCCGCCCTGCACCCGCCCCTGCAGCCTACGCAGGACTGGACCCGCTACGCCTTCACCTTCAACAGCCTGGGCAACGAGGAGCTGCGGATCTACGTGGGCCTGTGGGGCGGTCGGAGCGGCAGGTTCTGGCTGGACGACCTGCAGCTCGAGGAAGTGGGCCTGCGGTGCGTGCTGCGAAGGCCCGGGACGCCCCTGAAGGTCACCAGCGAGGACGGGCAGACGGTCTACGAGGAGGGCAAGGACTTCGAGGAGATCGCCGACCCGAAGCTGCGCGACTTCCGCGGCGATCACGAGGACCCGCCCATCAGGATCACCGACGGCAGTCGGATCGTGGACGGCCAGCGGCTCAGGGTGAGCTACTACCACGGGCAGATAGCGCAGGGCAGCCAGGTCAGCGTGTGCATGTCGGAATCGTCGCTGTACGAGTTCTGGCGGGAACAGATACGCGTGATCCACGAGCGGCTGAAGCCCGCCAAGTACTTCCTGAGCATGGACGAGATCCGGGCCGGGGGTAGCTGCGCCGCGTGCCGGGCGCGGAACCTGACCATGGGCGAGATCCTGGGCGACTGCATCACGCGGCAGTGCGAGATGATCCACGAGGTCAACCCCGACGCGAAGGTGTACATCTGGTCGGACATGCTCGACCCGAACCACAACGCCCACGGCGACTACTACCTGGTGGAGGGCGACTTCACGGGCTCGTGGGAGCACGTGCCCAAGGACCTCGTGATCGTGTGCTGGTACCACGCCAAGCGCAACGAGACTCTCAAGTTCTTCTCGGACCTGGGCTTCGAGACGCTTGCGGGGGCCTACTACGACGGCGACACGCTGGACAACCCTCGCGGCTGGCTGGAGGCGCTGGCCGAAACGCCCCGGGCGCGGGGCATCATGTATACGACATGGCAGAACAAGTACGGCCTGCTGGCGGGATTCGGTGACCTGGTAAGCGGCCGGTGACCGCCGGCGATCGGGCAGAGGCTGACCACAGGCGGGCGCGCGCCACGCCCGTGGCGGGTGCTGCGGCCCGACCCTCGTCCGCGGACGGCGCGGCTAGCGGGCGAAGTAGGGATGCAGGGGCGTCTCGGCCTTGTCCGACAGCTCCACCTCGATGCTGGCCTCGCCCGGCCCCGGCACGGGCAGGACCAGCCACCCAGTCTTGGCGTCATAGCTCCAGCCCTCGCAGCGCCGGCCGTTGATCCGTGCCGCCGTGGGGGTCCGCTGGGAGTACAGGCGCACCTCGTAGGCCCCTGGCTCGCGGCTGTTCAGGGTCAGCCGCACCGTGCGGTCGGCGGGCGTGAACCGCCCCGTGACGTACTCGGCCGGGGCCCACTCGGCCAGGAACAGCGGCGTGTCGGCGACGCAGACAACCGCCATGTTGTGCGGACCCTTGGTAGACTGCCAGCCCCAGTCGGGCCGCTCGGCGTTGAACCGCTTCGCCGTCTCGATCAGCTCCTCGCGCGGCCAGCCCAGGATCGCTCGCTGCATGAGGTGGGCCCACCCCGGGGCCCGCCCGTTCTCTTCGGCGGCGACGTCCAGGGCCTTCTCGTAGGCCTCCGCACGGTCGCGGGCGAACTGCTTGTACAGCAGCGCGATCTCCGGGCCGGTGCCCTTCGACGTATCGAGCATGCCGCAGCCGAGGGCCAGGATGAAGTCCGTGTCGCCGCGCTGGACGATGGTCTCCGAGCCGGTCAGCCCCGTCTCCTGGAACGACCAGTAGTAGTGCCAGGCGCGCCAGGGGTCGCCCTCGGCGGTGATCGAGGCCACGTAGTCCGGCATGTAGTATCGCGCCACGGCGGGCACCGCGGCCTTGGCCGCCAGGTACAGCCCCAGGGCCTCGGAGTCCTCGTCGCCCACCTGGCGCGCCAGCCGCGCGAAGGCCAGGTTGCCAGGGTACTCGGAGTTGAGCATGTCTATGCCCACCGTGCTGAAGAAGGCGAAGTTCGAGGACGCCATCGCGGCCCAGTCGTGGAAGCGCTCCAGGTGGCTGTGGAAGTCCAGGCAGAGGTTCCAGTTGGCGGCCGGCGTCACGTAATCGCCGTAGTACCGGCTGTAGGCCTCGAGGCAGTAGAGTACCACGGCCGCGGACTCGTTCTCGTCGCAGAAGTATCGCACCCCGTCGCGGAAGATCACGGGCCACACGAAGGTCACCGTGTAGTCCAGCCCGCTCCACGGCTCGCGGCGGTACCGCACGAAGGCCTTGTGAGGATAGAAGTTGAGCGTCGTCCAGTAGTGCTCCCGGTAGTGGGCGTCCACCGTCTCGCGAGCCCCGTCGCTGTAGGCCGGGCGGGCGGTCAGGGCCGGGAAGCAGTACCACCACTTGTACAGGTCAATGCACTGGCTCTCGAAGGCCGGCCCGCTGCCCGAGTCCATGTAGGCGCGCAGGTCGGCGAGATAGGGGTCGCCGGTGGTGAGGCCGCCCGAGGCCGTCTTCACCGTGGCGATGCCCTGCAGGCCGTAGTAGTCTATCGCCTCCGCCAGGTCCATCTTCCCCTCGACCGGGATGACGCCGTAGTGGTCGCCCACGGGGATCGGCAGCCGGTACCGCACGGCGTAGCCGTCCACCACCTCGAGCGGGCCGTACTTGGTGGCGAGGCCGGTGTCGCGCACCTCCCCCTCGACCTTCACGGGGTAGCCGTGCCGCCGGGCCAGGGAGAGCATCGGGGGCAAAGGGGCAGCGATCTCGGGTTGGGCGCCCCAGGGGTCCTGGAAGTCGCTATGCCGGAAGCGCGTGGTCACGACCATCTCGTCCCCCTCGCGCCAGAACACCTCCTCGCAAGCGGCCCAGAAGTGCAGGCTGTAGCGGCCGAGCCGGGCGGCCTGGGCGGCAACGGCCGCCGGGAGGTCCTCGGTCCATCCGGCCGTCTCGCCCGGCCCGAAGCGCCGGATGCCGAAAAGGGAGCCCGTCCAGAACACCTTCGTGTCCTCGACAATCGGGAAGGTCAGCTCTAAGTTCGCGCCCAGGCGCAGCGACTCCGGGCGCATGCCCAGCAGGACGACCCTGGGCACATCCCGCAGCTCTCGATCGGCGCGGAAGAGCACGAGCCAATTGGCGCTCATCCTGCCAACCGGTATCTCCTCGCCCCGGCCGACGACGCGCACATCGGGCCCCTCCGCGAAGGCCACGTGGGTCGCGTCACTGGCGATCTCGACCCGCCTCTCGCGGGTCTCCCAGAGGATGCAGGGCTCGGCCAGCGACATCGTCGAGGCGAGCGCGCGGCCCCGCTCGTCGCACCACTCAATCCGCTTCGCCAGCCAGTTCACCCGCGTGGGATCGCCTCGCAGAGGCCCGCGCTCGGGCACAAGGACTCGCCAGGGATTCGGGTAGGCCGGCGAGCGCATCTCGCAGTCGGCGCCGAGGTTGTCCGTGATCCCTCCCTCCTCGACCAGCCAGCCGAAGCGGCCGATGTTGTCGAGGCTTGCGCCCTCGCGGGCCGAGGGTGGGTGGTCAGGTGCGACGCGATCCGTCATCAAGGCCTGGCGCTCGAGGCGCTCGCGTGTCACCTGGTCCGCGAGGGCAGGCAGGGCTTGGTCGGCCTGAGCCTGTCGGCCGGTGAGGTAGAAGAGGGCGCGAAGGGTGAGCTCATCGGCCCCGCGCAGGCCCTCGCTCCACTGCCAGAGGCGTCCCGGCCCGGCGGCTACGTAGAGCACGCGGCCTGATCCGTGGGTGCCCTCAACGACGGCGGGCGCGCCGTCCTCCCAGGCGGCGAGGACCTTGGCCTCGGGCCTGGCGGTGACGCGGACGGCATACTGCCGGGGCCCGGCGGCGGGGTCGAAGCCGGGCCAGAAGGACGGCGCCTGGAGCCGCCTGGCGTCCTGGCCCCACGGGTCGTCGCGGTCAATCTCCACCGGCAGCATCGCCGCGAGGGACGGCGCGACCCTGGCGAAGAACAGGGCGCGGCCCCCGTCGCGCAGGTAGCGATCGAGGGCCTGCACCTGAGGCGCGGCGGCCGGCCAGTTCTCGGCCATGACCAGCACCGCGTCCAGGGCCGTCGCGTCCTCCGGCAGTGTGCGCCGTACGTCCAGGTAGGGCGCCACCGGCCCCGCCATCATCCTCACCCAGCCCTCGGGGTCCACGTTGTCCAGCAGCGCCACGAGCCGCAGCCGCAGCGGCGAATCCGCGGCCACGCGGTAGTCGAAGTAGAAGGCCTGGTCGTCCTGTGCCTCCCCGACGCGTAAGCGCAGGCGATAGGGACCGTCCCGCAGGTCGCCGGGAAGCTCGACGGGCACATCCACGGTCCCGCTAGGGCCCGCCTGCAGGGGCGCCTCGCCACGGGTGATCTCCTTGCCGACGTAGGTCTCGAGCCGCCAGGTCAGGACCGCCGCTACCTGACGGTCGCCCTGGTTGCCGAACCGCAGCGCGACGGGCTCCCCGGGGCTGGCGTCGTAGCCCAGGCGGTCATAGTCCCAGCCGAGGAAGGCCAGGTCCTCCTCGGGCGCCACGCGCGGCAGGCCGGCCAGTGCCGCGGGCGAGGCGTGATCGGCGGCGAGCACTTCCGCCTCGGCCAGGCGGGCGTTGCCGCGCAGACCCGTGACCCGAATCCTCACATAGCGCACGGGGACGGCGACGTTGGCGGCCAGGAACTGCGAGGGCCGAGCCCCCGCGGACTCGCCGGCGGCGCTGCGCACGGGCGTGGCGAAGAGGAACCATTCGGCGCCGTCGGGCGACACCTCGAACCTCATGCGCTCGGTGGCGACGTGGCGACCAATATCCTCGGCCTGCACCAGCACACCGGCCACCGGTTGCTCGCTCCCCAGGTCCAGGGTGACCAGCAGCGGGCGCACGGGCTGGTGCTCGCTGCCGAGCACGGACTTCGGGTTCCCGTCGGTCAGCACCGAGCCGTCCCCTCGCCAGCCGGGACCCACCGAGACGCGGGCGACCGGCAGGGCCGCGGGCCGCTCGGCCGCGTCTCGGTGGGTCCCGGCT
>CAZSOQ010000131.1:0-14401 GCA_964608495.1 uncultured Armatimonadia bacterium | reverse complement strand
TGGCCCTGTCCATCCCCATATCCATCATCTCGACCTTCGCGCTGCTGTACCTGTGTGGCTTCTCCCTCAACACGATGTCGCTGGGGGGCCTGGCCCTCTCGACGGGCCTGATCGTGGACGACGCGGTCGTGGTGCTCGAGAACATCTTCCGCCACCTCGAGCGCGACCGGAAGACTATCCTGGACGCCGCGGTTGACGGCGCCGGCGAGATCATGTCCGCCGTCGTCGCCTCGACCTGGACGGTCATGGTCGTCTTCCTGCCGCTGCTGCTCATCAAGGGCCAGGCGGGCCAGATGTTCAGCCAGTTCGCCCTCGTCGTCATCTTCGCCATCGCCGTCTCCCTCCTCGACGCTGCCACCGTCGTGCCCGTGCTCGCCACGCGGCTCATCTCCGGCGAGGCGCACGCCGAGAACCTCGCCAACAGCCGCCGCGGGGGCCCACTCCAACGCGCCTTCCACCGCTTCGGCCTGTGGTTCGACGCTCTCGACCGCTCCTACCGCGGCGCTCTCGAGTGGTCCCTGCGGCACCGCCTCTGGGTCTGCCTGGGGGCCCTCACCATCACGGGCGCCAGCCTGCTCCTCGTGCCCTACATCGGCACCGAGCTCATGCCCCCGACCGATAGCGGCGACTTCAACATCACCGTCAAGCTGCCGATCGGCGCCGCCCTGGAGAAGACCGACCAGACCATGCGCCAGGTCGAGAGCATCATCGCCGGCAACCCCAACGTCGCGACGGTTCTGGCCACGTCGGGCTCGACCGGACGCGGCTCGGCGGGGCAGGTGCCCTTCCAGGGCGCCTGCACGGTCAAGCTCAAGGAGGACCGAGAGGACAGCACCCTCGACGTCATCCGCGACCTGCGCAGGAAGCTGGGGGCCCTCCCGGGCGCGAGAGCCCTCATCGAGCAGCGCGACCTGGTCACCAGTCTCATGACCGGCGGCGCCCAGCGCTTTGAGGTGAACATCTTCGGCCCCCGGCTCGCGACCCTTTCGGAGCTGGCCCGCGAGGCCATGGACCGCTGCCGCGACGTCGTGGGCCTCGAGAACCTCGACGTGAGCTGGCAGGAGGCGATGCCCGAGGTGCAGTGGCAGGCGGACCGCGACAAGGCCAACCACCTCGGCCTGAGCTTCGCCGACATCGCCGGCACGCTCAACACCGCAACCAGTGGCACGCTCGCCGGCTACTACCAGGAGCAGGGCTTCCAGTACCCCATCATCGTCCAGATGCCCGAGGCCGCCCGCAAGACCGTCGAGGCCATGAACAGCCTCGTCGTCACCCCGCGAACCCAGGGCGGCCGCAGCTCGGGTGTTCCCCTCGGTCAGGTCGCGCGGCCCGTCTATGCCTCGGGCCCCAGCCAGATCACCCGCCTGGACCGCCAGCGCTACATACGCGTCAGCGGCACCCCTCAGGGCCGCTCGCCCGGCGAGATCCAGCGCGACGTCGCCCGGGCCCTTGCCGACCTCCCCATGCCCGCCGGCTACTACTGGGACTGGGGCACCAACCAGAAGCGCAGGGCCGAGGAGTTCGGCGGCATGGGCCTGGCTGTGGTGCTGGCCATCGGCCTTATCTACATGCTCCTGGCCGCGCAGTTCGAGGCCTTCCTGCACCCCCTGACGATCCTGCTCTCGGTGCCTCTCGCGGCCACCGGTGTGGTGCTCGCCCTCTTCCTCACCGGCCGCTCCTTTGGCCTGACCGCCTTCATCGGCGCCCTAATGCTCGTCGGCATCGTGGTCAAGAACGGCATCCTGCTCGTGGACTACACCAACCGGCTGCGCAGGAGCGGCATGGAGCGCAATGCCGCCATCCTCCGCGCCGGCCCCACTCGCCTGCGCCCCATCCTCATGACCGCCTCCGCCGCCATGCTCGGGATGCTCCCCATCGCCATAGGCATCGGCGAGGGGGCGGAGGTCCAGGCCCCCATGGCCACCGCCGTCATCGGCGGCCTGACCACCTCGACCTTCCTGACCCTCTTCGTCGTCCCGGTCGTCTATTCCGCCCTGGACGATCTCACACGCATCGTCCAGCACAGGAGAGGGACGTGATGGACACCGAGCTGCGGGAACAGGCCGCAAGGGTCGTCGCGCTCGTGCCCAGGCTCATGAGGCAGCTCTTCGCCATCGGCGCCCGCGACCCCACGGCCGTCCTCTCCGTGGCCCAGCTTCGCGTCTGCGCCCTCCTGACCGACGGACCCTTGCCCATGTCGGCCATCAGCCGCGAGCTCGGCATCTCCCAGAGCGCCACGACCCAGATCGCGGACCGCCTCGAGCGGGCCGGCTTCGTCGAACGCGGCCTGCGAGAGGGCGATCGGCGCGTAAGGGTGCTCACCCTCACCCCCCGCGCCCTCAGGATGATGCGCCTGCGGCACCAGCGCCGCGTGGACCGCGTCATCACTGTCCTGGACCGCCTATCCGAGGACGCGAGGCGGGATCTCGTCAACGCCCTGGAGCTGCTCGCGGCCGCGGCTTATGCCCTTCCCGCCGGGCGGCCCCGTGGCCAGGCTGCCGCCCCAGAGGAGCAGCCCGATCCCGCTCAGCCATCCCAGCGCGATGCCCGGGGGCCCGGGGATCCCAGGGCCCCGGACGAGCCCACCTGATCCCCGCCCTGGCCGGGAGGACTTGCACCGATGACACGAGGTCTGCTGCTCGCACCTACCCTCTGCCTGATCCTGGGCCTGGCGCCGGCGCTGGCACAGCGAACGCCGCCTATCGCCCCGAAGGTGCAGGAGCTGGCGCTGCCGCCCGCCGTCGAGCTGCCCGCGCCGCCAGCCCTGCCGCCCGAGGTGCCCGACCGTCCCCTGACCGTGCAGGAGGCGATCGAGATCGCCCTACGTAGCCAGCCGGTGATCGCCGCGGCCGCCGCCGGTCTGAGCGGCGCCGAGGCCAGAACGCAGCAGAGCCGGTCGGCGCTCGGGCCCTCGGTGGCCGTCGGCGCCGGCTACAGCAACACGACCTCGAACACGCGCTCCAACCTCGGGGCGTCGGGGGCCTCCGGCTTCCAGGTCTCCGGTACGGTCCGCCAGCTCGTGTACGACCTCAACCACACCCGCGATCTCGTGCGCCAGGCCGCGGCCCTCGAGCGCTCCGCCAACGCCGCCCTCACGCGCACCCAGGCCGACCTCGTGCTGCAGGTGAAGCTGGCCTTCTACAGGTACCTGCAGGCCGTGGAGCTCGTCGGAGTGGCCGAGGCGGACGTGCGCAACCGCCAGGAGCACGTCGCGCTCACCCAGGCGCGGCTGAACAGCGGCCTGGGCCTGCCCTCCGACGTGGTCCGCGCGCAGACCGCCTACGCCAACGCGGTCTACAACCTCACGGTCGCCCGTGCCGTTGCCCTGTCCACCCGCGTGGCCCTGGCCGAGCTCATGGGGATAGACCCCCGCACGCCCTTCGAGCCTGCCGACAGCCGGGAGCCGGCGATTGCCTCGCCTGACCTCACGGCCCTGGCGGACCTGGCTCTCAGGCAGCGCCCTGAGATGGCCCAGGCCCGGGCGAACATCGCCGCCGCCGCCTTCGGCGTCAGCGCCGCACAGACGGTCAACTCCCCCGCGGTCGTGGGGAGCGTCGGCGTGGTGAACCGCGGCTCGGACTTCCCGCCCGGCGACCGCGCCCTCACCGTCGGCCTGTCGGTCGAGTGGACGCCCGTCGACTCCGGCCTCGCCCGGGGCCGAGTGAAGGAGGCCCAGGCTAGTCTCGACCTGGTGCAGTCCCAGCTCGCGGCCACGCGCCTGGCCGTCATCGGCGACGTCGCCCAAGCCTACGTGAGCCTCAAGGCCGCTGAGCAGAGGGTCACGGCCGCTCAGGCCCAGGTGGCGGACGCGGAGGAGTCGGTGCGTCTGACGCAGGGCCGGTATCGTGCCGGCATCGGCGTCTTCATGGACGTCCTCGACGCTCAGGCGGCGCTGGACACAGCCAAGGCCAACCTGGTCAACGCCCTCTCCGGCGTGGACCAGGCGAGTGCCGCCCTCTGGCACGCCGTGGGCACCGTCCCCCAGCGCTAGCCTGCGGCTCCTTCCGCCCAAGTGTCGAGCCGGAGCGAGAGGCGCCGCCAGGCCTGCCGACACGCCGCGTCGTGCACCGTGTACCTGACACCCCGGCGGCCGTTCGCGGCCCTTTCCCTCCAGGCAGGGCCTTCTCCCCCGGCCCCGAAACCTCCCCACGCATCCGTGCGCTTGGTCACTACCCGCACCAGGGAGGCGCCGCGTCATGAAACCTCGGCCTGTCGCCCTTCTGCTCACCCCCCTGTCCGCGTTGATGGCAGCGTCCTGCGCGACCGCGCCGGCCGCTCCCATCGCCCCGGCTCCGGGCACCTTCTTCGTCTCGCCCGGCGGCAACGACCAGTGGACCGGCACCCTCCCGGCGCCAAAGGCCGATCGCACCGACGGGCCCTTCCGCACCCTCGCCCGCGCGCGCGATGCCGTCCGCGCCTCCGACCTGTCCCTCGACCGCAGGGTCGTGCTCCGCGCGGGCTCTTACTACCTCGCCGAGCCCCTCGTCCTCGGACCGCAGGACTCCGGCACGGCCGACCACCCCGTCACCTGGATGGCTTACCCCGACGAGCAGGTCATCCTCAGCAGCGGCCGGCTCATCACCGGCTGGCAACAGCGCGACGGGGGCGTCTGGGCGGCCCGTCTGCCCGCCGAGCAGGGCCCCTGGTCCTTCCGCCAGTTGCGCTGCGGCGAGGAGATGCAGACCCTCGCCCGCCACCCCAACGCCGTCCCCGATCAGCCCTACACCGGCGGCTGGCTGTTCGCCAGGCAGCGCGGCGTCGGCGAGGGCACCTGGGGCGGCACCATGGCCAACATCCACACTCCCGGCGACTGGATCGAGTGGAAGATTGTCGTGCCGGCGGCCGGTGACTATGCCCTGTGGCTCTACTACGCCGCCCAGAACCAGCCCTTCGGTCGCACCGACATGGCCGGCCGCACCACCTTCCAGGTTGACGGCGGCGAGGACGTCTCGCTGGACAGTCTCCCCGACACCGGAAGCTGGCAGACCTTCAAGTGGTCGCGGTGCGCCACTCTGGCTCTCCCCGCGGGCGAGCACACCCTCCGCTGGACCAACCGCCAGGGCGGCGGCATCAACTTCGACGCCTTCGCTCTGTGCACCGACCCCGACTGGCAGCCCACCGGCACGGAGCTGGCCCAGCCCGCCGCCGGCCGGCACCTGATCCTGCGTCACGCCGAGGCCTACGACGCCGCTCAGGGCAAGGAGATGACCCGCCAGGTCTCGTACACTGGCAGGACCGACCGCCTGCCCTTTGCCGAGGGTGACCTGCCGCCGGACTGGGACCTGGCCGGCGCTCAGATCATGATCTTCCCCGCCTGGGGTTGGGTAGGTGGCCCGATGGGCATCACAGGCGTGGACCACGACCAGGGCTGGCTCTTCCTGGACAACAAGCGCTCGGGCGCTGACATACGCATCGGCAATCGCTACTACCTGCAGAACGTCCGCCAGGCCCTCGACCAGCCGGGTGAGTTCTTCGTTGACGACCAGGCCGGCGAGGTGCTCTACCTCCCGGCCCACGACGACTTCCAGCAGCGCGGCATGGTCGCGCCCGTCCACGACCGCCTTATCCACATCGCCGGTGACCCCGAGGCCGACACCTGGCCTGAGTACATCCACCTCCGCGGCCTCACCTTCCACGACACCACCTACAACCTGGACATCGCCTCCTTCTACACCCAGCCCGAGGGCGCTCTGTGGCTCGATCACGCCCGCCACTGCGTCGTCGAGGACTGCACCTTCTCCCTCATCGGCGGCTACGGCGTGCATCTGCTCAACAACACCACCGCCTGCAGGGTCCTGGGCTGCCGGATCTTCGACACCGGCGGCGGGGGCGTGCTCATGTCCGGCGACACGGCCACGCAGGCCACCAACTGCGTCGTCGCCGGCTGTCACATCCACCACATCGGCCAGGTCTTCAAGCATTGCGCCGGCGTCTATGTCACCACGGGCAGCGGCCATCACGTGGCCCACAACACGATCACCGACGTCCCCCGCTACGCCATCTCCTTCAAGTCCTTCAACGCCGACAGCTACTCCCACGACAACATCGCGGAGTTCAACGAGATGATCCGCACCAACCTGGAGACCAACGATACCGGCGCCATCGAGACCCTCGGCCGCGACCGCAAGCTCTCCGGCAACGTCATCCGCTACAACCTGATCCTCGACGTCATCGGCATGAAACACACCGAGGAGGGCGGCCTCATCACGCCCTACTACACCTGGGGCATCTACCTGGACGACTACAGCAGCGGCACGACCATCGTGGGCAACATCGTCGCCCGCACCGTGCGCGGCGGCTACCACAACCACCTGGGCTTCGACAACATCGTGGAGAACAATGTCTTCGTCGCCTCGGAGCTCTACCAGTTCGAGTACAACGGCGGGGCGGAAATGCGGCGCAACGTCTTCCGGCGCAACCTAGTGGTCTACTCCGACCCGGCGGCCGTCTACTGCCGCTCCAGCGGCTGGAACCGCGAGGTCCTTGCGGAGTGCGACTACAACGTCATCCACTGGACCGGCGGCGACCTCGCCACGACCGAGGCGAGCCCTACGCCCGAGGGTCCCTGGGCCAAGTGGCTCGAGGCGGGCTTCGAGGCCCACTCGGCTCTCGCCGACCCGCTCTTCGTGGACCCCGAGCACGACGACTACCGCCTCAGGCCCGACTCGCCCGCCCTGAAGCTGGGCTTCGAGCCGATCCCGGTCGAGAGGATCGGCGTCAAGGGCTACGTGCCCGACGACTGGCGCTGACCGCCCCGCGGAGCTGGCTTGTTCGCAGGGCCCTTGCACGGCCCGAGACTTCGCGGTCGGCGCCTCGCGCGTCGGCCGCCTGGGAGGTGCAGCATCGCCCATGAGCGCCGCCAGTTCCCCAGCCGACAAGCTATCCCGCCTCCGGGATGCCCTCTCCCATCGCGAGCCCGACCGCGTCCCCGCGGGCGAGTTCTTCTGGACGGGCTTCCTCAACCGCTGCAAGGCGAAGTGGGGCGACGACTTCGACCCCTACCTGCACTTCGATCTCGACTACGTGGTCGTCAACCCCAACATGGACCCACGCCTTCAGCCCTTCGAAGTCCTCGAGCAGGTCGGCGACGACATCGTCGTGCGCACGGGCTTTGGCGCCACCATCCGCCGCCGCGGCGATGCCCCCATGCCGATCTACGAGTCCTTCGCCGTCTCGCGGCCCGAGCAGATGGCCGACTTCGGTTTCGACGACCCCGCCGACCCACGCCGCTTCTTCTCCGGCGGCGACGATCAGATCAACGGCGTGGGCGACGCGCTCAACCGCGACCTGCCCCCCTGGTCCGAGCGCGTGGCCGCCTACCGCGACCACCTGGCCGTCTTCGGCTCGGTCTGTGAGCCCTTCGAGTACCTGTGGCGCTGCGTCGGCAGCGACAAGGCCCTGCTGTGGATGGCCTCAGACCGCGATCTTCTCGCCGCCTTCGTTGACCGCATCGGCGGCTTCCTCCTCCGCCTTTTCGCCGCCCAGATCGAGGCGGGGGCGGGCGTCCTCGCCGGAATCTACATCTGGGGCGACGTCGCCTACCGCAATGCCATGCTCTTCAACCCACGGCTATGGCGAGAGATGTTCAAGCCGCACGTGCGAAACCTCGTCGAGCTTGCCCACGCCCACAACCTCCTCGTTGTCTACCACGGCTGCGGCAACGAGCGCCCCATCCTAGACGACCTCGCCGAGATCGGCGTGGACGGCTTCAACCCCGTCGAGGCCAAGGCCGACCTGGACGTGGTCGAGCTCAAGCGCGAGTACGCCGGCCGGCTGGCCTTCGTGGGGAACATTGACGTCCGCGTTCTCGAATCCGGCGACCCGGAGGCGATCCGCCGCGAGGTGCTCTACAAGCTCCAGGCCGCGCGGGGCGGCGGCTTCGTCTTTCAGTCCGACCACTCGGTCAGCAGCTCAGTGGCTCCCGAGAGCTACGAGCTCGCCCTCAGCACTCTTCGCGAGTTCGGCGACTATCCGCTGGATCTGCCGGGGCACTAGCCCGGCTGGCGCGCCCCGCCGATCCGGCCCAGGCACGGGAGGACAGACCATGCGACGTTACGGCTCGGTCATCAGGGTCAGGCCCGAGAAGATCGAGGAGTACAAGCGGCTCCACGCCGCCGTCTGGCCTGCCGTTCTGGACATGATCCGCCAGTGCAACATCCGCAACTACACCATCTTCTACCGCGACGGCTACCTGTTCAGCTACTTCGAGTACGTGGGCGACGACTACGAGGCGGACATGGCCAAGATGGCTGCCGATCCGACCACCCAGGAGTGGTGGGCCGTGTGCAAGCCCTGCCAGCAGTCCGTGGCCACGGCCGGCGAGGACGAATGGTGGGCGGACATGGAGGAGGTCTTCCACACCGACTGACGCCGCGCGCGCTCCAGGCGCCGCGCCGGAGGGATGGTGGCCATGCCGATGACGTCCCGCGAACGCGTTCTCACCGCCTTCGAGCACCGCGAGCCCGACCGCGTCCCCGTCTGGTGTGGCTCGTCGCCCGAGTTCTGGCGGAAGGCCAAGTCGCACCTCGGCCTGGAGGACGACGAGGCCCTCCGCCTGCGCTTCGGCGACGACTTCCGCCGCCTCTACGCCACTTACGTCGGCCCGGACGTCGCCCTGCGGCACCCGGACGCCACCTGCCGCACGCCCTTCGGCATCGAGCGCCACGGCCTGGGCTACGGCCAGCCCCTCGCGCATCCGCTGGCCGACGCCGGCCTCGACGGAGTCCACGCCTATCCCTGGCCCGATCCCGCCTGGATGGACCCCTCCGGCCTTCGCGCCGAGGCTGAGCAGTGGGCCGGCGAGTACGCGGTGCTCGGCGGCGACTGGTCGCCCTTCTGGCACGACGCGATAGACCTGCTCGGCATCGAGGGGCTGTACTACAAGATGCACGACCATCCCGTCCTCGTGGACGCCGTGCTGCAGCATCTCGTGGACTACTACGCCGCCGTCAGCGAGCGCATCTTCGAGGCCGCCGCCGACGTGATGGACATCTTCTTCATCGGCAACGACTTCGGCGGCCAGACCGGCCCGCTGCTGGGCGAGGGCCTCTTCCGCCGCTTCATGCTCCCCCACCTCAAGCGCCTCACCGACCTCGGCCACGCCTACGGCCTCAAGGCAATGCTCCACTGCTGCGGCGGCTTCCGCGAGCTGCTGCCCGCCATGATCGAGGCCGGCCTGGACGGCGTTCATGCCATCCAGCCCTGCTGCACCGGCATGGGCCTGGCGCGCCTGAAGGCCGACTTCGGCGACAGTATCCTGTTCAACGGCGCCATCGATTCCCAGCACGTCCTCATCGAGGGCACGCCCGACCTCGTGCGCGAGCGGACCCGCGAGGTTCTGGCGATCATGATGCCCGGCGGCGGGTACGTGGCAGGCGCCAGCCACGACTACATCCTCGAGGAGACGCCTGTCGAGAACGTGCTCGCCATGTTCGACGCCGTGCGCGAGTTCGGCGTCTACGCCTAGCCAAGCCTCGCCTGGCGCCGCCCCGATTGCCCACGCTCCCCACAACGCCGCGGAAGGTCCCCAGCTCTTCCCCATGAACTACCCCGCCGACGGCCGGCCGCACCAGCCCCTGCCTTGAAGGAGGCGACCCAAGTGCTGAGAGTGGGTATCGAGAGCGTGGACATCACCCCGCCCCTGGGGATCGAGGTCTGCGGGTACTTCGAGAAGCGCATCGCCCAGGACATCCACGACCGCCTGGAGGCCACCGCCCTCGTCGCCGACGACGGCGAGCGGCAGATCGCCATCGTCGTTCTCGACATCGTCATGGTCGTGCGCGAGGACCTGGACAAGCTGCGCGCCCGGGCCAGCGAGTTGACCGGCATCCCCGGCGACCACCTCCTGATCTCCTGCACCCACACTCACCAGGGCCCGGCCACTCGAAGCCTTTTCAACACCCTCCGCGACGATCGCTACATGGAGTGGATCATGTACAAGGCCGCCGACGCTGTCCGTCTGGCTCAGCTCCGTCTCGAGCCCGTGACCATGGGCCATGCCTCGGGCCGCTGCCCCGAGGTCTCGCACAACCGTCGCTGGCACATGAACGACGGCACGGTGCTCATGCATCCGGCGCCCGGCAGCGCGGAGCGCGTGCGTCAGGCCGCCCCGGACGACCCCGAGCTGATCCTGGCGGCCTTCGCCTCGCCCGACACCCTCGCCCCGCGCTGGGGCTTCGTCAACTTCGCGCTGCACTACGTGGGCACGCCGTCTTCGCTCAGCATCAGCGCCGACTACTCCGGCGTCCTCCGCCGCGAGCTTTGCCATATGATGGGCGGCGACTTCCGCACCCTCTATGCCAACGGCACCTGCGGAGACATCTTCTGGATAGACACCGACCTGCCGCCCTGGCCTCCCGTGAGCCCCTTCTTCCACATCGAGCGCGTGGGCAAGCTCCTGGCCTCCGAGGCCCACCGGCAGTGGCAGAACCTCCGCGAGTGGTCGGACGACCCGCCCCTCGGCGCCGCCTGGGCGGAAGTCCCCTTCACGCGCCGCGAGGCCACGCCCGAGCAGATGGAGCAGGCCCGCCTCCTGCTCGAAGGCCCGCCCCAGCCCGGCAATCGCGAGTGGGTCTATGCCGGCGAGCTCATGCTCCTCGCCCAGGAGCCCGTCCAGCGCCCCGTGCCCATCCAGGCTCTGCGCATCGGCGACCTGGGCATCGTCGGCCTCCCGGGCGAGATCTTCGTCGAGATCGGCCTCGCCCTCAAGCGCCTGTCGCCCTTCCCCCGCACCATGGTCATCGAGCTCGCCAACGACTGGGCCGGCTACATCCCCACCGACAGGGCGCTCAAAGAGGGCAGCTACGAGACGCGCCTCGCGACGGTCTCCAAGGCAACGCCAGGCACTGCGGAGCTCTGGACCGAGACGGCGGCGCGCCTGCTGCGGGGCCTCTGGGTGGCCACGTGAAGCTGACCGCGTGAGCCGTCGCCCTTCACCGCTGGCCAAAGTCACCTGGCTGTTCACGGCGCAGAGCCGACTGCCCTGCAGGCTTGGTAGCCCACACAACCCAGGTGACTGCGGTGAACTGACGCGCGCTCAGCTCCATCCCAAAGGCCGCCAACAGCGGCCGTAGTTCGCCGATCCGGGCGAACCACTCTTCCTCCAGCCAGTCGTGCTCCCGCAACGCCCTTCGCTCGGCCTGCGCGTCCTCGAAGACCACGTCCCCCAGCGCCCAGGTCCCGGCGGGCTTGAGTACGCGTACCATCTCGCGAACGCTCTCAGGCTTCCGGCTATGGGGTACGTGGTGGTACGCATACGTGCTGACCACGGCGTCAAAGGCCCCGTCGGGATAGGGGATGTTCACAAAGGGCTCATCAACGCGCTTGAACTCAATGCTTGCGCCCGATGGGGCCTTCTGGCGAGCCCTGGCCAGCATCGGTTCCGATGGGTCCAGGCCAACAACCGCAGCGCCCCGCGCGAGACATCGCAGGGCGAGGTTCCCGGTCCCGGTGCCTATGTCAAGGACGGCCTTGCCAGGCACGACGCCGGCGATCTCCACAACCGCGTCCAGTACGTCCTCATACCGCTCGTAGTAGGGGCAATCGCCAGCCACTGCCTCGTCGTAGCGATCGGCCCATTCATCGAAGTCCCATTTCGGCCCGTTCTCTCCCATTGACCTCGCCCTCGCTCGACCCATCTGCCCTTTTCTGGGCCCAATCAACCCCCGGGCCGGAGCGTCAGCGCTTCCCGGGGGCTGGCGCCGCGGCGAGCCGGCAGAAGGGCCAGTACGTTCAATGCCCCAGACGCGCCACCTCCACGGTTGCCCGCGCCGTCCTCGGTCTGTAAGCTGGGGAGCGATGAACCAGGTCCGCGAGGCGGCGAACCAAGCAGCCCAGCCCGGCCATCCCGGCGCCCGCGACGCGCGAATCCCTCTGCTGGTCATCGGCGGCCCCACGACCACGGGCAAGACGGCGCTGGCCCTGGCGGTCGCGGCGCGCATCCCGGCTGAGATCGTCTCGGCCGACTCCATGGCCGTCTACCGAGGCATGGACATCGGCACCGCCAAGCCCACGCCCGCCGAGCAGCGCCTCGCCCGCTTCCACCTGCTGGACCTCATCCCGCCCGAGGAGCCCTACAGCCTCGCCCGCTTCCTGACCGACGCCTCGGCGGCCATCGAGGACATCGCCGCCCGCGGGTACCTGCCCATCCTCTGCGGCGGCACGGGCCTCTACGTCCGGGCGCTGCTCCACGGCTTCTCGCTGCCGCGCACCGACTACGCCGACGCCACGGCCCTGCGCGAGCGCCTCGAGGCCCGCTTGGCCGTCGAGGGCCTCGAGCCGCTGATCGGGGAGCTGCTGGCCGCGGACCCGTCCGCCGCGACCCAGGTCGAGCTGCCCAACCCGCGCCGCGTCCTTCGCGCGCTCGAGATCGTCACCCTCACCGGCCTGCCGCTGGCCGAGGCCCGGGGCCGCGCCCCGCAGACCTCCCCCCGCTACCGCCACGAGTCCTACGGGCTGCTCTGCCCGCGCCCCGTGCTATACCGCCGCCTCGACGACCGCGTGGACCGCATGCTCGCGGCGGGCTGGGTAGACGAGGTGCGGGGGGTGCTGACGCGCCTGCGGCCCGGCAGCACGGCCCTGCAGGCCCTGGGCTACCGGCATCTGGCCGCCCACCTGCGCGGCGAGGAGACCCTGGACGAGGCAGTCCGCCGCACCAAGCGCGACACCCGCAGATTCGCCAAGCGCCAGGTGACGTGGTGGAAACGCGAGCCGGGCCTGCGCTGGCTGAGCTGGGAGACGGCGATGGACTTCGGCGCGGTGGCCCTGGTCCTGACGCGTGCAGCTCGGCGCCTGCTGTCGGGCCGGGACGTCTGAGGCCGCGAGGCCTGCCTACTCGAAGTAGGCCCCCACGCGCAGCACCGTCATCACGAACACGAAGGCGAGCAAGGCCGACGTCAGCACGACCAGCATCGCCTTCCCCACCGAGGCCCGGTGCAGGACCTTCGCCAGGAGGACGAAGGCCACGGGGCTGGTGAGCAGGATGGCGCCCACCGCCACGGGCGGCGGGGCCGCCGCGATCGCCAGGACCAGCCCGACGACCACCAGCCACACCAGGTTCAGACCCGCGTTCAGCAACGACCACCGCAGCCCTCGCCGCGGCACGGCGGCCACGACCAGGGCCCCCTCGGTGACGGCGGTCAGCAGCCCCAGGCTCACCGTCAGCGACACGGCCCAGAAAGCGACCAGCTTCAGCAGATCCATCATGGCGCACCCTCGCCGGGCCTCTCGCCGGCGCGCACCTTGCCATGCAGTATAATAGTACTTCCTGCACCTTGCAGTCTGCCGAGGGGTCGGTGTATCGTGGAAACTGCCCCTGCCGAGCTCATGCTCTCGCTGGCCAGGGCCGGGTTCATCCTCGGCTCCGGCGTCCTAGTGGCCCTCATGGTCCGCATGCTGGCACCCCGTCTCGCGGCCGCCTTCTATGGCGCGGCCGGCGTTCAGAAGTGGGACGACAGGCTCGTCAGTGCCTTCTCGCTTCTCGCCGTGGTGGGCATCCTCATTACCGCCGGCTACGCCGCCATTAACGAGCTGGCCCTCACCGACCAGCAGCGCGTGCTCGTCGCACGCCTATCGCTGGCGCTGGTCACGGCTATTGCCACCCTCGTCGCCCTCCGCCTGCTCACCCTGGGCGTCGAGGCCTACGTCGCCCGCGCCGCCCTCGACCGCACCGCCGTCGCCTACCTGTACCTCCTGCGCAAGATCGGCCAGGTCGCGCTGCTGGTCGTCGGCGTGCTACTCGTCCTCGACCAGCTCGGCTACAAGGCCACGGCGCTGCTTGCCGGTGTCGGTCTGGTGTCCCTCGGTGTGGGCCTGGCCCTCCAGGACACCCTCGCCAACTTCTTCGCCGGCATCTGGATGGCCCTGGACCGGCCCGTCAGCAGGGGCGACTTCATCGAGTTGGACGGCGGTCAGGCCGGCTGGGTCATCGAGATCGGCTGGCGCCACTGCCGCCTCCGCACCCTCGACGACACCGTCGTCGTCGTGCCCAACAGCCGCCTCGCCAGCAGCGTGCTCATCAACCGCAGTCTCCCCAAGCCCGAGATGTCCGTCTACGTGCCCTGCGGTGTGTCCTATGAGAGCGACCTCGAGCATGTCGAGGCTGTCTGCCTGGAGGTGGCGCGGGCGGTGCAGCAGACCGCGCCCGGCGCCTTGCCCGACTGGGAGCCCTTCGTGCTCTTCGACGAGTTCGCGGCCGAGAACATCACCTTCACCGTGGCCCTGCGCATCGGCGACCCCAGTGCGCGGCGGCAGGTGAGGCACGAGTTCATCAAGGCGTTGAAGGCCCGCCTCGACGCCGAGGGGATCGAGATCAACTACCCCGTGCGCACCGTGTACCTGCGCGGCGAGCAGAAGGGCGCACCCCCGCGCCCACCGGCTGACCCACCACCAGGCCGCGAGGAGG
>CAZSOQ010000130.1:0-14441 GCA_964608495.1 uncultured Armatimonadia bacterium | reverse complement strand
GGCGCCCGAGGGCGCGCTGGCGGACCTGATCACCCGCGACTTCGGGTCCCTGGACGCCCTGAAGAAGTGGCTGGGCGCGGCGGCGGTGGGCGTGCAGGGGTCGGGTTGGGCCCTGCTGGCCCTGGAGCCCCTGGGCGGGAAGCTGGTGGTGCTGCAGACCGAGCAGCACGACAAGGTGCTGGGATGGGGGATGGTGCCGCTGCTGGCGGTGGACGTGTGGGAGCACGCCTACTACCTGGACTACCAGAACCGGCGGGCCGACTACGTGGCCGCGGTGCTGGAGATCGTGAACTGGGACGTGGTGGGCAAGAGGCTGGCTGCCGCCCTGGCCTGAGGCAGTGGGTGCCGGCTCAGGGACACGTGAGGGTTACGCAGGCTGCGAGCTAAGGCCTACGAGGATGTGTTCGGGCCCGGGAGCCAGGCTCACGGGGGCATGGTTCCCGGCCTTCTCCACGTTGCGGCGCCGGACAGGGAGCCGGTAGGGGTGCTAGGGCGTCGCGGCGGCCTGGTCGGCCAGCCAGTAGCCCAGGAAGACCCTCGCGTCCTCGGATGTGAGACGCCCGTCGTTGTCGAGGTCGCAGCGCGGATCCACCGGGTCCTGGCCCGCCCGTGCCGCCCGGAAGGCCTGGACGAAGAGCCTCAGGTCCGTGTCGTCGGTCTGCCCGTCGCCGGTGAGGTCGCCCTTGCCCAGCGTCCCCCAGCCGAAGTAGGCGTAGATGTCCAGGCCCGTGTCGCCCCAGTTGCGGGCGTCGGCCCAGACGATGGTATCGCCGCAGATGGCCGGCACGGTCTGATCGCCCGGCGCAGCGCAGACGACGCGCTCACCCTTCTCCGGGTCCCAGGCGTAGATGTCGTAGCCGGTGCGGTCGCGGTCGCGGGCATCGGCCCAGACGATGGTGTCGCCCCAGATCGCGGGCTCCTCCTGAACGCCGGGGGCCGTGCATATGGCCCTCTCGCCGTTGACGGGGTCCCAGGCGTAGATGTCGGCGTTGGACTGGTCGCCGGGATCGTTGCGGTAGTCCTGCCACACGATCGTGCTCTCGTAGATGGCGGGCGTGAGCTGCCAGCCGTGCGCGGTGCATATGGGCACCGGGGCGCCGCCGGCGAAGGACGCGTAGATGTCGTAGCCGATGTCGTAGCCCCAGGTCTCCTCGGACCAGGCGATGGTGGTGCCGTAGATGACCGGCCACTCCTGGGAGTTGGGGCCGGTGTAGATGGCGTGCTGGCCGCGGACGGGGTCCCAGCCGTAGATGTCCGTACCCGATACGTCGAAGGTGCGGTAGTCAGTCCAGACGATGGAGTCGCCATAGATGGCGGGGGATTCCTGCCAGAGGGCCTGGGTGCAGATTGCGTGCTCGTGGTTGACTGGGTCCCAGGCGTAGATGTCCGTGCCGCTGGTCGCCATGTTGCGATTGTCGGACCAGACGATGGTGTTGCCCCAGATGGCGGGCCTGCCCTGGTAACCAGCAGCGGCGCAGATTGCGCGCTCACCCTTCACGGGGTCCCAGGCATAGATGTCGGGGTCGCCGGGACCGCGCCCGTCCTCCCAGACGATGGTGTCGCCGTGGATCGCCGGCCACCACTGATCGCCGGGGGCCGTGCAGACGGGTGAGATCCCGGCCCCCGCGCCGGCCATGGCGGTTTCGCCGGAGACCACGAGCAGAGATAACAGGCCGGTAAAGGCGAGACGTGGCACTGGGCCATCCCTCCCGAAGGTCCGGATACCGGATGGGCATTCAGGTGCACTGTGGGGCAGCCAGTCCGAGGCGACTCACCGGATCCGCGCGGGCCTTTGCCCTGCGTGCTGCAGCGGGCGGATGCTACAGCGCCCAGGGGCACGTCGTCAATGACCGGGAACCCGCGCCACTGGGGATGAAGAGCCGGGGCAGCTTCTCACTCAGGGTGGCAGTGGGGGCAGGCAGGCGCTTCCTGCGGCACCGGGGCTCGCAGGCCGGGCTGGCCGGGGAGCCTCAGCAAGCCGGCGTTGATCACGACCATGATGTCGCTCAGGGCCATGAAGAGGGCGCCCAGGGCCGGCGTGAGAGTGATGCCCGCCCAGACGAAGGCCCCGGCCGCCAGGGGCACCGCCACGATGTTGTAGCCGGTGGCCCAGGCGATGTTCTGCGCCATCTTGCGGTAGGTGGCGCGAGCCAGGGCCAGCAGGTCCACCAGGGCGCGGGGATCGTTGCGCACCAGGACGATGTCGGCGGACTCGATGGCCACCTCGGTGCCCGCCCCGATCGCGATCCCTACGTCGGCCTGGGCCAGGGCCGGGGCGTCGTTCACCCCGTCGCCCACCATCGCCACGCGCAGCCCCCGCGCCTGCAGCTCGGCGATCCGCGCCGCCTTCTCGTCCGGCAGCACGCCCGCGAAGTAGTTGTCCAGACCCAGCTCCTCGGCCACCCAGGCCGCCGCTCCCTCGGTGTCGCCCGTCAGCATCCAGACCTCGAGGCCCAGGGCCTGAAGCCGCCGTACCGCCTCGCGCGACTCGGGCCTGAGCACGTCGGCCAGGGCGAAGGCGGCGATGGCTCGGCCCGCCGCCACGAGCACCACGACCGTGCGACCGGGCGCGGTGACGGCCTCGAGCATCTCGTCGGGCAGCTCCACGCCGATCTCGCGGGCCCAGTGTGGGCTGAGGACACTGATGATGTTGCCCGCCAGCTCCGCCTGCACGCCGCGCCCGGGCAGGGACTGGAAGTTGCGCATCTCGGGCAGGTCGAGACCCTTGGCCCTCGCCTCGCGGACGATTCCCTGGGCGACGGGGTGCGCCGAGTGGGCCTCGACCGCCGCCGCCAGGGCCAGCGCCCGCTCGGGAAGGACCGCCGGGTCGAAGGACACCCAGTCCACGAGGCTGAAGCGACCCTCGGTGAGCGTGCCGGTCTTGTCGAGGACGAGGACGCGCAGGTTCCTGGCGCCCTCGAAGGCCTGGCGCCTGCGGATGAGCAGGCCGCGCGAGGCGGCCAGGGATGTGGAGAAGGCAACGACGATGGGTATGGCGAGTCCGAGAGCGCAGGGGCAGGTGATGACCATGACGGTGATGGCCCTGGCCAGGGCGAACTCGAGCGGCCGGCCCACGGCGAGCCAGGCGACGAAGCTCACGACGCCCACGGTCAGGGCGATCAGGGTCAGCCAGGAGGCCGCGCGGTCGGCCAGGTCCTGGGTGCGCGACTTGCTCTGCTGCGCCTGGTGGACGAGGCTGATGACTTCGGAGACGTAGGTCTGGCCGCCGGTGTGAACGGCCTGGACGGTCAGGGAGCCGTCGCCGTTGACGGTGCCGCCGATGACGGGCTGGCCACGGGTCTTGAGCACGGGTGCGCTCTCGCCGGTCAGCATGGACTCGTTGACCTCGGACCTGCCGGTGATGACCACGCCGTCCACGGGGACCTTCTCGCCGGGCTTGACGAGCACGTGGTCGCCGGGCTGGACCTGGGAGACAGGCACGGTGTGGGAGACGCCCGCCTCTTCGAGGAGGTGAGCCTCGGCGGGCAGCAGGCGGACGAGGGAGTCCAAGTCCCTGGAGGAGGCGGCGAGCGCGCGGCCCTCAAGCCACTGGCCGAGGAGCATTATGTCCACCAGAAGCGCCAGCTCCTGGAACAGCGACATCCCCGTGAGGCCGAAGGTCACGGCGGCGCTGTACACATAGGCCACCGAGATCGCCAGGCCGACCAGAGTCATCATCCCTAGCTTGCCCACGCGCACATCCTGGTAGGCGCCGGCCAGGAAGGGCCTGCCGCCGTAGAGGTAGATGAGGGTGGCAAGGGCCAGGACTAGGTAGTCGCCGCCGGGCAGACTGAATCCGCGCAGCCCCAGGGCGTCGTGAACCATCGGCACGGAGAGCAGGACGGGTAGGGTGAGGATGCTGGAGACCACGAAGCGGCGGAGCAGGCCGGCCGTGTCGTCGCCGTGGCCGCCGTGATGGCCGTGGCCCGCGCCGGCCTCGTGGCCGCAACCGCAGCGCGACTGGACCTGGGCGCCAACATCCGCTTGTGGCACCGCGCAACAGGACGACGCGGCGGGAGCGTGCCCGTGGTCGTGCCCGTCATGGGCGTGGGCAGGCTCGGGGCAGTCGCTATCGCCGGCGGCGTCGCAGGAGCCTGCGGCGCCGTCCTGACCTGCTGCAGCCCCACCATGTCCCGCTCTGTAGGCACACACGACGCAGTCCGTGTCCCCGCCGTCAGCGTTGGGGCCGTCGGTAACGTCGTTACTGTCGGTCTTGTTCTCTTCGGGAGCCAGGTGCTCGCCGGAAGGCGCCAGGTGGTCTTCGTGTCCGCTGTTATGCGCCATGGCGACCCACCCCCTTCGGCGTAAAGCTGGTTATCACACTAGGTTACCTGATTTCGGTCAGAGCGAAACAGGCGGTGACCCCACGGCCCGGGTCGGGCCGATTCCGAGGAACACGGCTTGCGCTGCACTTGGGGATGGTTGTATAACCCTATGGTAGGTGGCAAGCACACGCTCGCCACCGGATCGCGGCTTAGCGGGAGCGCGGCCAGATGCGGCTCTTCGACAAGGCGTTGGGTGTCTTCGAGGCAGACATCGAGATCCTCATGCGCGACGACTACCAGATCGCATGGGAGCCGTACCTCCTTAACCCGCGACGCCTGCGTGGCAGTGACTTTTCCTGATGCGCTGGTCGCAAGGCGTGTGGAGCGAGCACCGTATCACCGAGGCCGTGAACGACACGGGGATGTACGCAGCACTGGCATACGGGCCCAGCGGCGTGGCTCCGTCCGACGACATCCGTGAGCACGAACTCTACTTCGAGAGACTGGAGGACGCAGGGCTCGGACACATAAAGCGACCCGACTTGCTGGTCTTTCGGGCCGCGGACATGGGAACGGTCAACCAGGCGGTCGACGCGCTGGGCGGCTCACAGGAACTCCCCTTCGTCTCGGAGGATGACGCGCGAATGCGCGCGATCCAGTCCCTTGCGCTGATCGGCGTGGAATGCGAGAACAGCCCCTGGAGAGCTGCGCAGATGCCCGATTACGGGAGACCCCTCCGGCCGATGCGTCGGCTGCAGGGCAAGCTAGGTCTACCCAGATCCGCTGTCCTCCCGACAGTCATTGTCAAGCATGAGGACCGCGGGCCGCTTCGAGCCTGGCAGGAGGCCAACGGATTGCCGGTCCATATATGGCACGTGTTCTACGACATGGCCTTCGGGATAGCCTTCGACGATGTGGAGCGACTGATAGAGTCGGGGAGAATAGAGCCAACAGAGCAGACCTTCCAGGCCCCGGGGGGACCGACATCGAAGAAGGTGATCTTCAAGATATACCACCACCATGCGTAGCGGCTGGCCGAGCTCCTTGAGGAACCGACTCTCGTGGCAACACACATCACAGACCCCAACGGTCACATCCATCCCTACGTCAGGTTCGAGGGCGGCAGGATGCGGCTGACGGACGAGGGCCTGCGCGAGCTCGCCGGCGCAGCCGGCCAGCGGGGGAGCTAGGATGCCCGAGTGTCCGCAAGACCTGCCCGCCAGCGGCCCGGCACGGGAAGCCCTGAGAGAGAAAGGGCAGTTCTGGACGCCGGCTTGGGTCGCGGAGGCCATGGTGGCCTATGCGCTCGGAGGGGGAGCAGATTCCCTCTTCGACCCCGCGGTCGGCGCTGGAGCTTTCTTCTCGGCGGCCGAGGTCATCGCGAGGGAGACGGGCTGGCGGCCGGTCTGCTGGGGCGTCGAGCTGCACCGCAGCACACTCGACCACGCCCGCGGGAAAGGGGTCCCGGAGGCCCACCTGAAGGGGGTAGCCGTCGGGGACTTCGTGCTCGACCCACCTGCCGGCCCCTTCCCCGCCATCGTGGCCAACCCGCCCTACATTCGCCATCACCGTCTGTCGGCAGGGATAAAGGCTTCCCTGCGCAGGCTGGGCGCCAGCCTGCTTGGCACCCCACTTGACGGTCGTGCGGGGCTGCACGTGTACTTCCTGTTGCGCGCGCTCTCCCTGCTTCAGGAGGGCGGGCGCCTTGCCTTCATAGTGCCCGCCGACACGTGCGAGGGAGTCTTCGCCCCAAGTCTGTGGAGGTGGATCTCGCGTGGCTACCGGCTGGACGCCGTCGTGACATTCACGCCGGACGCATCCCCCTTCCCCGGCGTGGACACCAACCCTCTGGTCCTGATGATACGCGGGGATCGCCCCGCAGAGTCTTTCCTCTGGGCGCAATGCCTGCAGACCGATGGCGCCGCCCTCAGGCAGTGGGCTCTGAAGGGCCTACCGGCGATATCAAGCCCAGCCCTCGACATCCATACGCGCAGCCTGTCGGAGGGCCTAGCGACCGGGCTGTCCAGACCGCCCACCAGGGCTGCCTCGGGAGGCCCAGTCCTCCGGGAGTTCGCCAGCGTGATGCGTGGCATCGCCACCGGTGCCAACGGCTTCTTCCACCTTACGCGCGCACAAGCCGCTGACCTGAGCATACCGGACGAGTTCCTGCTGTCGGCTGTAGGCCGCACGCGTGACGTTCCTGGGGACGAGGTGACTCCCGAGACGATGGCGACCCTCGACTCGGCGGGCCGGCCCACGCTGCTGTTTTCTCCTGACGGACGGCCGCAGGACCAGTTTCCGCCGGCGGTGCAGCAGTATCTCTCCCGTGGTGTGGCGATGGGTTTGCCGCAGAGGCGCCTTATAGCCACGCGCAGGCCCTGGTACAGGATGGAGAGGCGAAGGCCTCCGCCGATCCTCTTCGCCTACCTGGGACGACGCAGCGCCCGGTTCATCCGCAATCGGGGCGGAGGCGTGCCCCTCACGGGTTTCCTCTGTGTCTACCCCCATCGCAAGGACGATGCCTTCGTTGAGGCCCTCTGGCGTGTGCTGTCTGACGACCGGACGGTCGCGAACCTTCCGCTCGTCGGCAAGTCCTACGGTGGTGGAGCGATCAAGGTCGAGCCCAGGGCTCTCGAGACGCTCCCACTTCCCCCTGAGGTCGTCGAGTCTGCCGGCCTCGTGCGCCCAGGCAAGCCCACTCAACTGCGGCTGTTGTAGATCACCGAGCGCCCTCTGCCTGTACGTTCCCCGGTTGCCTGCGGAGGCCCCGTAGGGACTTGACGGGCGGACTGGGGCTTGACAGGCGGCGGGGTTTATGTTAGTTATTGATAACTAACATGAGGAAAGCAGGCGCCGAGGGACTAGTCAGAGCGGCACTCCAGGTCATCGCCCACGACGGCTTGGCCGACGCCAGCCTACGCGCCATCGCCCAGGCCGCCGGCGTCAGCGAGCCCGCCATCTATCGCCACTTCGGGTCCAAGCGCGACCTGCTGGGCGAGCTGTTCCGCCGCTGCGCCGGCTCGCTGTACACCTACCTGGACGAAGGGCGCAGTGCGGCCGAGGGGGCCCTGGCGCAGGTGGCGGCCCTGGCGGGCGCCTTCCTCGACTTCGCCCTCGACTACCCCGAGGAGTATGCCTTCATCGCAGCGGTCCACCAGCAGCAGCTCCGCCATCTGAACCTGCGGGCCGAGCGCCTGCCGAAGGACCTGTTCGTAGAGGCCATCGAGGCACTGCAGGCGGAAAGAGGCGGCAGCGCCCTTCCGGCCAGCCTGGCGGCCGGTACCATCATCGGCGCCGTGATGGGCGTGGTGCTCTTCTGGGGCCTGGGACAGGCGGGCGCGTCGCGCCAGGCCTGCCGCGATCATGCGGTACATACCGCCACTTGCGTGGCGTTAGCATCGTGCGGGCGCCCGCACGGGCATGAGGAGGCATCGCAATGGGACGGCAGGTAGCTCCCGAGACACCGAGCCTGCACGAGTCCGTCAACACCGTGTACGGCGGCATGAAGCAGGCCGAGGCCACGAACGTGTACGACCGCTTCGTGGCGATGGACGGTCGCTGTGCTTTCTGTCAGGCCGGGACCCGATGCTCGATCTGCAGCAACGGGCCGTGCCAGATTCGGCCCCGACAGGGCGTGCTGCGGGGCGTATGCGGGATTGACGCCAACGGGATGGTAACGCGCAACCTGGTGCACCTGGACATCATGGGCCTGTCGGCCTATACGCACCACACGCGGGAGGTGGCCCGGACCCTCCAGGCGATCGGCGCCGGCAGCGCGCCCTTCGGCATCAGGGACGAGGCCAAGCTGGACTTGCTGGCGGAGGCGCTGGGTGTGGCCCGAGGCGGCGACGTGGCAGAGAGGGCCGGGGCCGTCGGGCGGGCGATCGTGGCGAGCATGGACGACATCTCGGGCGCCGAGAGCGTGATGGCACGGACCTTCGCGCCCGAGGAGCGGCTGGAGACCTGGCGGGGCCTGGGGATCATGCCCCGCAGCCCCCTGCACGAGCTGGTGAGCGCGTCCACACGCGCGATGACGAACATAGACGGCGACTGGCTGTCTCTGGCGCGGACGGTGCTGAGGCTGGGCCTGGCGACGTGCTACGGCGCGTTGGTGCCGCTGGAGCTGGGGCAGGACGCCATCTTCGGCACCCCGAGCCCGCACGCCGCGGCGGTGGACCTGGGGCTTCTGGACCCCGATTATGTCAACATCCTGCCCAACGGCCACGAGCCCTTCGTGGGGTTCGCACTGATCGAGGCGGCGCGGTCCGAGCGGGCGCAGCAGATGGCCCGCGAGGCCGGGGCCAAGGGGCTCCGCATCATCGGCTCGACCGAGACGGGCCAGGAGCTCATGCAGCGGGCCGAGACCGACGACGTCTTCGTGGGCTGCATCGGGAACTGGATCATGCAGGAGTACGCCCTGGCGACAGGCGCGGTGGACGTCTTCGCGATGGACATGAACTGCTCGGTGCCGACCCTGGGCGAGCTGGCCGAGAAGTACGGGGCGACGCTGGTGGCCGTGGGCGAGGTGATCGGCGTGCCCGGCACCCATCACCGGCTGGAATACGAGCCCGAGCAGGTCACGGAACAGGCCTGGCGCCTCATCGAGCTGGCCCTTGAGAACTTCAAGCGCCGCCAGGGCAAGCCCGCCGTGCGCGGGCTGGCCAAGCGCGAGATCGTCACGGGGTTCTCGACCGAGGCCGTGCTCGCGGCGCTGGGCGGGTCGCTCCAGCCCCTGCTGGACGTCATCGCCGGCGGCTCCATCCAGGGCGTGGTGGGCCTGGTGAGCTGCACGACCCTGACCAACGGACCGCAGGATTCGCTCACCGCGGCGGTGGCCCGGGAGCTGATCAAGCGCGACCTGCTGGTGCTCTCGGCAGGATGTGGGAACGCGGCGTGCCAGGTGGCGGGGCTCACGAGCCTCGACGCGGTTGCCCAGGCCGGGCCGGGGCTGTCGGCCGTGTGCAAGCAGCTCGGGGTGCCGCCGGTGCTCAGCTTCGGCACCTGCACGGACACGGGGCGCCTCGTGCTGCTGGTGACGGCCGTGGCCGAGGCGCTGGGCTGCCGCATCCCGGACCTGCCCGTGGCCGTGACGGCGCCCGAGTACATGGAGCAGAAGGCCACCGTGGACGCCTCTGCGGCCCTGGCGATGGGCCTGTATACGCACGTATCGCCCGTGCCGCCCGTGGGCGGATCGCCCGACCTGGTCAAGCTGCTCACGGAGGACCTGGAGGGCATGACTGGCGGCAAGCTCGCGCTGGGCGAGGACCCGGTGGCCGTGGCCGACGGGATTCTGGAGCATGTGAAGGCGAAGCGATCCGGGCTAGGGATCTGATCTGGCGACTAGCACTGCACCGTAGTGCAAAGGCTGAGTGAACGGGGGGAACCCGCGGTGGCTCCCCCTTTGATTTGGTGGGAGGCGCCGCTGATCGGTCCCAGGGCGCCGCGGGCTTCGATGCCGTGGCCGTGCGGGAAGGCGTGCGCCGAGGTAAGGGATGGGCGGGGAACCTGGTGAGGCGATTGGGGATTGAGGGGCGGGGGACGTGGGTATGATTACACTCGCAGCATCAGGCGCATTGATAGCAGGACTATAAAGTGCATTGACAGCTATCGAGGGGCATGGTATCATAGCGGTGAGCTCCAGTCAGGAGGACTGGCGTCAGTGGAAGACTTCTTTCTTTGGCGGTGATTGCACATGGCGAAGGCAGTAGGGATTGACTTGGGGACAACCAACTCCTGTGTGGCGGCGGTCCAGGCCGGGGACCCCACGGTGATAGCGAACGCCGAGGGCGCCCGGGTGACCCCGTCCATAGTGCATTTCTCGAAGACCGGCGAGACGCTGGCGGGCGAGCCCGCCAAGCGTCAGGCGGTCTTGAGCCCCGACCGCACGGTGCGCTCGGTCAAGCGGCTGATGGGGCAGCGCACGACCGCCATCACGGTGGATGGTCGCGACTACACGCCCGAGCAGATCTCGGCGATGATCCTCGAGAAGCTGGCCCGAGACGCCTCGGCGTATCTGGGCGAGCCGGTGAAGCAGGCGGTGGTGACCGTTCCGGCCTACTTCGACGACGCCCAGCGCAACGCCACGAAGCACGCGGGCGAGATCGCGGGGCTGGAAGTGCTGCGGATCATCAACGAGCCGACTGCCGCGGCGCTGGCTTACGGGCACAAGCAGGAGAAGATGGCGGGGACGATCCTCGTCTACGACTTCGGTGGCGGAACCTTCGACGTGACGGTGATGGACGTCGAGATTGACAAGGCCGCCGAGGACGATCTGGACTACTACGAGGTGCGGTCCACGGCGGGCGACACGCACCTTGGCGGCGACGACATTGACGAGGCGCTGATTGACTTCCTGGCGGAGTCCTTCAAGGCCCAGCACGGCATTGACCTGCGCGAGAACCGACAGGCGCAGCAGCGGCTCAAGGAGGCGGCCGAGAGGGCCAAGATTGAGCTGTCCTCCGCCCTGCAGAGCGAGATCAACCTGCCCTTCATCGCCGTCACCGAGGACAAGGAGCATCTGCACCTGGAGGTGACGCTCACGCGGGCGAAGCTCGAGGAACTGGCCCGGCCCATCGTCGAGCGCGCGCGGCCCATCGTCCTGCGGGCGATGGAGGACGCCGGCGTCTCGCCCGCCGATATCAGCGAGGTGATCCTCGTCGGCGGCCAGACCCGGATGCCGCTGATCCAGCAGATGGTCCGGGACATCACGGGCCAGGAGCCCAAGCGGGACATCAATCCCGACGAGGTAGTGGCCGTGGGCGCGGCGATTCAGGCCGCGGTGCTCACCCAGGAGATGAAGGACATGGTCCTCCTGGACGTGACCCCGCTGAGCCTGGGCGTCGAGACCCTGGGCGACGTCATGGACGTGCTGGTCGAGCGGAACAGCACGATCCCTACGCGGGCCTCGCGGGTGTACACGACGGCGTCCGACTACCAGACCACGGTCGAGATCCACGTGCTGCAGGGGGAGAGGCCGCAGGCGAGCCAGAACAACTCGCTGGGCAGCTTCCACCTGTCCGGCATACCGCCGGCGCCGCGGAATGTGCCGCAGATCGAGGTGACCTTCGACATTGACCCGAACGGCATCCTGCACGTGACGGCTCAGGACAAGGCCTCGGGCAAGAGCCAGGACATCACGATCACCGGCAGCTCGTCCCTGTCGCCCGACGAGGTGCAGCGAATGATTGCGGGGGCCGAGCAGCATCGCGAGGAGGACCAGCGCTTCCAGAGGCTGGCCCAGGCGCGGAACCAGGCCGACAGCATGGCCTACCAGCTCGAGAAGACACTGAACGACCTGGGCGACAGGCTGACGGAGGCCGATCGCGAGCAGCTCAAGAGCAAGGTGGAGGCGCTGCGAGCGGCGGCCCAGGGGGATGACGAGCAGGCGATCAGCCGAGCCATCGAGGACGCGAACCAGTTCCTGTCGCAGGCCTCGCAGCGCATCTACGAGACGGCGGCGGCCGGCGCGGCCGGCGGCGGGCCGCAGGCAGCGACCGGTGAGCCCGGGCAGGCCGGACCCGAGGGTCCGCAGGCCCAGGGCGGCGGCCCCGGCGCCGCGACGGACGGCCCCGGGCCGGACGGTGTGATAGACGCCGAGTTTGAGGCCGAGGACGAGGGATAGCGTTAGCAGGTATGCGGGGCAGGGGACGGCGCCCGCGCCGTGCCCTGTTCGATAGCGGTAGGGCGCCGCGCCCCGGACAAAGCCGGACACCGGCCGGTGGGCCGGCGGCCCCAAGCGCGGATGTGAGGGCTATGCTGACAGACGACAGCTCCGTGGACGCCGTGGCACGGGTTCGCGCGCGGATGCAGAGGCTCCTGGACGACCTGGCGGCGGCCGAGCCGATGGCCGTCGGGGAGCAGTGGGGCCCGCCGGCGGACATCGAGGTGCGAGACGACGCGGTCGTAGTGACCCTGGAGGTGCCGGGCCTGGGACGAGAGCAGCTCGACGTGAGCGTGCAGGGCCACACGCTGACTCTGGCCGGCGAGGGGTCGCGGCCCGCGGCGGACGAGGGCCAGGTGCTGCGGGCCGAGCGGCCGGTGGGCAGCTTCCGACGGTCCTTCGCCCTGCCGTGGGCGCTGGACGCGGAGGCCGTCGAGGCGCGTCTCGAGCGGGGCGTGCTGACGGTGACGGTGCCACGGGCGGCGGGCCGGAGCGTGCCCATCGAGGAGGGTGAGTAGGGCATGAGGCTGCGAAGGAGCCCTCTGGCGGAGCTGGTGGAGCTTCAGCGGCAGGTAAGCCGCGTGTTCGAGGAGGTGCGCGCCGAACGGGCTAGGCTGTCGGGGCCGACGCGCCTGGCGCCCGCGATGGACGTCCTGGCAACCGAGGAGGCCTATCTGGTGCGTCTGAGCCTGCCGGGCGTGACGGCGGGGGACGTGCGAGTGATGGTTGACGCGGGGACGTTGCTGGTGAAGGGTCGGAAGGCGGAAGGGCCCCACCAGGGTCGGGTACTCCGGCGCGAGCGGCAGTATGGGGAGTTCCTGCGCACGCTGTCGCTGCCCAGTGATGCGGATCCGTCCGACGCCTCCGCGAGGCTGGCCGATGGAGTCCTGAGGCTTCGAATCGCCCGGCGGCCGGTGGGCGGACGCAGGGAGATACCGGTGACGGAGGATGAGGCGGAGTAGGTGGAGCGGCAGGGCCCGATCCCGGCCGCGTCCCCAGCCCGGACAGGGCAGGGACTGAGCGAAGATGGAGCAGACCGTTGACTACTACGAGATACTGGGCGTGCCGCGCGGCGCCAGCCAGGAGGACATCCGCAAGGCCTACCGCAAGCTGGCGCGCAAGCACCATCCGGACGTCAACCCCGGCGACAAGCAGGCGGAGGAGAGGTTCAAGCAGATCAGCCAGGCTTACCACGTGCTGGGGGACCCGCAGAGGCGGCGCAAGTACGACCAGTTCGGCCACGCCTGGCAGCAGGCCCAGCAGGGGGGCCAGGCCACCAGCCAGGACTTCGCCACCTTCGTGTATCAGCACTTCGGGGCGGGCAGCTTTGCGGAGATGTTCGGCGACCTCTTCGGCGATCTGGGCTTCGGGCCCGAGGGCTTCGGGGCCCGGCCCGAGCCGGGTGGCCGGCCGACACGACGAGTCCCCCGGCGCGGCCAGGATGTCCGTCAGGACCTGCCGGTCAGCTTCGAGGAAGCGGTCAACGGCGCGGAGCGGTCGTTCACCCTGGAGACCGCCGACGCCTGTCCGCAGTGCGACGGCCTGGGCGGCACGCTGGAGACCTGTCCCCAATGCGGCGGGAGCGGCAGGGGCCGGGGAGTGAGGTTCGCGGGGATGCCCGTGGGGTGCCCGCGCTGCGAGGGGACGGGCGAGGTGGTGGTGGCGCGCTGTCCGGGCTGCCGGGGCACGGGCGAGAAGCTGCGGCGCTCGCGCGTCAAGGTCAAGATCCCGGCGGGCATCGCGGACGGCACGCCTCTGCGGCTGGCAGGACAGGGCGGCCGAGGACTCTTCGGGGGCCCGAACGGGGACCTGGTCTTCACGGTACGCGTCAGGCCCCACGCCTTCTTCGAGCGCCGAGGCGACGATATTCACGTGAAGCTGCCCATCAGCCTGACGGAGGCGGCCCTCGGCGCCGAGGTGTCGGTGCCGACGGTACGAGGGCACGCCAAGCTGCAGGTGCCCGCGGGGTCCCGCAGCGGGCAGGTCCTGCGGCTGCGGGGCCAGGGAGCGCCCAAGGTAGGGCAAGGCGAGCACAGGGGCGATATGTACATCGAGCTGGTGGTGGCGCCGCCGAGGCACCTGAGCCGGAAGGCCCGCGAGCTTCTCGAGCAGCTCCGCGACGAGCTGACCGAGGACCCGCGCGCCGACCTGCCCGGCGGGCCGTAGCGGGAAGCAGGCACGAGGCACTGACCAGGTGAAGCGCCATGGCGGATCGCGGCAGACATGAACCGGTGTACTACATAGGGGTGGCGGCCCGGCTGCTGGGGGTGCATCCCCAGACCCTGCGGGCCTATGAGCGGAAGGGGCTGATGGTGCCGACGCGCACGGAGTGCGGTCAGAGGCTCTATTGCGAGGCTGATCTCGAGCGAGTGCGTCAGATTCGCCGTCTGACGGAAGAGCTGGGAGTCAACCTGGCCGGGGTCGAGGTGATCCTGAACCTGCTGGACCGGCTGGAGCGGCTGCAGGCCCACGTGGCGCGTCTGGAGGAGCAGTTGGCGCAGGGCCCGCGCCAGCTC
>CAZSOQ010000129.1:0-14448 GCA_964608495.1 uncultured Armatimonadia bacterium | reverse complement strand
GAGCAGCGATCCTGGGTGGCGAGCTTGCCGCCGCGGCCAGAGGCGCGGCGGCAAGCTCGCCACCCAGGATCGCTGCTCTGCGCACCGAGGGGCCGGTCGCCCCGGCCGCCTCGCTTCCGTCGTCGGTGAGGGAGTCGGTGCTCACGCGGCCGTCGCGCTCAGCGCCCACGGCGGGCTGGCTCGAGGACGAGGAGAGCGCCTCGCTGCGCATCCCGGTGCCGCTGGGCTGGGCTGTCACGGCGCGGGTGAGCAAGGGCCCCTCGGGACCCGCGATCTTCGTCGAGGGCATCCACAGCGAGGATCCAGCCGCCCGCTTCTCCTGGGTTCAGCCCGCGCTTCCCGCCTACCGCGAGCTGAGCCAGCTCCTCACGGCCCTCGGCTACCGCGAGTGGCAGACCTACCAGGACGCCCAGGCCGGTCTCGAGCTGACCGTGGCCAATCGCCGACCGGCCAAGCGGTACCTGGAGGACGTGGTGCTGCCGGATGCCCGACGGGGCCTGCTGGGCTGGCAGATACTGGACGCCCAGCCCTCGGACCTGACGGGCGGGCTGCTTCCGGCCGGCGAGGGGCTGGTGGCCCACCTGCTGGGCTCGACGGCCGAGGGCGGTCGAGAAGGCTGGTATGCCGTCGCCACGGGCCAACTGCCCGACCTGCCACACTACGTCTGGGCCGGCGCGTGGCTGGCGGCTCAGGCGCGACCGGGCGGGCGGGATGTGCTCAACGCCCTCGGCTATGTGATCAAGGGAGCCCAAGCCCAGGGCGAGCAGGCCGAGGAGCTACAACAGCTTATCCAGTCCGCGCAGGCCGCGCTGCAGGACCTGCTGCGCGCCGGTCTGGCCGGCGGATCCTGACCGCTGGGCCCCTGGCCCGGCCGTACGATGCCTTCGGGCCTGCGCATGACCTAGCCTAGGGAGGTGAGAGCGTGGCACGCAGATTGATGGACTGCCCACACTGTGAAGGCAAGCGCAACTGCACGCGGAGCGGCGGCCGAAGCTGTCGGGACTGTCTGGCGGCCGCCGGCCGCAGTGTGCACCAGTGGGGGGTGGTTCGCTGCTCCTACTGCGGGGGACGTGGGAAGATCTGGCGCGAGGACGAGCCGGAGGAGGAGGGCGGCCAGGAGAAGGAGGAATGATCGGCCGAAGGAGCCGCAACCCCAGTGGGCGCCTTCGGTCTAAGAGAGCGACAGGTGAGTGGACGGGTTGGATGACAGAGCGTTAGCGGAGCTTGGCACCCGGGAGGCAGTGAATCGTGCTCTTGACTTGCGGGGGCCCGGGTGCTAAGATTACTGGCGATTCCGGGCAGTGTTAACTGCCCGTGATCATAACCGGTCGTGCGTCGCGCCGCCGCCGAAACGGGCAAAGAAGGGAGGAACCTCCAAGCCGGGCGGTGGATGTCAGGTGACGGACGACAGGGCGGGAAAACAGCAAGCCCACGACACGTGAAGCGAGGAAACATAGGCAACTCCTTTGCGTAGCTGGGGGCACATGCAGCACCGTCCTGCGGGAGGGAGCCTGGATGGCGATAGCCTCGGGCTGTATCCCTCCCCCGGAAGCCGACACAGGAGGACAACACCAATGTACAAGTACCTCGCTGTAACGGTGCTCGCCTTTGTGCTCGTAGCCCCGTGCTTCGCGCAGGCGAGTCCCACGGACGACGTGCCCTTCGACCACTGGGCCTACGATGCTGTGCAGACCCTGGTGGACAAGGGCATCATCGTTGGGTACCCGGACGGGTTGTTCCATGGCGACAGGGCCATGACTCGCTACGAGTTCGCGATGGCAATCTCTCGCCTGCTGGACAACCTGCCCCAGGCTGTGAAGGGCGACAAGGGCGATCCCGGTCCGCAGGGTCCCGCAGGCCCGGCGGGCGCGGCTGGCCCGGCTGGTGCGGCTGGACCTCAGGGTCCGGCTGGCGCGGCTGGCGCCGTCGGCCCCCAGGGCCCTGAGGGCAAGGTGGACGAGGCCCAGGTTAGGGCCATCATCCAGAAGCTCCTTGACGAGTTCAAGGACGAGCTTCGGGACATCCGCGGCGACGTGGATGACCTGCAGGATGACATGGCCGATCTGGCCGATCGCGTAACCGCTCTCGAGGAAGCCAAGGGCCCCCGGCCCTTCGGCTGGATTGACTACCGAATCGGCCTTGCCGGCTCGGACGTCGCGGGCGACTTCGAGTTCGACAACCTCACCGCCAAGATCGGCGTTGAGGGCCAGATCACCGATGACCTGTTCGGCCGCGTTGCGCTGAAGGTTCGCGACAGCGGCGACCCGCTGGTCGGGTGGGCTACCGGCTTCGCGGGCGTCGCTATGCGCAACACCGTCACGGTGCCCGCGATTCTCGTGCCCTACCTCGGGCCGAGCATCAACGGCAACGCGCTCACGGGGGTCATCAACGCCCTTGCGCCGGAAGTGGACGCTCTCGTCCCGGGCCAGTTCGCTATGGTCGATGGCTACGGGTCCGACGAAGTCTGGCTGGACGAGGCGTACCTGCAGTTCCCGACCCGGTGGCCCTTCGAGATCAACTGGACGTGGGGCCGGCAGTTCGTCAAGTACGGCTGCGGCCTCGTTGCCAACAATGATCGCAAGAGCCTCCAGGGCGCCCGCGGCCAGATCACGGACATCGGCGACACCAGCCTCGACATCGACTTCTTCTTCGGCGGCGGCAACGCCGACTACTCCTTCAAGGCGCCGGTTGTCTCGGCGTCCTGGAACTACTTCGGCGACAGCTACGCGGCCTTCCGCCTGCAGTACGACCGCCCGACGTGGATGCTCGGCGCCAACTACCTCGCGAATGGCTTTGGCGAGGAGCAGGCGTGGAGCGTTGACGCCTGGTGGAAGTACTGGGGCGACCGCGAGCTGATGGTTGAGTACGCGCAGCAGCTGCAGGCTGCCAACGGCGTTGACGACTACTGGGCTCAGTGCTGCGGACTCCAGACCGTGGATCCCAGCGCCCTGATCGTCATGCTCGATCTGTGGAGGGCGCCCAAGTGGTCCTTGAGCGCGTTCTACGGTGAGGCCGACAGCGGCTACGACGTGTTCTACTCCACCCTCCATCCCTACTTCGAGGGTCTCATGACCAACTACCTTGGGCTTGTCCCCGGGGTCATCCCCTTCGAGCGATGGACCCGGAACGCTCCCATCTTCCCGCAGACCCAGACCATCGGTGGCACGCTGGGCTTCCAGCTCGGAGACGTGCCCTTCGAGATCTCCTACTACTCCCTCGACTCCCTGGACGCGTACTGCAACTTCGGTGTAGTGCCCCCGCGGTGCACCGCAGCCGAACTGGCCTACGACCAGCTCTGGTCGGTCCGGTTCGACAAGGAGATCGCGGATGGCGTGACTGTCGGCGTTATCTACGCTCACGAGGATGCTAACGTCCCCGCGGGCCTGCTGCCGGCTCTCGCCTGGGAGGATGCAGACCTGCTCGCCGCCGGTGTGACCATCGGCTTCTAAGGCGAACAGCACCGAGTGCAGAAGGCCCCCGTCCTCGCGACGGGGGCCTTTCTTTTGCGGCCCGACTCACCGACCGGATGGCCTTGGTCCCCAGGTCCGCGGGCCATCGCGGCGAAGTCGCTGGCCACGGCGGGGGTCCCGCACCGGGACCCGGCCTGGCACCCGTCCGTGTCCGTGGCCCATGCGGCCCCCGGCGGGCTGCCGGAGGATGAGATGAGCACGGCCAATTCGTTCCAGGGGCCGGTGGTTCAAAAGTACGACCGTTGGTATGACACGCCATGGGGCGCTTGGTCGGACGATTGTGAGAGGCGTCTGTTGCTGCGCATGGCTCAGCCCTGTGACGGAGAGCGCGTTCTGGACGTGGGATGCGGCACGGGACGCTACCTGGAGTGGCTGATGGATCTAGGCCTCGACGTTCAGGGACTGGATGCCAGCCCCGACATGCTGGCTGTGGCCCGAGGACGTCTGGCGGGCCGGTTGGGCCTCGTGCGTCTCATGCAGGGCGATGCCGCGAGGCTGCCCTTCCAGGACGCGAGTGTGGATCTGGTGTACGCGGTGACGACGCTGGAGTTCCTGCCAGACCCGCAGACGGCCTTGAAGGAGATGGCCCGGGTGGCTTCGGGCAGGGTGTTCGTTGGGGTGCTCAGCAGGTGGTCCCTGCTCTACCTCGACGAGCGGGCCAGGCGCTCCGGTGGGCCTCTGGACCGGGCGCACTTCTTCACCCCGCCGGAACTGGTGCGACTGGCCCGGGCGGTCATGCCCGACTGGCGGCTCCGGGTGCGCACTGTGCTGGCGGGTGCACCCTTCCGAAGCCGTCTCGGGGGCCTGGCGGCGCGCTGGGCAGAGGCGCTGCACCCGGCCTCCAGCCCTCTGGGGGCCTACATCGGACTCCTCGCCCATCGGCCGTCGGCCCTGCCTTGAGGGAACGTACCCGGGCAAGACGGGCCGGACCAGGACCGGGGTGGCCCCCGCTATCACCGGGCCCAATCCTCGCCGGCCAGCCACGCGAGGGCCGCGGCTTCGAGCACGGGCGTCTGGTCGAAGGACTCCCAGGCGTGGGGTCTGTCCAGCAGGGCCTGCCAGTGCGGCGCCACCTGGTCGCCGTGCCCCGCGCGCGTCAGGGCGAGGGCGTTGGCGTAGTCGTAGGCCCGTTGCGTACTCCCCAGAGCCCCGGTCCACTCCCACCACGGCTGCCTCTGCAGCATGTCCCATACGCCGAAGGTGTCCGCCCTCGGCAGCTCCAGGCACGGCAGGTAGGAGAACCAGGCGTACTGGACGTAGGTCCACGGCGGCTCGGCCTGCAGCTCAACCAGGTGGTCGTTGACGCCGTTGACGACGACGGGCTCCTCACCGTACTCGGGGCGGCGCTGGAACAGGTGAGAGAAGGCCTGCCAGGCGAGGGCGGCGCGGGCCTTGGCCTCTGCGGCCGACTCGGGCTTGTCGGCCAGGAGTGCGAGCTGGTAGACCGCGTTCCATCCCAGGTAGCCCCCGATCGCGCTCTCGGCGATGACGTGCACGTACCCGGGCCCCGGCGCTGCCAGGGCGGCTCCCGTCCAGTCCGTGAAGCGGCGCAACTGGTCCACGTGGGCCTCGACGTCCGCCCACCGGCGCCGGGCGTAGGCGGGGTCGGCCTGTGCCGAGTAGATCGCCGTCGCCTGCAGCACGCAGCTCATGATCTCGGGGTAGTCCACGCAGGTCTCGGTGAAGCCCTCCGTCTCAGCCGGGAGCCTCGTCCCCCCGAAGAGAGGGCACGTCACCTGGCTGTCCCACACGTAGTCGAGCCAACGGCGCACGGCCTGCTCGGTCTGGGCGCGCAGGTCCGCGGGCAGCACGGGCAGGAGCTCGGCCAGCACGCTGCAGGTGATCCCGTTGTAGAAGCTGCGTCCCAGGGCGAAGGAGAAGGTGCCGTCCGGCTGCTGGTGGGCCAGGATGTCGCGCACATCCTGACTGATCCTCGTCTGAAGCCTTTCGCCCGGCGGCGCGAAGTCCGGCAGCAGTCGGCCGAAGCGGTCGGGCACGCGCAGGCCCACGCGCGTGGACGTGCCCCTCACGAGCGGCACGTCGCCCAGGGTCGTCCGCACGCGGAGCGCTCCCTCGGGCGCCTCCAGGACGCAGGGCAGGGCCGTCACACCACAGCCCTTCTGCGACACCTCGACCCATGGCTGTCCCGCGGGCCCGCCGTCACACCCGAAGCGCATCGCGAGGCCCGTGGGCGGCGAGGCGAGGTGGGTGGTCAGCGCCAGGGCGTCGGCCCAGGTGACCTCAGCCGTGGCCAGCAGGTACAACACCTGCGCCTCCAAGACGTCCGGCCCATACTCGATGAGCGCGCCGTCGTCGCCCACGGTCACGAGCTCCGGGGCGGGCGTGAACAACAGGGCGCCGGTGCAGGGCCCCCGGTCGTCGCGGTACATGAGTAGCGGGCTCGCGCCCAGGGCCACCCGGCCGAAGGACAGGGTCGCGCCGGGGTCGCGGGTGAACCAGTTGCCGTCCGCCGCCCACGCCGCCGGGGCCTGAAGGCCTGCCCAGCCCCAGCCGAGGAGGGATGCGACGAGGGGCCTCGCGGCGCCCGTCGCCGCTACTCGGAACCACAGCGCCGGGTAGCCGATGGCCACGGTGACGCTCTGCTCGACGCGCCACCCGACTCCTGTGCCGCGGATGGAATAGGCGGCCACCCAGGGCGACGAGGATGGCGCGGCGTCGAGGGTCCGCGGCGCGGGGTCAAGGTCGTACAGCCACTGGCCGTCGCCGACGGGAGCGCGCACGGTGAGGGAGCCGGCGTAGAGAGTCTGTCCGAAGGCCGCCGGGCCGCGCCGAGGGACGACCGCCTCGACCTTGATGACCCGCTCCGGGCGCAGCACGAAGGGCGGGTTCGCCACCATCGTCTCCAGGGGTTTCTCCAGCACGCGGGAGAGAGGGGAGAGCCTTCCCGGCTCCCACGGTGCCCCACGGCAACAGGAGAAGGCGGACAGCGCGACGGTCAGCACTGCAAGCGATCGGCTCACCTGGTGACCTTCCCTTGCGGGGCACTGGGGCCCCGGCTGATGTCCGTCTCCCTGGCGCCGGGGGTGATGGCGGGCCGGTCGTCTCCGTGGATCAGCAGGCGCATCTCGCCGCCGGCTTCGATGGCGGCCGGCTCCTCGAAGTCCACCCGGATCGTGTCGGCCGTCGCCTCGCACCGTGCCGGCAGGTCCTGGCCCTCGGGGCCAAGCCCGGAAGCCCTGCAGAGCCCTGTCCCCTCGGCGCCGGGCAGGCCCAGCCGCAGCGATCGCCAGCTCATACGCCCACCCAGGCACTCGATGCGCAGCTCCACCCACGTCGGCTGCGCGTCCCGGTCTACCGCCAGCGTCCCCCAGCCCTCGGGGCCGATCAGGAGCCAGCGGGACGGCCTGGGTGGCAGTCGGCGCAGCGAGAGCAGCCCGGCGGGGCCGTCCACCTGTACGCCGGTGAGGGCCTGGAGGAGGCTCCAGCTCGAGAGTGGCCGCGCGTAGTGGTGACCGCATTCCGGCTCGTCGAAGGGATTGCGTCGCTCGCCGTCGTACCGCTCCCGCGCTCCCTTCGCGATCGTGAGTCCGTGGACGACCAAGCCCTGCCAGACCATGTGCGCCGCCACCTGGTACTCAACGCCCGTCCACGCGCCGTCGGCGTAGTTGATGGAATCGGCCGGGCGGCCGCCGTGGGGCCAGGTGCAGTTCAGCAGCCCCATGTCCCGCCCCCTGGGCGCGTGGCTGTACGGCGCCATCACGTAGTCCACCTTGAAGCTGTGTCTGAAGACGTTCCTGAGGGCGTCGCGCACGTGCTCCTCGGGGAGCACGTAGCCGAGGTCCAGCACGTGGGCCCACCACTGGCCCAGGAGCTGATCGGACAAGCAGCCTATGCCCCACTGCTTCTCCTTGTGCTCCTCGGGATCGTAGACCTGCACGTAGTAGCCGAGGTCCTCGCGCCAGCACAGGCGGTCCAGCTCGACGCGACCGACCTCGAACCGCTCCCTGTAGCGCCGGGCGGCCGCGGTGTCACCCACGCGGTTCGCCATCTCTTCCGCCGCGCGCAGAGCGGCCAGGTACAGCGTGCCGATGAAGGTGTTGGGGCCGTAGTCGGTGCAGTCGTAGGTGTTCGGCTGGGGCCCCTCGATCACGCCGTTGCCGTCGGCGTCCCACTGCTCCAGCACGAAGTCCATGGCCTTGCGCAGGTTGGGCCACCACTGCCTCAGCCAGGTCAGATCGGGGCAGTTGCGCACCTCCCGGTAGGCCTTCAGGATCGTGCTGAGGTGACCGTCGGTGAAGGGATCGGTCCAGCGGGGCGCATCGAGGGGCACCTGAAGCCTGTGTCGCACGCCGCCGTCGGGCTTCTGCTGCACGCTCAGGTCTGTCTCGCGGACCTTGCGCTCCAGCTCCGGCCAGACGTAGGCCATCGTCTGCGCGTAGTTGTAGACGTGCGTGCAGTTGAGGGGGCAGCAGCCCACGTCGGCGTTCAGCCCCTCGAAGCCCCCCACCGTCCCGTCCTCAAGCCACATCACGAGCGGCGAGCGGATGGTCGCGATGTGAACGCCCAGGGCTTCGCGTAGCCAGCCGGGCAGGTCGCTGGAGTACAGAGCCGCGGCGAAGAGCTCCGTGGCTGCCCGCAGGTCCGGGAAGCTCTCGGCCAGCTCGCGCGCTACGGCCTCGGCATCGCCATACCAGTTGTTGTACCTGTTGCCCAGGCGAGCCGCCTTGTCCCCGCCGGGCCAGTCGCGCAGCCGGTTGGGGAAGTGCCAGCACAGGGCATACACGACCTCCCGTCGCTCGCCCGCCTCCAGTCGCAGGGGCGTCGAGAGCGCCGCGCTGGCCGTCCTTCCGGCGAGGGTCGGGCCGTCGCCGGTCGAGGGCTGAAGCCTTCCGTCGGCGGCGAAGTCTTGCCGCAGGAGGTTGAGGTCGCTCCACTGGGCCGCGCAGTCCAGCGGCCCCTCGCGCCCGCCCAGGGCCACCAGCGCCATGGTGCCGGAGTTCGGGTCGTCGGGCTTGAGCGACTGGTTGCGCATGACCACCGCCCAGGCGTCATCGCCGATCCTGACGAGCTCGTTCGTGTTGCCGCCGAAGCCCTCGTTCTCGGCGCCCGAAACCTTGCTGTACCCGTCCCAGCCCACGGCGTTGGTCAGCGAGGCTAGGAGTGCCACCTCCACGGGCCCGGCGCTCACGTTGACCACGTGGAGGGCGAAGACCACCGCCGGCATTCCCGACGCTCGCGCGTTCAGCGGCTCCATGGGAGAAAAGGCCTCGACACCGACGACCACGGGCAGATCGAGGTCGGCCAGGCCCAGCAGCGCCAGGGGATACTCGCTGGCGAACTCGGCCTGCCGTACGCCCGGCCAGGTGCCGACCATGTCGGTCTGCAGCACCCGGCTGACCGGCTCGCCGCCGTCCGGGCGGGCCCACAGGGCAAAGAAGCTGTGTGGCAGCTCTGCCGCCAGGCTCACGTGGTTGAAGATCTGCCAGCCGGTGAGGTCGCCGTTGCCGCGCAGGTAGATGCTGCCGGTGCCGATGCCGCCCAGAGGGAGCGCGACGTGGTTCAGGCTCTCGCCCCTGTAGGTGACCGCAGCCCGCGACCACAGGTCCTGCTGCCAGAGGGCCAGCTTGCGCACCCTCTCGGCCCGCTCGCGGGCTTCCGCGCGGCGCATTTCCTGGAGGTCCGCCGGCGTCAGCTCGCGCACCTGGTCCACGTTGATGTGACCCCAGCCCTCCTTGTGCGTGTCCACGACGCGCAGGTAGACGCGACGTCCCTTCCACGGGCCGGTTTCCCAGACCACGGGTAACATCTGCTCGGCGCTGCGTCCCGTGGCGCGCGCCAGCTCCTCGCCCGACGCCGCGTCTACCATCGCCACGAAGCACTCCTTGGGGTGGTTGCCGCCGCCCACCAGCAGGGAGAGGGCGTCGTGGTTGATAGTGAACTGCGGCGACCGGAGCTCGCCCGTCAGGGCGTCGGAGAAACCGCCGCCCGGGAGCTCGCCCGTGCCGAGGAAGTACGTCCCCTGCTTGCCGAAGGACCCGCCCCACCGGTCGTCCTTCGCGTCGGTGGGCTGCGGCCCGAGGTCGCCGCTGACCACCTGCCAGCCCTGCAGCGTCCCATCCTCGAAGTCCCAGCTCACCGGGCCGGGCTGCGCCAGGATCATCAGACCGCACAGCAGTGCGTAGAGCATGGTTGGCCTCGCCTCCCTGTCGCGGCTTGCCGCCAGCCGCAGCCGGTCCGGCCGCCGCGGACCTAGACCTGCCTTCCTTCCGGACTGCGCGTGGACCTTCCGGACGCCCGCTCGAGCCCCGCCAGCGCGTCCATGAGCTGCTGGTAGGCGAAGACGGCCAGCAGGGCCTCCTCGAGGTGCAGCTCCTGCCGGCGGCTGTCGCTGTGGAGCCCTGCCAGGAACCCCAGGTTGATGCGGAGATGCTCGTTCTCGCGCAGCAGAAGGCTGACACGCTGCGTGGGCGTCAGCGAGGTCGGGTCCTGGTCCTCCTGCCCCGGCAGGAGGGCGTCGCCCTTCTCGCTCGCCGCGAAGCTGCGCACGCTGGCCGCCGCCAGCCTGTACACGCAGCCCACGGCCTCGCCGTACCTTCCGCGCGCGAAGTACTGCAGCCCCGCGCTGCAGTTGTCCTCGACCTGCGCCCGGTGCTCGGGGTCCGTGGCCAGGGCTCTGGCCAGACGCCTTCTGGCCCCGGAGAAGGCGCGCGCGACCATGGCCTCCTGGGCCATGGGCTCGGCTTCCAGAAGCCTGTAGAAGACTCCCGGCGGACCGAGGAGACGGCCGAGGGAGCTGGCAAGCTCCTTCCTGCCCACCCCGGGGCTGCTTCTCCTCAGCAGGCGCCGGAGGACGTGCAGGACGCGGCGTCCCCCGATCCGGCTGAGAGCGTGCGCGGCGGCCACGAACACGGTCGGGTCTCGCTCGACCTCGAGCATCCTCTCCATCGGCTCCCGCGCTCGGGCGTCGCCCAGCTCCGCCAGCGCCACCACGGCGCTCTTGCGCACCGACGGCCGCTCGTCCCCCAGCATCTGTGCCAGGGACTCCAGGCTGCGGCCGGTGGGAATGCGGCCCAGGGCCTCGGCCGCCTCCTCGATGATGTCGGCCGTCGGGTCGCGCAGCCTCTCGATGAGCGGCGCGACGGCGCGCGGGTCGCCGATCTCGCCCAGGGCCCGGGCCGCCTCGCGCCTCACCTGCCGGTCGCTGTCGTCGAGCAGCGCGATGAGCTCCTCCACGGCCAGCGAGCTGCCCGTGCCGCCGAGGGACCGCGCCGCCTGCGCCTTGGTCGCCGGGTCCGAGGACCTCAGCATCCGCATCAGGTTCCACAGCGTGCTCACCGGCTGTCCGCTGCGCAGCCGGTCGAGCACCACCCTGGCCGATACCTCTTTCTCTTCCTTGACGGCCGCCAGCAGCGGCCAGGTCAGCAGTCGCAGGGAGCAGGAGGTCAGGAATACCCACTGCAGGTGGGCGACGGGCCGCCCGAAGAGCAGGACCTCGGGGAGTCCGCTGTAGACGTCGGCCAGCAGCCCACCCAGGATGGCGCCCAGGGAGGCCGCGAGGTTCACCGCCGCCGAATGGAATCCCACATAGGCCGACCGGTGCTCCTCCGGTGCTATCTTCACCATCAGATTGAACTGGGAGAGCAGCACGCCGGGCGCGAGGACTCCCGCCCAGACCTGCACCGCCGACACCACCAGGGGGTAGTTGCTCTTCGTCGCGAAGAACCAGCACAGTGGCACCAGGGCGATCCCGAGGCTGCTGATGTGCAGGACCGGCTTGTGTCCGTACTTGTCGGCCAGGTACCCCCACAGGGGATTGGCGGCGATGGACGACACGGTGGACAGGCCGGCGAGGATCGCGATCTGCGTGTAGGGCACTCCCAGGTTCTTGAGCATGTAAACGGTGAAGAAGGGCCCGGCAACCATCACCGCCATCGTCCGGGCGCAAACGAAGACGGTCAGGCTCCTGAAGTTGGCGTTGCGCAGAGGGAGGGTCAGCAGGCCCACCATGCTCGCGGGCTTGCCCTCGCGGCGTGGCGGCTCGGGGACCGTCATCCACACGCCGATCGAGACCAGGGCGAACAGCACGGCCACGCTGAAGAGCACGACGAACCCGGTCTGCTTGGTCTGGTCGGGGAATAGGTCCATGTACCAGCCGGCGGTCAGAGACGCCACGAGGCCCACAGCCGCCAGGATGCTCTGCTGCCGGGCGATGAACCTGCCGCGCACGGCCGCGGGCACCAGGTCGGTCAGCCAGGATGTGCTGGCGGGCGAGCCCAGGGCGAGGGTCGCCCCGGCGAGGCCGACGAAGACGACCATGGCCCAGGGCCGAGCGCCCCCCAGGAACAGGAAGGGTATCAGGGCGATGGGGAGCCATGCCATGTAACCCACGGCGTAGGTGGCCACGGCGAAGGCCTTCCGCCGCTTGAGCCGCTCGATCAGCAGGGGAGAGAGCATCTGGAGGAGCTGGCCCCAGGCAGGCGCCGCGGCCAGCAGCCCGATCAGGGCCTCCGACGCCCCGAGGTGCAGGGCATAGCCCGTGCTGTAGGCCCCGGTCGTGATGGCCGAGTAGACGGCCGCGAAGGCTCCGCTCACGTTCCACAGACGCATGCCGCGGAGCTGTTCGAGGCGAGAGAGGCCCTGCTCATCTTCTACCGTGCCCATAGCCCTGGGACAGCCCACTTGACGGTCTTTCCAGGGACCGGCGCTCGGCGCTGGGGTGCGCGGGGGCTGCCGGGGCCAGGGCCGGCCGCCCGTCGCCGCGCCCGCCGCGGCCTAGACGTGGACGACCCTCTCCACGTCAAGGACGAACACCTGAGCCCCGCCCACGGTGACGGTCATGGCCTGCTGAACGGGCGCGGAGTAGAGCTGCGTGCCCGGCGTGCCGACCTGGGTCGCGCGCTCGCGCGGCCGACAGAACTCGCCTATCAGCCCCAGCACCGCCTCAACCTGCTCCGCCTCCACGCCTACCAGCAGCGTCACATTGCCCTCGCGCAGGAAGCCCCCGGTGCTGCCGAGCTCCGTGAAGCGAAAGCCGGCCTCCACCAGGGCCCCCTGTAGCCGCGGGCAGTCCCGCTTGTTGACCACCGCTATCAGGAGTTTCATACGCCTCCGCCCCCCTTGGGGCATAGCCCGCCGAGAGTGTCCTGCTTGCGAAGCCGCGCAGGGATTCTACCACGGCCTTGGCGCGCCCCAGGGCCCTCGCCGGTGCCCTCAGCTCGCGTCGGGCGTCCCTACAGTCAGACCCGCCAGCAGCTCCGGGTCGCTCAGCGACACCTCGACCCGGCCATCCCTGACGGATGCCTCCAGCCAGGGCACGCGCCCCGCCTCCCAGTCCGCCAGGCTCAGCAGGGGCACTCGGCATGGTACCCGCACGGGCGCGACCAGCAGCCTGCCGTCCAGCCTGCTCAGACGCACGCCGCCCAGAGCGTACATCAGCCCCAGGCTGGTTATCCCGCGCGGGTAGTAGTGCAGGTGGTTCCAGCCGTAGGTGTCCACGAAGGCCCCGCCACGTCCCCCGGTGTTCTCGAGCAGCTCGAAGGCCCAGTACCTCTCCGCCAGGTCCCCCGGGTCCACGCCCAGGTAGGCCCCGGCGAAGTCGCGATGCAGGTTCTGCGACACCCACAGGTTCGAGTGATCCATGGACGAGTGGAAGTCGCCATACTCGCACATCGCCGCGTCGCGGGCGGTCCGCAGGTCCGTGCGCAGGCGGCCGTAGTCCGTGGGCGGGAGGAAGTCCGTCGCCAGCAGGTACAGGAAGCCGTTCGCCGCGTAGATGTGGTAGGCGTCCCAGCCCTGCAGCTCCCCCGTCAGGGGCTCCCCGGTCCAGACGTCCTCCAGGCCGTCCGCGGTTCTCTCCAGACACACGGCGAAATGGTCGCCCACCCAGGCCTGCTCCTGCAGCGTCGCGTCGGTCCTCTCGGCGAAGGTCCGGCACAGGGCCGCGAAGGCCGTGTCTCCCAGCCGATCTCCCATGGCCGCCACGGCCTCGAGCGCGCAGAAGGCCTTGAAGGCCAGGTACACTTGCTCACGCGAGTACTGCACGGCCGGGGACGCGTCGTCTATCGTGTTCGCCACTCCCAGGTTCGGCACGCCGTTCCCCGTCGTGTCCGCCGCCACAATGTACCGCGCCAGACGCTGCACCAGGGCCCAGTGACGCGCGAATAGGTCGCCCTTCCCCGTGAAGTGGGCCAGCGCGTGCAGGAGCAGGATGAAGTTGCAGTTCTCCTCCAGCTCCATCTCGTGCGGATAGGACTGGCCGTTGGCAGTGATGAGGGCCCCCATGTCGTGCGACAGCCACGACGTCTCGGCCGGCGGCTCGGCTCCCGCGGGCAGCTCGCAGGCCACGGCCACGGGCGTCTCCTCGGGGGCGCCGTACTTCTCATGCATGGCCCACTCGTCCAGCGTCAGCTCCAGCAGTTCGGGCCACAGCAGCAGGTAGAACCACGCCAGGTTGTACTCCACGTCTATCGTGCTGTTGTAGGTGCAGTTGCCCTCCCAGCAGGAGAACCACTCGCGCCCGTCCTGTGCCACGGTCCACCAGGTGTTGTGCAGGTAGCTCTGGAGGCTGAAGGCCACCAGGTCCCGCGCCGACTTGCCCACGCTCGCGCCCGCAAGCACCCCGTCGAAGAACCGCGACTTGCTCGTCAGGGTGTCCAGGTTCGCGCTCGCGTAGGCCAGCACCGCGTCCAGGTCTTCCCAGAGGGTCGCGTACTTGAAGCGGTACCCCTCGCCGACGACCTCCATCACGTCGTCCGCGCAATGGGCCGCCAGCACCAGCGTGCCCACCTGGCCGGGCTGCAGCTCGAAGGCCAGGACGTCGGCGGCCGCCTCGGATGGCGCGGGGGACAGCAGCCTCACCCCAACCTCCGTGGGGAAGTTGCGCCTGTTGAAGGAATCCTCGGGCCCGGCGCGGTTCACCCAGCCCGGCGCGTTCAGCGCGAAGTTGGCCCGCCATCGGATCGGCTCCAGGTCCTCGCGCAGCGTGAGCGGGTCGCCGGAATGTCGCACGGTGATGCGG
>CAZSOQ010000128.1:0-14465 GCA_964608495.1 uncultured Armatimonadia bacterium | reverse complement strand
ACGAGCGGGACGGTCGGGTCAAGGGCCTCTCGCTGGCGCGCAACTTCGGGCAGCAGGCGGCTCTGGCCGCGGGACTGGGCCAGGCCGAGCGGCGGCTCGGATCGCCCGACGACCTAGTGGTGGTGATGGACGCGGACCTGCAGGACCCGCCGGAGTTGATCCCGGAGCTGGTGGCCGAGCTGGGCAAGGGGTACGACGTGGCTTACGCGGTGAAGCGCTCGCGGCGGGAGCCTCTGGCTCGGGGCACGGTGCTCAACCTGTTCCACGAGCTCCAGACGCGGCTGGTGCAGCCGCCGATGCCGCGCGGAGCGGGCACCTTCTGCGCCATGAGGCGGAAGGTCGTCACGGCCATCAACGAGATGCCGGAGCGCAGCCGCTACATGCCGGGGCTGCGGGCCTACGCGGGCTTCAGGCAGACGGGCGTGGCCTTCGACCGACCCGAGCGCTACGCCGGGGCCCCCAAGCAGACCTTCGGCAAGCTGCTGCGGATGGGCCTGGACGCCATCTTCGCCTACTCCTTCGTGCCCGCGCGGCTCGCCAGCCTGCTGGGGCTGCTGACCGCGCTGGTGGCCCTGGTCTTCTCGGCCTGGGTGCTCTACCAGAAGCTGATCTCGGGTCAGGCCATCCTGGGCTGGGCCTCGACGATGATCTCGATCCTGTTTCTGGGAGCCGTGCAGCTCATCTGCCTGGGCATCCTGGGCGAGTATGTGGCGCGGATCTACGAGGAAGTGAGGGCCCGGCCCGTGTACGTGGTGGCCGAGAGCGTGGGGCTGGAGGACGAGGACGACCACAGCGGCGGGCAGTGAGGCGCCGCGGGCCGGCGTCAGACAGAGCCGTTCGTCGTCTGCTCGGCGGCGGGCCGGTCGCCGCGCCCCAGACGCAGAAGGCCGGCCGCGATGTCGCGAGGGTCGGGATTGTAGTCCCCACGGTGCAGGCGTTCCCTCAGACTCGCCACCAGCGACTCCCGTAGGCAGGGGCGCTGCGAGGCGAGCTGGCGCGCGAGCCGCCGCACCAGACTGGCGTCACGCCCCTCGGACGCGGGCGCCGGGACCTGGGCCGGCGGACTGCTGGACTGCTCAAGGGATGCCGGGCCGGCGGCGCTCCTGCGGCGTGAGGCAGGGCTGCGAAGCGGAGCGCCGGCAGACCGAGCGGCTCCCGCTACGGGCCTAGCGGCCCACGCTATGCGCCCAGCGGCCCCCGCTAAGACCGAATCCATGGCACTACCCCCTGTGGCCCTCTCCTTCCCCATCATCGGCAGAGAGGGCCTCGGGCTTTAGCTGTTGTGCCAGGCATCCTCTGCGGGAAGGGCTTGGCCAGGGCCCGCAGTCGGGATAGGGTCGCAGCGGGCGCGGCGTCGCCGCCGGCGGCGGCTAGTGGTGGGCGGCCAGCCAAGCCTCCACAAAGAGACGCGCGTCGTTCTGGTCAAGGTCCCCGTTGTCGCCAGGGAGGGCACCCGACTCTAGCGCGCGCCTGGGCCCGACCCGCCGGTCCCGGGGGACGCCGAGGAGGTCTTCCGCCGCCAGGCCTCGCGACAGGCGCCGTAGAGCGCCCGCGCCACGGCCTCCATCGAGAAGCTTTCGAGCACCCGCCGGCGGCCCGTCTCGGCCAGGTCCCGGCGGCGGACGGGGTCGGTCAGGAGCAGTGCCAGGAGCTCGGCCAGGCGCGCCGCGTCGCCCTCGGGGTACACCAGGCCGGCGGTCATGCCGATCGTGGTGGGAATCGCCCCCGAATCGGAGCCCACGACGGGAACGCCGCAGGCCAGAGCCTCGACGATCGTGCGCCCGAACTGCTCGCGCCAGTGGCGGGCCGTGCGCGAGGGCAGCACGAGCACGTCCATGCAGCGGTAGTACTCCGGCACCTCGTCGTGCGGCACGGCGCCCGTGAAGCATACGCGGGAGGACCCTGGCGCTCCCCCGGGGGCGGGCAGCCGCGCCTCAGCGAACGCGCGCAGGTCGCCCAGAGCCGGGCCGTCGCCCACGATGAGCACGCTGGGCTCCCGCGCGGCTTCCGGCAGGCCGGCGTCGCTGCCGAGCCTGGCCACGGCGTCGAGCAGATCCCCCACGCCCTTCTCGGGCACGAGCCGCCCGACGTAGCCGATGACGAAGCCGCTCAGGCCCAGGCGGGCGCGGGTGTCGTGGGCCGCGCCCGGCGAGTAGAGGCGCGGGTCCAGGGCGTGCGGGATGACCGCGATGGGCGCGCGGGCGCCCTTGGCCTGCAGCACGTCGCGCGCCGCCGGGTCCACCGCCACGAGACCGTCGGCCTGGGCGAGGATCCGCCGCTCGACCCAGGACAGCGGGGGCGGGTAGGACTTGAGGATGTTCTGCTTGGCGTAGACCACCAGGGCCGCGCGGCGGCGCCAGGGCGAGGCGAGGATCTGGGCCGCCGGCAGGCCGTAGGGCTCCTCGTCGAGGAAGATGACGTCGGGGCGGGCCTCGCGCAGGGCCGCGCCCAGGCCGAACCAGAGCTGCAGATTGGGGTGCCCGCGCGGCAGGACCGTCATCGGCCGCACGCGCCCCTCGAGACCCTCCCAAACCTCCAGGCGCGTCAGGCCGCGACGGAGGCTGCGCCAGGTCCGGGGCGCCAGGAGGGTCAGCTCCACGGGGTAGCCGCGGGCCACAGCCGCCCAGGGAACCTGGTTCGTGGCGATGACGCAGGAGTGGCTGATGACGCACAGGCGCCTTGGGCCGTCGTCGCTGACGGGCATGGTGAGGGCATTGTAGGCGCAAGAGCGCGCCGGGTGAAGCGCCGCCTCGGGCACGCGACGCGCTGGGCAGGCCCACGCGCGGGGATCACGCTACGGCCGCGGCGTCCCGGACACCGGCCCCGCCGCCCCGCAGCTCCGCGCGCCGCGAGATCGCCTCGCGCCGACGCTTGTGGGCCGAGGACAGGCCGAGCTGGAGACGATACTTCGTGACCGTGCGGCGGGCGAGATCGTAGCCTCGCTCGGCAAGCAGCACGGCCAGCTCCTGGTCGGAGTAGGGACGCCCGGCCGGCTCCTGCGAAATCAGCCGGTGCAGCTCGACCTTGGCGGGCAGCGCGTCGTCGAAAAACACGTCGAAGGGCAGCAGCGCGCCGTCGGGCATGAGCACGTGCTTGCCCTTGACCGCCCGGCAGACCGTGCTCTCATGCAGGCCCGTGGCGCGGGCGATGTCCTTCTGGTCCAGGGGGCACAGGCGCAGCGGGTCGCCCGTGGCGAAGTATTGGTGCTGATGCTGGATGATGGTCTCCGCGACCAGCGCCAGGGTCTCCTGACGGCGCTGGAGCAGGCGGATGAGCTCCCGCGCCGCGCGCACGCGCTCCCGCACCGTCCGCTCCTGGCTCCCCAGACGCCGCCGGTGCCGAAGCTGATCGTCAATCCGCTGGTATACCGAGTCGATCCGAAGCTGCACCCGCTCGCTCACCGGCACTATGACATATACCCTCCCGTCCCGCAGCTCCAGGGCCACGTCCGGCACCGCGGGCGGGACCAACGCCATCTGGCTCGCCAGGCCCGCGCGGTGCGCCCGAGACTCGGCCCGCACCAGAGACGCAGGATAGGGGTGCAGGTGGGTGCGGATGAAGTCCAGGATCTCGGCGATCTGGGCGTCGGTGAGGTGCAGGAGCTGGCGGGCGCAGCGCTGCATCTCGCGCGGGCCGGCGTCCAGGCATTGGGCAATGAACTCCCGGGTCCCCGGTGGCGGGGCCTCGCCGGCCTCGTCGTCGCCCTGCCGACACTCTAGCTGCAGCAGCAGGCACTCGGCGAGGGTGCGAGCCCCCAGGCCGGGCGGGTCGAGGCGCTGAAGCACGAACAGAGCGCGCTCGGCCACGTCGAGGGACGCGCCGCCCACGTCGGCCAGCTCGGCCAGCTCGCCGCGGAGATAGCCGTGGTCGTCGAGGGCGGAGACGATTACCTCGCCGACCTCCACGAGATCGTGGGGCGCCACGACCCGGAACTGCCAGAGGATGTCGTCGCGGGCTGAGCAGGGAGCCGGCAGCCAGGACGATAGATCGCGCAGGCCCTCATCATCCCCCGCCCCTACCGGCGCCGGACCGCTCCAGGGCGTGCCGACCTCGTGGCGCCGGACGACCTGCAGGGCCGGGTTGCGTTCCGCCTCCTCCTCGACCTGCGCCTCCAACTCGTCCGAGGAAAGCTCGAGCAGCGCGCTGTGAGCGATGATCTGCGGCGAGACGCGCAGATCGGTCCGCGCTAGCAGTTCAGGCCCGATACCAAGCAACGGTGAGCCCCCCAGTCGGCCTTCAACGTGCCCGCGGCCGGCCCGGTATGCCCGGCCCCCTCGGGAAAACGGTCACGCCGCGGGAACGACACCCACGGCGAGCCCTTCGCCTCCGCTGGCGTTATCGGCGGGGGGCCCGCGGAACTTGAGCCCGACCTGAGGGCAATCCCGCTTGTCGTAGTCGCGGGTTGGCCGAAGGCCACGCCCGCGGGGGTGGCACGTGCTGTGGTCCGCCTACGGCGGGCCGGGATCGAAAGCGGCAGCCCGGTCTATCAGCCTGATCGCCTCCACGGCCTGCTCGGGCTTGACGATCAGCTCCGCGTCCCTCAGCAGCACGTCGGCGATGTTGCGCCAGTAGGCCATCCAGTCGCCCGGCACGACCGTGAGCTTCTCGGGCGCGTGGGGGTCGTCCGCGGCTATCTCGATGTTCTCGCGAGCGAAGCAGGCCGCGTCCGTGCCCGCGGCGATGAGCATCTCCTCCGAGCGCACCAGGCCCTCCTGCGGGTCGAGGCCGTGGAAGACGAGCATGGCCTCGGACCCCACGACGCGCCGCTCCCAGCGCTCGACGCGCTGCTGGACCGAGATGTGGATCGTGTAGCGCAGGCCGGAGGGGAAGCGCAGGTGGGCGACCACTTCGCTCTCCACGTCCACCTCGGGGTAGCGATACTGCCAGTCGGCCCACACCTCGACGTCGTCGGCGCTTTCGGCGCCCGAGAACTGCAGGGCCTGGTCGAAGATATGCGCGCCCCAGTCGCGGAAGCGCCCGCCCACGTGGCGGCGCTCCCAGCGCCAGCCCTCGGCCGGGCCGCGATAGCCGCCGATGTAGACCTCCACGGCCCAGACCTCGCCGAGAATCCCGTCCTCCACGGCTCGCTTCGTGGTCAGGAACTCGCTGTCCCAGCGCCGATTCTGGTACACCGACAGCAGGCGATCGGCGCGCCGTGCGGCCTCGACCATGCGCTGGGCGGCGGCGGCGTCCGGGGCCATGATCTTGTCCGTGATCGTGTGCTTGCCCGCCGCCAGGGACGCCAGGACCATGCTCTCGTGTACGTCGTGGGGCGTGGCGATGACGACCAGGTCCACCTCCGGGTCGGCCAGCAGGTCCTCGTAGGAGGAGTAGATCCGCGCGTCGGAGAAGTCGGCCAGGGCCTGGGCCTGACGGTTGGGCGAACGGGTGAAGACCGCCTCGACGCTCAGCCCGTCGCACCGGCGGATGAAGGGCGCGTGGAAGAAGCGGCCGGCGAGGCCATATCCCGCAAGACCTACGCGAACGACGTCGCTCATGGCTGGGCCTCCTCAAGCGTGGGGTCGCCCGAGGCTTCGGGTCCGGCGGGACGATTCCTGCCGGAGAGTCGCCCGGGCGACAGGCGACAGTCGCCGGGCCGCCGCGTCGGCCCACCGAACCGGCAATCCGAGGGCACCCAATCCCGGCCTCGGGCGTTCCTAGCGTAGACGCGTGGCCCAGGGGCGGAGGGCAACAGGCGATGGGCCGGCGCTGGAGGTGCTGGAGCATGTCGTGGGGCCTCACAGGTGGGGCGCTCTTCGGCGCCGTCGGCTTAGGCGTGGGACTGATGCTCGCCGCGGCAGCGCAGGCCGACGCCTCCGAGAGCCCGCGGCCCGCGTACCCCGGCCGGACGTGGCAGGCACGTGCGCCCGAGGACCTCGGCCTGTCGCCGGACAGGCTGCGGGCCTTCGCCGAGCTCGTCGGGGGCCGCGGCTGCGTGGTGCGCTACGGCTACCTGGTCTTCACCTGGGGCGACGCCGCCAGGCGCGGCGACGTGGCGTCGGCCGCGAAGCCCTGGTACAGCCACTTCCTGTTCAGGGCCGTCGAGCAGGGGCGCATCCCGAGCCTGGACGAGAGGGTGACGCGCTGGGAGCCGCGCCTGCTCGACCTCAATCCGGCTCTGGGCCACAAGGACCGGGGTATCACGTGGCGCCACCTGGCCACCCAGACCTCGTGCTACGGTGTGACCGAGGCGCCCGGGACGGCCTACGACTACAACGACTGGCAGATGGCGCTGTTCTGGGACCTGCTTTTCCTCAAGGCCTACGGCGCCACCTACGAGACCGTGGACGAGAAGGTCCTTCACCCGGGTCTGACGGACCTATTGCAGTGCGAGGACCAGCCCACCTTCATGGCTTTCGGCGTCAACGACCGGCCCGGGCGGGTCGCCGTGTCGCCTCGCGACTTCGCGCGCCTGGGGCTGCTGTACCTGCGCCAGGGGTCCTGGCAGGGGCGGCAGCTCCTGTCGCGCGAGCACGCGGTGCTGGCCGTGTCCAGCCCTCTGCCCAACTCGATCCCACGCACGGCGGGGCGGGCGGCCGAGATGGTCCCGGGCCAGCGCAGCCTGGGCTCGAGCAAGGTGCCCGACGACCAGGGCGACCATCTGGGCAGCTATAGCTGGCTGTGGTGGGTCAACGGCGTGGACCGGGACGGTAAGCGCCACTGGCCGGGCGTGCCCCCCGACGCGTATGGAGCCTTCGGCCACGGGGGGCCGCGCGCGATGGTGGTGCTGCCGGGTCTCGAGCTGATCGTCAGCTGGAACGACGCCGCGGTGAATAGCCGCGAGCGGGAGACCGCGGCCCTGCAGGCACTGGTGGGGGCCATGCTCGACGGCCCGCGGTGAGGCGCCCGCGAGACCGAAGGGTGGTGAATCGCCCATGTCTCGTCTCAGGCTTGTCGCCGGCCTGCTCCTGCTGCCGGCGGTGTCCGCGACGCCCGCCGCTCCGCTGCCCGGCCAGATCGCCGTCATGGCTGACCACCCCCAAGCGCTCGTGCGCTACCCGGACCGCCCCTTCTTCCTGTGCGGCCCCGGCGACCCGGAAGACTTCCTTTACAGGGGCGAGCGCAGGGCCGACGGCACTCGCGACGGCGACCAGCAGGCTCTCATCGAGAAGCTCGCCGGCACGGGGGCCAACTGCCTCTACCTGATGGCCGTCCGCTCTCACGGCGGCGACGGCGACGCGACTCAGAATCCCTTCCGCGACAACGATCCCGCCAAGGGCCTGAATCCGGCTGTCCTGGAGCAGTGGGAGCAGTGGTTCACGGCCATGGACCGGGCCAGCATCGTGATCTACTTCTTCTTCTACGACGACAGCGCCCGCCTGTGGGACACGGGCGACGCCGTTGGCCCGGACGAGCGGGGGTTCCTCCGGGGCTTGGTCGGGCGGTTCAAGCATCACAGGAACCTGATCTGGTGTATCGCGGAGGAGTACCAGGAGGCCCTGACGCCGCAACGGGTGCGCCACGTCGCCGCCGAAATCCGTGCCGCCGACGACCACGACCACGTCATCGCGGTGCATAAGCTGACGGGCACGAGCTTCGCGGAGTTCGCGGACGACCCGAATCTTGACCAGTTCGCCATGCAACTGCCCGGCGGCGACGCCGACGAGCTGCACGGGGCGGTGGTCTCGGCCTGGCGTGAGGCCCGCGGCAGGTACAGCCTGAACATGGCCGAGGCGCCGGGCTTCGGCACGGGCGCTGCGGCGCGACGCAAGCTGTGGGCCTGTGCCCTGGGCGGGGCCTACGTGATGGTTTACGGCATGGACGTTGCCCACACGCCGCGGTCGGACCTTGAGGACTGCGGGCGGGTGGCGCGCTTCTTCGAGACCACCGACTCCTACCGGATGGCTCCGCACGACGAGCTGGCCCTGGGCGCCACCAGGTATGCTCTGGCCCGGCCCGGGCACAGCTACGTCGCCTACCGGGCCGACGGGCGGGAGCCGATGGGCCTGCGCGAGATGGCCGCCGGCGCCTACGACTTCCACTGGTTCGACTGCGCCGACGGCCGGAGGGTCTCGCAGGAGCGGGTGCCGGTGAAGGCCGGCGACAGCCTCTGGTCCGTGCCCGCGCCCCTGGGCGAAGAGGTTGCCCTGTACCTTCGTCGAAGCGGGTAGGCGGGGCGGCGGACGGTCTGTGGCTCCAGTAGCCGCAGGCTTCAGCCTGCGGCGGTGGCGGCGTGGTGATCGGCTCCCAGCCAAGGAGATGACGGCCCAATGTCCGAGGTGATACGCACGGTGCGTTTCGAGGAGGCCGAGGAGTTCCAGCGCTTCCTGGAGCGGTGCTACGGCTTCTGGCCGGGGTTCTTCAGCGACACCTACCCCGACAGGGCCGAGGCCGATGAGGAGAACCGCCGGTGCTACCTGGTCCTGGAGCGCGACGGGAAGATCGTGTCGCACGTGGGAACCTACCCGATGAGCATCGTGATCGGGCTGGCCCGCGTGAGCTGTGGCGGTGTAGGCGGCGTGGCCACCCTTCCCGAGGAGCGGGGCAAGGGCTACATGACGCGCCTGATGCACGAGTCCGTCGAGCGGATGCGGCAGCAGGGCATGGCCCTGTCGGCGCTGTGGGGCGACCAGCAGCGGTACAGCACCTTCGGCTACGAGACCTGCGGCGTGAAGTACGTCGTGCGCGTTACACGCCGGGCGTTGGGCTGGCTGAAGATCGAGCCGGCGCGCCTGGCCGAGGTGGCGCCCAGCGACCCCGCGGCGGCGGCCCGCGTGGGCGAGATGCACGCGGCTCTGCCCTACCGCGTCGAGCGCCCGCGGCTGGCCCTGCAGCTCCAGCGACGGGACGCGCGCCTGTTCCTGGGCGAGGACAGCTATCTCATTACGAACAAGGCCTGGGGCGGGAACATGCAGGTGAGGGAGATCCACTCCCCCACGGGCCGCGAGCCGGAGCTGATCCTGGCGATGCTGAACATCGCCTTCGCCTCGAGCGCGGCCGTCGAGGTCGGGCCGGGCGACGGCGGGCTGATGGAGCGGCTCCTGCCCGTGGCGCCGGGCTGGGAGGCCTACCCGCAGGGGATGCTGCGGATCGTGGACTGGCCGCGCCTAGTGGGCGACCTGAAGCCCCTGTTGGCCGCGAGGGCGCCGGGTCTGGAGCCCTTTGCTGTGGCCGTCGGATGCCGGTGGGGCGAGGAGACGGAATGGGCGACCGTGGACTGGGACGGGACGGAGCTGGACGTGAGGCCCGGGAAGGACGCCGGCGAGGCCGTGGAGCTGGGCGTCAGGGAACTGACGGCGGCGGTGGTGGGCGGGCCGCATCCGCAGGTGAGCCGGCTGGGCGCGCTCGGGCGTCTGCTGCCGGTGCCGCTGCACATACCGTCGCTGGATCACGTGTGAGGCGGGAAGGTGAGCGCGGATGATTGGACATAATGCTTTTTGGGCCACCGTAAAGGGCTGTAAAGAGACGCAAACTGCCGAATAACTGGTGAACCCGTTTCACCCTCCTTCCCGGCTACAAGGAGAGTCGATGTAGTCACAGCGCGTGCCTGCGGGGATGGCGCTGTGGTGGTCAGCAGGGACCACAGCCACACCACTCCCGCACGCCCCGCCGGAGGCGCCGCGCCAACAGCGCACGATCCTGAGGTCCGGAGGCGGAGCGATGTCCGCGAACCTGAAGATCGGTCTCATCGGCGCCGGGAGCGCTGTCTTCTCGCTGAACCTGGTGCGCGACCTGTGCGTCACCGAGGGACTGCACAGCAGCCAGGTCTGGTTCATGGACCCGGACGAGCAGCGGCTCGGTATCGTCCATCGGCTGGCCAGCCGCTACGCCGCCGAGCTGGGCGTGGACCTGGCCTTCGAGAGGACCACGAGCAGGGAGCAGGCCCTCGACGGGGCGGACTTCGTCATCAACACCGCCCTGGTGGGCGGCCATGACCATCAGGAGGCCATGCGGGCCCTGAGTGAGAGGCACGGCTACTACCGGGGCCTCACCTTCAGCAACTTCCTGCAGTTCGGCCTGATGCTGGACGTGGCGCGTGACATGGAGCGGCTGTGCCCCGGGGCGTGGCTGGTCCAGTCGGGCAACCCGGTATTCGAGGGCTGCACGCTGATGACCCGCGAGACGGGGGTGAAGGTGGTCGGCCTGTGCCACGGGCACTACGGCTACCGGCGGATAGCCCAAGTGCTGGGCCTGCACGTGGAGCGCGTGACCTTCGAGGCGACGGGCTTCAACCACTGGATCTGGATGACGCGCTTCGAGTACGACGGCGAGGACGCCTACCCCCTGCTGGACGAGTGGATCGAGACGAAGGCCGAGGAGTTCTGGGCCACCCACAAGCCCCACTATGGCGACAACCAGATGTCGCGTGCGGCCATCCACCAGTATCGGCTCTACGGGCTCATGCCCATCGGCGACACCCCGCGCAAGGGCGGGTGGTGGTACCACCTGGACCTCGAGAGCAAGCAGCGCTGGTACGGGCACCTCGGGGGCTTCGACTCGGAGATCGGGTGGGCTCAGTACCTGCAGGACCTCGAGCGGCGACTGGAGAGCCTGCGGCGCGTGGCCGGCGCCGCCGATGCGCGGGTGACCGAGGCCTTTCCGCCGACGAGGAGCGGGGAGCAGGTGGTGCCGATCATGGACGCTCTCGCCAACGACGAGGCTCGGGTGTTCCAGGTCAACGTGCCGAACTACGGGCAACTGGGGGCCCTCGGCGCGGGCCCGGGCGCCGCTGGTGCGGGCATCCCGGACGACGTGGTGGTCGAGATACCGGCGCTGGTGAACCGGTCGGGCATCCACGGGCGCGTCACACGCCAGCTTCCGAGGAACCTGATGCTGGAGGCGATGCTGCCGCGACTGTGGGAGGCGGAGATGTGGATCGAGGCCTTCGTGACCGGGGACAGGCGCCTGCTGTTGAGGCTGGTGCTCGAGGATCACCGAACGCGGTCGCTCGAGCAGGCCGAGGGGCTGCTGGATGCGCTGATGGCGATGCCGGCCAATGCGGCCGTGGCGGAACGGTTCGGGTGGCGATAGACGGGCAGGGGGCGGGACGTGAGGCCCCCGTAGCGACCCACCACAGCTACGTCCACCCCCGCGGGCATGGCCTGCGGCCAACCCGCGACTACAACGGCAGTGTAGTCGCAGGTCGCGGCGGGAGCCGCGGAGCGGCTTCTGGCGCGTGCGTGTGGAGGTGGCGGCGTGGTGGTCCCCGCTACCGGCCCCAGCAGAGCTCCTCCAGCGTCTCGCAGATCGCCCGCACGTTCCCTGGCGGCACGTCCTGCGCGCACTCCGCCGCGAGCATCAGCCCACCCTCCGGGCTGTACAGCGCGTCGAAGGCCTCCCGGATGTGCGCGCGGATCTCGTGGGGCTCGGCGAAGGGGAAGAGCTGGCGGTCCAGGTCCAGGTTGATGCAGACCTTGCCCTTCGCCCATCGCACCAGGCCGTCGAGGCCGTTGGCGCGGATCTGGGGGTTGATGACCGTGATCCCGCACTCGATCAGGTCCGGGATGATCTCCAGCATGTGGCCGTCACTGTGCAGGTACACAGGGACGCTCTCGTCGCAGCACCGGGCGAAGATCCGCCAGTAGCCGGGCTTGACGTACCGGCGCCAGTCGTCGGGGCTCATGGGCAGCGACGTCTGCATGCCCAGATCGTCGCCCGCCGAGATCATCTCGGCCCCGGCGTCCAGCCACGCGCCGACGATCCAGGCGTTGCGCTCGGCCACGAGGTCTACCAGGCGATCCAGCCGCGGGTCCCGCGAGGCGATGTCCATCATGAGATTGGCGAAGCCACGCAGGTAGAACAGGCGCATGTACATGAACCCGTGGGGCAGACCGCCCGTGGCCAGGCCGCCGTTTTCGCGGGCACGGACCAGGGCCTCGCGATTGGCATCCCAGTTCATCGCGTTGCCCATGTCGTCCACGGTCCTGGGATCCGGTGGGACGAGGCCGTCGAGGGCCTCCCAGTCGCGCAGCGGCGCCTCGGACTCGACGGGTATCGAGTCCATCCCGGCCTCCATGTTCCGCCAGGCCGTGCCCCAGGCGTCGGTCCAGGTGCCCTCCTGGTACTGGCGCGAGAGCTGGAGGTTGCGGAAGCCGCCGGCCTGGTAGCCGGGGAAGAGGCGCGGATGGTCGAGGACGACCTCCTCGAGGGCCTCGCCGTGGCGCAGCCAGGCCGCCGGCAGCAGGCTGACCGAGCAGGGCACCCAGTCGGGGCCCGCGAAGCACATCGCCTTCACGTAGTTCCTGACGTGCTCGGTCTTCTCGACACTGCCCGGCGCGGGTCCGAGCAGCTTTCGGCAGAGCTCACTTCGCACGCGGGATCATCTCCTTTGGCATGGTGGCGGGCGTCGGGCGGTCGGGCGACGGCGAAGCCCCGGGGGCGTTCAGAGGTCCTGCCGGGTGCGCCACCACTCCACGAAGGCCGCCAGGCCATCGTCGAAGGGCGTGGTCGGCTGCCAGCCCAGCAGCTCGTGGGCGCGGGTCACGTCGGCGTAGGTGTGCACCATGTCGCCGGGCTGGGGCGGGAGCTGCTCGATCGCGGCGGGCCTGTCCGTGACGCGCTCGACTGCGGCGATCAGCTCCGACAGCGTGAGGGGCCGCGAATTGCCCAGGTTGATGATGCTGAAGCCCAGGTCGCGCTCGGCGGCCAGTCGCACGCCGCGCACGACGTCGCCGACGAAGGTGTAGTCGCGGCTGGAAGAACCGTCGCCGTACCGCGGGATCTTCTCGCCCGCGAATACCAGGCGGACGAACTTGTTGATGGCCAGGTCGGGCCGCTGGCGCGGGCCGAAGACCGTGAAGAAGCGCAGGCAGGTGATGGGCAGGCCGTAGAGATGGTGGTAGGCGTAGCAGATCGCTTCGCCGGCGATCTTGCTGGCCGCATAGGGGGACAGGGGCGTGGCGATGGGCTGGTCCTCGTGGAAGGGAAGGTCGTTGCCCGAGCCGTAGACCGACGACGAGGACGCGAAGATGAAGCGCTGGACACCGCACCGGCGGGCGGCCTCGAGGACAGAGACCGTGCCGCGGACGTTCACGTCCATGTAGTCGCCCGGGGCCTGGATGGACGGGCGGACTCCGGCCTTGGCGGCCAGGTGCACCACCACGCTCACCTCGTTGTGCTCGAGGATCTCCCCCACGCGGTCCTGGTCGCGGATGTCGGCCTCGTGGAAGCGCTCGCGGGCTTCCGGAAGCATCTCGGACAGATTGGCCTCTTTCTCCGGGCGCGGGTAGTAGGGGTCAAAGTTGTCCAGCCCCGTCACGCGCCAGCCATGACGGGCGAATTCCTCCGAGGCGTGCGAGCCGATGAAGCCGGCCGCCCCTGTGATAAGCACGCTGGTCATCGGACCGGTCCTCCCGGGCGCCCCTGGCCGGCGCCCTGCCTATCGCCTTGCGCTCGACGGTAGATCTCGATCTGCTGGGCGAGGCTGTTGGGCTGGCCGGCGACCAGGTGCCAGTGGCGGGCAAGCTCATCGCTCAGGGCTGCCACGATCTCGTAGCCAGCCGTGGTGCGCTCGTTGTGCGCGATCCAGCTCATGGCACGCCGTGACATGACCACGACCGTGGCCTCCTGCCGCATCATGGTCAGGAGCAGGTCGAGGTTGAGGGCGTGGGTCCCGCGCAGGGCGTCGGTGGAAGCGGCGGGGTGGTAGAGGAACAGATGGTGGGTGAGGAGGGGCAGAAGCTCGCGCCCGGCCGCCAGGAAGAAATAGGGGTCCTCGATACTGAAGATGCGGTCGTCGGGCTGCGTGTGGGCGGCGATGAAGCGTCCGGCGTCGGCGATGCCCTGGAGGGCCGTGGGACGGTCGGGCCGCAGGGCGCTCGGCAGGCCCATCACGGCGGGCCCGAGGGCGACCGCCGCGACCGCGTGGAGGATCACGAGGCGGCGAAGCGAGGGGTCGCGGGCCGCCCGCACGGCCTGGGCGACCGCCGCGCCGGCCGCCACGACCAGGGGCAGCTCCAGGTGGAAGTCGCGCAGGTAGAAGGCATTGAGCCCCAGCAGGGCCGCCGCGCCTCCGCGGATCAGGAGGTTCAGGGCCGCGGCCGAGAAGGCCGCGACGATGAGGGGATGGCGGAGGGTCAGCTCACGCAGTGGGCGCGAAGCCAGGAAGGACAGGCCAACAAGGAGCATCAGGACCGGCGCGATGTAGGCGCGGGCGAGGAACATGGCGTACCAGGGCAGATTGGCAAGCGAGACGGGCTCGGTGGTCGCGAAGGGCGCCGGGCCGAGGTCGGGGCCACGGTCCAGCACCCCGAAGGTGAGCACGCTGAGGACGGGGCCGGGCGTGCGGATCAGGGCGGGCAACAGGCCCACCAGGAAGACCACGACGGCTGCCACCAGGGCCTGCACGAGGGCGCGGGAAGACCGCGTGCCCAGGGCGACACCGATCAGCAGACCGGCGGCCAGGCCGATCAGGTCGTGGCGAGAGAGCAGCAGAGCGCCGACCGCCAGCCCGGCCAGGGGCGGACCCCACTTCCTATCCGCTGCCGACACCGCCAGCAGGCCCAGGCCGACCCACAGGGCACAGG
>CAZSOQ010000127.1:0-14597 GCA_964608495.1 uncultured Armatimonadia bacterium | reverse complement strand
CCCCAGACCCCCATCCACTGAGGTTGCGGAGCGACCTATCGCGATGGTCGTGGTCAGGACGCGAGAGGGCTGGGCCGCGGGAGATTCGGGGAGGTCACGCGGGGCGCGCCAGCCGGTTGACTCTGCGCCCGTCAGGCCGTAGCTTCTTGCGCCAGAGAGCCGCCGGCAAGGAGCCTGCCCCAGGATGACAGCCAAGGAACGCATGATGATCGCGATGCGCCACGGGACGCCGGATAGGGTCCCCGTCGCGCCCGACATGTCGAACATGATTCCCGCCCGCCTGACCGGCAAGCCCTTCTGGGACATCTACCTGTACCAGGACCCGCCGCTGTGGCTGGCCTACATCAACGCCGTGAAGCACTTCGGGTTCGACGGCTTCCTGGACTACCAGGTCGAAGTGGTCTTCGAGGACGAGAGGCCCACCGAGCCCAGCCCGTGGCAGGAGGCCATCGTCGCGCGCACCGACGAGCGTATCATCACGCGGGCGCACAGCCTGCAGGACGGCGAGCGGATCTGGGCGCCGCACGTCACCGTCTACTACCGCGGGGACCCGCCGACCCACGGCCTGTCACCCGCCAAGGCCAGCGTCCCCGAGGTGCCCGATCACTGGGAGCCCGTGGAGGGCGTCAGGCAGTGGCCCGAGGGCCCGGAGCTCTTCGAGCTGGCCTACGAGCTGATGGGCGACGACGGGGTCGTCGGCATGAACTGCGGCACCAGCGCGGTGGTCTACGGCGAGCAGGGCGTGTACGAGTACTACGACGACCCCGGGGTGCCCCGCGAGCGCTCCCGGCGGGTGATCGAGTGGTGCCGGCGCCGGTTCGAGAACATCCTGAGCATGAGGGTGAGGCCCGACTACATCGGCTGCGGCGCCTCGGGCACGCTCATCTTCCAGACGGTCGGGGTGTTCCGCGATGTCTCGCTGCCCGTGGTCCAGGCGGTGACGAGCTGGTGCAGGGACGCGGGGATCGTCAGCCATATCCACTCCTGCGGGCCCGAGCGGGAGCTGGTAAGGATCTGCGCCGAGGAGACGGACCTGGACGTGATAGACCCCCTGGAGGTGCCGCCGATGGGCGACTGCGACCTGGGGGAGCTCAAGCGCCTGTACGGCGACCGGCTGTGCCTGAAGGGGAACCTGCACACGACAGCGGTGATGCTGCGGGGGACCTACGAGGGTGTGCTGGCGGCCTCGCGGCGGTGCATCGAGGACGCGGCGGAAGGCGGGGGCTTCATCCTGTCCACGGGGGACCAGTGCGGGCGGGACACTCCGGACGAGAACATCCAGGCGATGATAGACGCCGTGGAGACCTGCGGGCGATACTAGGCGCGCGAGAGACGGCGGAGACAGGCGGTCCAGTCGCAAGGCAGGGAGGGCAAGGCCCATGGATAAAGCCAGAATCGGCTTCGTCGGTGTCGGCAGCATGGGACAGTGCGCGCACCTGAAGAACTACGTCACCGTGGACGGCTGCGAGGTGGTGGCGATCGCGGAGGTGCGCGAGGGTCTGGGGCGACGGGTGGCCGAGAAGTACGGCGTGCCGCGCGTCTACCGTGACCACGAGGCGATGCTGGAGGCGGAGGAGCTGGACGGGATCGTGGCCTCGCAGCCCTTCACGCGCCACGGCACGCTGGTGCCGCAGCTTCTGAGCGCCGGCGTGCCGGTGTTCACGGAGAAGCCGCTGGCCGGGTCCATCGAGCAGGGGGAGAGGATCGTGCGGGCCGTGGCCGCCAGCGGCACGTGGCACATGGTGGGCTACCACAAGCGCAGCGACCCGGCCACCATGTACGCCAAGGCGGAGATCGAGCGGCTCAAGGCCACCGGCGAGCTGGGGAGGCTGACCTACGTGCGCATCCTGATGCCTGCCGGGGACTGGGTCGCGGGCGGCTTCAGCGACCTGGTGCGCAGCGACGAGCCGATGCCACCCCTGGAGTGGGACCCACCGGCGAGCGATATGGATGAGCGCACCTACGAGCAGTACAACAGCTTCGTCAACTACTACATCCATCAGGTGAACATGATGCGACACCTGATGGGAGAGCCCTACTGGGCCACCCACGCCGACCCGACGGGCGTGCTGCTGGTGGCGGAGAGCGAGAGCGGCGTGCCGGGCACCATCGAGATGTCGCCCTACAGGACGACGGTGGACTGGTTCGAGCACATGCTGGTGGCCTTCGAGCACGGCTACGTGAAGGTGGAGCTGCCGGCGCCCCTGGCGAGCAACCGGCCGGGGCGCGTCGAGGTCTTCCGCGACCCGGCGCAGAGCGCGACCCCCGAGACGCTCGTGCCGACGCTGCCGTGGGTCCACGCGATGCGCCAGCAGGCCGCGAACTTCGTGGCGGCGGTGAAGGGTGAAAGGGAGCCGATGTGCCGGGCTGAGGAGGCGCTGGAGGACCTGTGCGTGGCGCGTCAGTACGTGGAGCTGCTGGCAGGCGCGCGGGGCGGGAAGGTGTAGGGCTGGCTCTGGGCCGGCAAACCCCCTGGTGCGGGTGGCCCTGTCGCCCGGCCCGTCCGTCACGCTCCACGCGTGTCCTCACCGGCCGGTATTCATCCCGCGAGGACGGTGCGGAAGGTGTAGAGCCTGCCGCGCGTGAGCTGCCAGTGCAGCCTCACTGGCTTGCCTCGCAGCGGGCTGAGGTCCGGGCTGCCGCGCCAGGTGACGGTCGTCCACAGGGCGTCGCCGGTCACCGGATCGCAGTCGTCGAGGGCGAAGCCCGCCCCGCTCTCTTCGGCGCCCTGGGGGACGACGGCCACCCTCACCTCGCCGCCGAAGTGGGTCCAGGCGTTGAGCTCGAGCCGGTCGCCCTCGAGCTCGAAGGGCACGGTCCAGAACTCGCCGCGGGCCTCGGCCTCGACGGCCATGAAGCCGTCCTCGCGTATGGTGGCCCGCCACAGGCCGCCGCGATCGGTCCAGCGGCCCTCGTAGTGCGTCTCGTTGTGGGTGACGGTGCGCTTGGCGACGAGCAGGGACCACTCGCCGGGGGCGGTCTCGATGAGCCCTTGCCCGGCGACCAGCCCGGCGAAGTGATCGCCCTCGGGCGGGCCTGCGGCCAGCAGCGGCTCGCGCAGGGGACGTTGCCACAGCGCCCCGTCGCGGCTGGCCCACAGGTGCGTCTCCATGGTGTCGGCGCTGCGCGGGTAGAAGCAGGGGAAGGCCAGATAGGCGTCCTGCGCGCCCGGCCAGGGCATGGCCGAATTGGTGTAGATGTCCGTGCCGGGCGGGTCACCCGCGTCGGTCACCATGCAGAAGCGCGGGTTCGGCCAGTGGCGGAAGTCGTCGGTGACGGCGTGGTCCACGGTCCGGCGTCCGGACCACAGGCTGCCGGTGGGCCAGCCGCGGAAGTAGCCCTTGTAGTGGCCGCAGAGCTCGTCCCAGAAGACCACGGTCTGCGTGTCGCTGGCCCACCTGAGCACCGGCTCCTCGACGGGCGTCCAGTGAAGGCCGTCCGGCGAGAGGGCCGCGGCGAGGTAGGCGCCCCGGTCGTCCTGCGCGCAGTGCACCATCTTGTAGCGTTCGGCGGGGGGCGCGCTGGGGTCCTTGTGGACGTGGGCGCCGTGGGGGCTGCGGCCGCCTGAGTTCTCCTCGGCGTAGACGATGTTGTTCTCGCGCGACCCACCGAAGTCCACTATCCCCAGCGACGGCCGTTCCCACCGCACACCGTCCTCCGACTCCGCGTAGCAGAGCCGGGCGCTGAAGTCGCCCTTGTCGTAGGCGCTGTAGGCCTCGTAGTAGAGGCGGAAGCGTCCCTCGTCCTCGAACCAGGTGGAGTAGGCGTTGATGAAATGGCTTTCCCAGGGGCGCTCGGGGAGGATCACGGGCTGCGGATGCAGGACCGGCCGGAAGACCACGATGCGCACGCCGCTGGGCATCAGCGACGGGCGGGGCTGTGTGCTCCAGGCGACGCCGTAGCCTGCCTCGGTGAAGGACCAGTCGGTGAAGACGTGCTTGCGGCCCACGGCCAGACGAGCGGGCATGGCTCTCACCGTCCTTGTCGTCGCCGGGCCGCGGTGCGACCCCAGGGCGGCCCCGGCGCGCGGCGCACGGTTTGCTTCGAGGCGACAGAGTCCTCCTGCGCGGGCGAGGCCCGGGGCCGGGGCTTCGAGGCCGCGGGTGCCTTGCGGGGTCCACAGGTGCCCGCGAGTGTGCCCGCATGTCCGGGGCGCGCGATGACGAGGAAAGGGTCGCGGGCCGCCGAAGCGGAGGACCGGCGGGCCGGCCGGCCGGTCGCGCCGACCCAAAGGAGAGCGAAGAATGGCCCGCAGAGCCTATTCAGGCACCGTCGTGACCTGCGCGATCGCCCTGGCGATGGGGTTTGCGCTCCGGGGCGGCTGGTGCGCGGAGCAGCCGATCATGAGACAGGCGAACGTGGCGCCCGACAGGGGAAACCAGCCGGGGACGGGGTATGTGACGGACGCGCGGTCGGCGATCCATCGCTTCCACAACGAGGACCTGGAGGTCAGCTTCTGGGACGGCCCGTCGCCGATGACCTTCAGCCTGGCGAAGAACGATGTGTGGGATCGGCGCTACTTCGGCGACCGGAAGGACATCATTGACCTTGACGACGTGCGGCGCGTGTGCTTCAGCGGCAAGATCGGCTACCACAGCGACCTGGGCTTGCCCAACTCGCCGCAGGCGGTCTACCACGCCTACGACTTCCCGTGCCCGAAGCCCGTGGGCCAGATGCGGGTCACCTGGCCGGGGCTGGCCGAGGGCGCGGAGTGGCAGGCCGGCGAGGGCGCGGACGGCGGCCTGGTGGCCCGGGCCGCGGCCGGTGAGGCCCGAGCGTCCCTGCGCGCCCTCCTGCTGCGGACGCGCAACGTGCTGGTGGTGCGCGGCGAGTACGCGGGCCTCGACGCGCCCGTGCGTGTGCAGCTCTACCGCCACAAGGACACGACGGCGCGGGACAACTGCATCTTCCTGCTTACGCACTACGGGGGCAAGATGGACTATGACTACAGCCAGGACCCCGGCAACGGACCGCTGCCCGACCCCGAGGCGGGCGCCGACGGCCGGTTCTTCTGGGTGCGCCAGCGCTTCCACGCCGAGAAGACGTTCCCGCAGGGCTTCGAGTACGTGATGATGGGCGTGCTGGACGGCGCCGCCTATCGCACGCGGGCGCGGGACGGGGTGAAGGGCGCGGGCACGCCCTACACCGTGCACCCCATGACCGACGAGCAGGGCAAGGGGATCCCCGGCTACCTGCTGGAGGAGCGGATGGCGGCGGAGCGGTTCAACGAGGCTGAGTACGGGAGTGTGGCCGAGGCGGAGGTCGGCTCGCGGGCCGGGTCCTTCGTGCTGTACCTGAGTGTGGTCACGACGCGCGACGCGGCGGATCCGCTGGCGGCGGCGCGCGAGGAGCTGGAGAAGGCTCTGGCGACGGGGCCCGAGGCGCTGGCCCGCGAGAGCGCCAGGGCGACGCCGGAGGCCGTGCGGCAGTGGCGCCTGTCGCGCGTGATGCACTACAACGCCACGTCGTGCACCTACGCGGACGCCACGCCCTGGCACGGGGACTATCACTTCAACGAGGGCTACTCGCTGCCCTCCATCGTGGCGGGCGACGTGGACGGCCTGGAGCAGCGGCTGCGGCTCTTCGAGGAGATGGTGCCGATCCTGCGGCGCAACGCCCGCGAGGTGTACCACTGCGACGGCCTGGCCTTCCCGCTGGTGCACTACCCCATCAAGTCGGACCGCGTTGTGTACGGCAGCGTCACGTGGGAGTGGGGCCTGGAGAACACGGGGCTGATGCTGCAGCCCTTCTGGCAAGTCTTTCAGTACACGTGGGACGTGGACTTCCTGCGCGAGCGGGCCTACCCGATGATGCGCGAGGGCGCCCGCTTCTATGCCGACTATGTCACGAAGGGCGATGACGGCCTGTACCACGTGATCCCCACGGTGTCGCAGGAGCACTGGGGCTTCACGCCGGAGTTCAAGCTGAACCGCGATTCGGTGGGCGCGCTCAGCTTCGTGAAGTACCACCTGCGGGCCTGTATCCAGGCCTCGGAGATCCTGGGCGTGGACGCCGAGGAACGCGAGCGCTGGCGCGAGATCGTGGAGCACCTGGTGCCCTACCCGACCCTCGAGACCGACGAGGGCCCGGTCTTCTGCGACGTGCGCGACGCGCCGCGGCTGCTCAACTACAACATCACGGCCAACCTCGTGATGGTGCTGTGGGCCGAGGACATCAGCCTGGACTCGCCGCCGGAGCTGCTGGAGATGGCGCGACGGTCCTACCGGGCGCTGCCCGACAAGGAGCACAGCCCTCGCCCCGGCTACCTGGCGCAAATCCGGCTCACGCTGGGCATGCCGGAGAAGCCCGATCTCTCGCCGCTGGGCCGCTGCCTGTCCTGGCCCGGGCGGATCCACCTGTACGCCGGCGTCCCCGAGGGCACGTCGCTCAATGACAGCTTCTCGGGCTTCCTCGCGGCGGGTGGGTTCGAGGTGGCGGCGGCCCACTCGGCCACGGACGTGCGGGGCGTGAGGATCACTTCGCGCGCGGGCCGCACCTGCCGCGTCAAGAGCCCCTGGCCGTCGGGCGAGGTGAAGGTGATGGACCTGGCGGGGCGGGACATCGTGCCGCACCGCCTCGAGGGCGACACGATCGTCTTCGACACTGAGGCGGGACACACCTACGCGCTGCTGTCGGGGCCGGAGCTGGCTCTGGCCACAAAGCGCTTCATCGGCGAGGAGCGGGTGATCGGCCGCTGGACCTTCGACGCGCAGGAGGAGGATGGGCTGATCGCCGACCAGAGCGGCCGGGGCCATCACGCGGCCCTCGTCGGCGGCGCGGCCCTGGTCCCAGCCGACGGCGGCAAGGCGCTCGCGATGGACGGCGAGGCCCAGTATGCCCGCGTGGACCGTACGGCGGACTTCGATTTCGCCGCGGACGAGAGCTTCTCGGTCGAGGCGCGGGTGAGGATGGAGCCCGCCGAGCCCCGGGTCACGGTCCCCATCGTCTGCAGCATGGCGACCCGGCAGTATTGCTTCTTCCTCAGCGACGGGCGCGTGAAGCTGTATCTGTCCTCGCCGCGGGGCGATGTGTACTGCCAGGTGACGGGGAGCACGGTGCTCGGGGACGACGAGTGGCATCTGGTGCGAGGCGTCAGGGATGTGTCCGACCGCACGATCAAGGTGTACGTTGACGGCAAGCTCGACGGCACCGCGCCGGACACGACGCAGGGGGACTTTGCGTCGGACGCGCCGGTGACCATTGGCGCGTACCTGTGGGGGGAGCACAGCCGGTACGCGCGGGGGCAGATAGACGACGTTGCGATCAAGAGCCTGGGCCGCCTGGTGGACCGCTAGCCGGCGGCCCGGAGGTGATGGTGAAGCCATGAGCGCCGGACGCTTTGCCGCCCTGGGCCTCGGCGTGGCGCTCGCGCTGGGCCTCGCGATGGTGGTGGTCGCGGTACGGGCCGCGGACGAGCAGGGGACCGCGGAGCAGGCGGCGCCGGCCGTGCCGCCGGTGTATGTCTACCACGAGCCCGGAGGCGCGGGGCACGCCTACTTCGACCCGCCCAAGGCGCTCGAGCCCGAGTTCTTCCATCGGCGGATGGCCGAGGTGCTGGTCGAGGCGCTGCGCGGCGCGGGCGTGGAGGCGTCCGTGGCCGACGCCCGGACCTGGCTGAGGCTGTGCCGCGCGCGCGAGCGGGGCGTGGTGGTGGACCTGGCCCAGTACCCCGTCGAGGAGCTCTACGGCGGCGAGGACGAGGGCTCGCCGGTTGAGGAGTGGCTCGACGCCGGAGGCGTGATGATCTATGCCGGGGACTGGCCCTTCCACTGGTACGTCGGCCCGGACGGGGCATTGAAGGGCGAGGGCGCGTGCTCGCAGGGCGATGACGACATCTTCGACGCCGACCTGGTGCGCGACGGCTTCGTGGGGATCGCCGTGGGGCCGACTGAGGAGGGCAAGCGATGGCTGCCCTCGCTGCGGGCCGAGGGAACGCTGAGGCCCTTCGATGCCGACGCCGTGGCCCGCCACTGCCCGTGGTACGAGCTGTACTCGGTCGGCACCAGGCCCGACGCGGAGGGCAAGGTGCTGCGGGCGGCCGACGCGCTGTGCTTCCGCCTGCCCTCCGGCGACGGGTTCTTCGCGGCCTTCCACCTGCGTCGCGGCAGCCACACGGACAGCAACCAGGTGGTGTACGAGTTCATCACCAGGCGCCTGGCGGGCGTTCTGGCCGAAGGGGGCAGGCCCCGATGAGGCGCGCGGGAAGCTGGGTTCCGGCCCTTCTCGCCGTCGCGCTGGCGGGCGCGGCGATGGGGCAGGGCCAGCGGGACTTCGGGCTGCACAAGGGCCTCGGCGCCATCAGCATCGGCACCGACGCGGATGTGGCGCTGATCGTGGGGCGCATCAGGGACCTGGGGTTCAACTCCATCCAGTGCTCGGTAGACACCGCGGCCGAGGGCACGCCGGGCCGCATCCAGCGCCTGCACGACGCGGGCTTCTGGGTCTTCGGCTACGCCCCGGCCTTCATCGAGCAGGCGGAGCCGCAGGAGGACTTCCAGGTCCTGGCGGACGGCGGCGTCAGGAAGGGCTGGGTCTGCCCGCGCTCGGTCCGGCGGCTCGAGGCCATGGCCCGGCAGATGCAGACCGTGAGCGACGTCGGCGCGGACGGCCTGTTCTGGGACTTCATCACCGTCGAGAGCCGCGAGCGGGAGGGCTGCTTCTGCGCCCGTTGCCTGCAGGCCTTCGCCGAGGCCGCGGGCCGGGTGTACTCGCGCGAGGAGCTGGCGAAGGCCCTGGACGACCCGGGGACGCTGTCGCTGTGGCGCCGGGTGCGCGAGGAGAGCACCACCGCCGCCATGGCCTACCTGGCCGAGGCGGCCGCGCGCATCGGCGCCCGCCGGGGCAGGCCCTTCCTCCTGAGCGGGTACGTGATCACGTCGCACAGCGACCTGGGCATGGACACCGCGGCGATGTACGGGCACCTGGACGTGGGGGCGCCGATGATCTACCAGGGCCGGGGCAGAGCGCCGCTGGGGTGGATGAAGCGCGGGGCCGAAACCTTCGTGGCCTATGGCGGCAAGGCGCGCAACGTCGTGTGCGTGGACACCGGCTTCTGGGTGGACCAGCCGCCGGAGGAGCTCATCGCGACCTGCTTCGATTGCCTGCGCGCGGGCACCGAGGGCTACGCTCTGTGGCCCTACCAGCCGGTCTCGGCGGATGACCTGGTGGCCGTGGCGGGCGTGAACGCACTGGCGGACGAGGTCTACGTGCACCTGCGGGCGGGCGACGCGGCGGCCGCCGCCTCGGGCCTGGGCCACGTGGCCGATGCCGTCGAGCGGGACGCGCGCGAGGCCGGCGTGGACGAGGTCCTGGCGGGGCAGCGGCTGGCGGCCGTGCGCGAGGAGGCCGGGCGTCTGCGGACCGACGCCGGTCGGGCGGAGGGCGAGGAGTTCGCGCGGGCCGTGTACGACGCGCTGGTGCTGTGGGCCGAAGCGCGCAGGGCGATCCGGCACAGGGACGACCGGGTCGTCGAGGTTCCGCCCTACCGGATCGTGCTGGCCGGGGACGGGAGCTGCGTGAGCGTGAGCACGGACGAGTGGACGATCGGGCAGAACGGGGTGGCGGTGAACCTGGACGAGGTGAGCTTCACGGACAACCCGCAGAACGCCGCCACTGGGAACCACGCGCTGGGGCTGCTGCGGACGCGGATCATCGGGTGGTTCGACCCCTGGACGACCACCTCGGGGATCCGGCTGACGCAGCCCGACGCCGACACGGCAACGGTGACCACCACGGTCGAGTCGGATACCTGCCGCATCGAGCGCGAGCTGACCGTAAAGCGGGGCGAGCAGTGGCTGCGGGTGACGCTGCGCGTGACCAACCTGTCGGATCAGACCAGGTCGGGGCGGCTGTGGCTGTGGAACGGCTGGGGCTACCCCGGCTTTCTTGAGGCGGCGCCGGAGCCCTGGGCGGACGACTGCAGGGAGCTCACGCAGGCAGGGGTACTCGTCGTGGAGGACGAGGGCCACTTCCTGTGCCTGGCGGCCGACCCGGCGACCTGGCGCCTCGGCGCGATGGGCAGCGACGGGACATCGCACACGTATCTGGAGCTGGAGCTGGGCCCCGCGGAGAGCTTCGCGACGGAGCTGGCCCTGACACTGGGGACGGGCGGCGCGGAGGCGCTGGCCCGGCGGCTGGCCTCGGTGCCGGGTCTGGGCCGAGGCACGGCCCAGGCGCCGTGAGGCCCCGGGGGCGCGAGGCCTCGGCGGCGCGGCGCTGGGCCTGAACGAGCGTTCGGCGGAGGGTGCCCCGCCTCAGCGCGCCAGGTCGGCTATCTCCTCCGGCGCTAGCGCCCTCGGCCACACGACGATCTCGTCGAGGACCCCGACGGTCCCGGAGCCGAACCGCACCGGGTCGGTCGTCAGCAGCATGGGCCCCATGTCCGTCGCCTGGTCGGTCGCGAGCCGGCCGTCCACGTAGACCTTCACGCGCCGGTCGAACATCGAGTAGCTGGCGGCCAGATGGTGCCACTGGCGGTCGTTCAGGGGTACGGCCGTCCCCACGTCGTTATGCAGGTACGTCCCGTGCTCGAAGGACGCCGAGAAGGCGGGCGCCAGCGGGCCGGGCCGCAGGTAGATCCCGTAGTTGCGGCGGATGTTCTCCTGGAAGTACTTGGTCACCGGGAACTGCCACGTGCCCGTGTCGCGCTCGACCTTGATCCAGAAGGCCAGGGTCACCTCGTCGCACAGGTTCAGCGACGGGGCGTCGGGTATGACCGCGATGTCGCGGCCGTCGAAGCGCAGCGCCGTGCCCGTCTTCCCCTCGACCCACTCGGGCGCCTCCACCGTGCCGTTGTTGCGGTTGCCGGAGCTGTCGGTCACGGCCGTGCCCCGGCCCTCGTCCAGCTTCCAGTGGCCGACGGGCCCCGCGTCCGGCGGCGCCGAGCGCAGCGCGACGGGGATCGTCTGCGAGAAGTCCCTGCCGGCCAGACGCGCCGTGGCCCGCACCTCGTGCCAGCCCGGCTCGGCGTCCGCGGCCGTAGAGAGCTGCAGCGTGGCCTGGGCCTGACCGTTGGCCGGCACGTCCAGCGTAAAGGCGTCAGGCGCGAGGGTGAGCCCGCGCGCGGCCTGGACCCGGACGTTCGCGCTCTGGGGTCGCGGGAAGGGGTTGCGCACGTGGAGGGTGAGCTGGCCCTGGCCGTGGCGGGCGAGCGCAGGGGCCGTGCCGGCGAGCACGGTGCCGCGGCCCTCGGCCTCGTCGGGCAGATCGCGCAGCAAGACCACGGCCTCGTCGGCGTCGAGGAGGAGCACGCCGTCCTCGGTGCGCACGGTGCGCTCGTTGCCCATGATGTCCACCAGCCGGGCCTCGGGCCGGCCGACGAAGAGCGACACGGGGCTCCGGTCCTGCGGCGACCAGACGGCGGCCACCCGCTCCGTGCCCGCGCGGAAGCAGCGCGCCAGCGCCCGCGGCCCCACGTCCCACTCGCCGTCGGGCCGCGCCTTCTCCAGCAGCGTCGCGACCGTACGGTGCGCAAGGTAGGCCGGCTTGGGCGTGAGGTCGTTGTAGCACATGCCGTAGTTGTGCTCGCTGTAGAAGCGGTCCACGCCGGGGTCGTGCAGGCGGAACCAGATGAACCGCTCCATAAGACCCGAGCCGAGCGAGAGCACGTAGCAGCGGGGGAGCATGAGCGCCTGGCGCCGCTCGGTGGAGCCGCCGGGTATCTGGGTCGTCCAGCAGTCCTCGGTGAACCACAGGCGCCGCTCGCCGCCGTTGTCGCGGGCCAGGTCCACGATGTGCCGCAGGTCGCCCACGAGGTCGCTCTCCTCGGGCGTCGTCTGGCGGTAGGGGTGGATCGAGATGGCGTCGCAGTACCGGGCGGCGCCGAGTGTGAGCAGCTCGTCCAGGAAGTCCATGCCGTGGCCGCCCTGCCCCGGCCCGGCCAGGCCCGGCATGATGACCGTGCAGTCCGGGTTGCCGCGCTTGGCGGCCTCATAGCCCGTCTTGACGACGTCGAGGAACTCGCGGGCGTCGGGCGTGGGCTCCCAGAAGACGGTGATGTTGGGCTCGTTCCAGATCTCCCAGTGCTGCACGAGGTCGCGGTAGTGGCGCGTGGTCTGCTCGACGAATTCGGCCCAGGCCCGCAGGTCGGGCTTGTACACGTGCGGGCGGCTGGCGCCCTCGGGGGCCGTCGAGGCCCAGCGCGGCGGGAAACCGAGCAGGCCGAGGGTCTTCACGCCCGCGTCGAGAGCGATGCGGGTCATCCGCAGCGCCGTGGGCTCCGCACTGTGCACGTCAAGCCCGTTGCCGGAGCCGTCGGCGAGAGCCGTCCCGCTGCCCTCGAAGCTCCACCAGGCCACGAGGCCGTCCCTGGGCGGCGGGGTCTTGGCCGCCAGGGCCGCCACCTCGGCCGGGGTGAGCGCCCGCCGGTACAGGACCATCTCGTCCAGAGCCGCCGGGCAGCCGCTGGAAAGCACCAGATCGTCGGCGTTGGTGCGCAGGCGCCCGCCGTCGTGGTCCACGGAGGCCTTGATCTCGCCGTCCACGTACAGGACGACTTTCCCGGCCTCGCGGTCGTAGGTCGCGGCATAGTGGTGCCAGCGGCCGTCCCAGGCCGAGAAGCCGGAGTTGAGATCGCGCCAGCCGACGTCGGGCAGCTTCTCGTAGCTGGCGGAGAAGCAGAAGGAGCCGTCGCGCAGGTGGAAGTAGACGCCGTAGTTGCGCCGGTTGCCCGGCCCCCACTTCTGGATGGGCGTCTGCCACGTGCCGTTGGCCTCGGTGCCCTGCGCCCAGAAGGCGATGGTCACGGCGTCGGGGCAGTCGAGCAGAGGGGAGTGCGGCAGCCTGAGCCCGGCGGCGTTGCCGGCGAGGGCCTGGCCGACCGGGCCCTCGACGCGACGGGGGCCGTCCCACGCCCACACGTCGGGCGCCGGGTTGATCTCACCCCAGGAGAAGCCGGTGCGTGCCCAGCGGAGGCCGGCGTCGCGGTTGAGGCGCATCACCAGCGGCAACTGGTCCTGACTGAAGCCCTGCAGGTTGAACATGCAGCCGAAGAGCGCGTCGGGGTCCGGCGGACGAGGCTCGGCGCCCTTGGTCACGGCGAAGCGCGCGAACCACAGCCGCTCGCGGTCGGGCGCCCGTAGCCGCACGGCCACGTCGTAGGTGCCCAGCCGTTCGGTGGGGCACGGGAGAGTCTTGGCCAGCTTCGCGCCGGGCTCGAGGCTCACGGTCCCCAGGTCGGTCTCGACCTCCGTGCCGAAGAAGTCGGTGATCGTGGCGACCAGTTGGCCCTGCACGGGCTGCTCCGCGTCGCTGGTGAGCTCGATGAGCAGCGCGGCTTTCTCGCCCGCGTCGAAGAGGTTGGCGGGCCGGCCCGTGGTGAGCTGGGCGCGCACGAGGTCGGCGGGCACGAGGTCGGTCGTGGCGCGCAGGTCGTGGAGGAAGACGGCCCCCCGCGTGGCCATGTCCGCGACGCGGAAGAGGGCGATCTGCCGCAGGTTCACCGGCTGCAGGATCGGCAGCGTGTCCTCGCCGATGCGCAGCAGGGCCCGCCAGCCCTCGCCGTCGCCGATGGGGACGCTCACCTGCTCCCAGCCCTCCCAGTCCACCGCGCCCACGTCGCGCTCGAACCAGCGCCCGCGGGCGTCTTCGAGCGAGAGGCGCAGGCGGCCGCCGCAGGCGTTGCCGTGGACCCAGAAGGACACCTGGCGGCAGAGGCCGGGCAGCGACGGCCCGGTGTGGTAGGCGGACAGGTAGTCGCGGCGCGGCTCGTCGAAATCGTAGGTGAGCTTGAGGGACGCCTTCGCGCCCTCGCGGGTCTGCTCGCCCGAGGCGACGACCGAGCTCTCGCCGAGGATGTAGTTGATCCGCCTGCCGCCGAGCTGCCAGTGGTCGGCCGTGGTGAGCGGGTCGAAGGCGATCTCGCGCACCTCGGCGCCCGCGACGGCCGCGAGCGACAGGAGCGCCGACAGGACAAGAGGTCGGGCAAGACGCATGGGGCCTTATCTCCCTGGGACCGGCTGGTACGCCGACGCGGGCGGGCAGGCGCTACTAGGCGCGCGGGCGCCGCTCCAGTCGTCGGTCCAGATCCTCCGAGGACAGAGTCAGGATTATCGGATCGCCGTGCGGGCAGACCGACGGGCTGGTCGTCGCAAGCAGGTCCTCGACCAGCCGCTGCATCTCATCGTGTCGCAGACGCCGGCCGGCCTTGACCGCGGCGTGGCAGGCGACCATCGCCCGCACCTGTTCGTGACGCGCCTCGGCCGAGGCGGGAGCCTTCCACTCGGCCAGCTCCTCGAGCAGGTCCGCCGCGGCCTGGTCGGGCGCCGCGTGCTCCATCCCGGCCGGCACCGAGCGTAGCAGCCAGCCGCTCGGGCCGAAGGGCTCGAGATCGAAGCCCATCGCGGCCAGCAGCTCGGCGTGCTCCGAGGCGGCGGCGGCCTGCGCGGGGCTCAGCTCGAGCGGCACGGGCACGGCGAGGAACTGCTTCGCCGGCGTCTCGACCGACGAGAGCCTGTCGAGCAGCACGCGCTCGGCGGCCCGGTGCTGATCCACGATGAGCAGCTCGTCGCCGACCAGGGCCACGATGTACCGCAGGCCCAGTTGGCCGAGCACGGCCGGTGCGCCCGCGTCCCGGGGGTGCTCGGCGGGCACGGCGGCCT
>CAZSOQ010000126.1:0-15094 GCA_964608495.1 uncultured Armatimonadia bacterium | reverse complement strand
CTCGCCGGCCCGCACCGCCTCCTGCGCCTCGGTCACCGACCCGTACACGCCCGCGCCGACGAAGGCGAAGACGGCCGCCCCGACGACCGTGGCCTCCTTCTGGGCCGTGATGACCACCGGCAGGCCGGTGACATCGGCGCGGATCTGGTTCCACAGCGGATTCTTGGAGCCGCCGCCGACCACGCGCACGGCCTGGATGCCGTAGCCGGTGGTCTCCTGGAGCACCCCCACGGCCTGGCGCAACTGGAAGCTGAGGCCCTCGAGCGCGGCCCGGTACAGATGGCCGCGCGTGGTGGCCAGCTCCAGGCCGAGCAGCGTGCCCGCGGTGCCGTGCTTCTTGTTGGGGCCGGTGCTCGGCTCGAAGCTGGGCAGCACGGTCACGCCGTCGCTGCCGGGCGGCACCTGCCTCGCCTCACCCACCATCACCTCGTAGGCGTCGGGGCGGTCGGCCAGCTCCGGGTAGACCATGTCGCGCAGCCACTCGAGCACGCCCGAGGCCATCATCAGGAGCTGCGGGTTCCACAGGCCGGGCTGGGCGTCCAGCTCGATCAGGACGCCCTCCTCGTAGCCGGTCTCGTTGGCGCGGTAGTTGGGGTCGCGCAACATGAGGATCTCCCAGGTGCCGCTGCTGAGGATGGCCTCGCCCTCGCGGGCGCAGGCCCCGACCACGGCGAACTGGGTATCGTGCCCCGCGGCGACGACGGAGATCCCAGCCGGCAGGCCCGTGTCCTCGGCCGCGGCTGAGGACAGCTCGCCGATGACCTGGCCCGGCTCGCACCAGCGCGGGAAGAAATCGGGCGTCAGGTTCGCCAGGGCCAGCATCTCGGAGGACCAGCCGCGCGCGCCCGCGTCCACGGCCATGGTCGTCCCCGCGCCCGTCGGGTCAATGGACCTCTCGCCGCACAGCCGGTGACTGAGCAGACCGGCCATCATCATCCAGCAGGAGGCGTCGTCGAGGGCCTCGGGACGGTTCTCGCGCAGCCAGATCATCTTGAGGATCGTGTTGAAGGGGATCACGAGGTAACCGGTCTCGCGGTAGGCGCGCCAGGGGTCCATGCGGGAGGCGAAGTCCCTGGCGAGGAGCTCGGCGCGCGGGCAGGCCCAGGCGATGGGCGGGTAGGTGACGGAGCCGTCGGCGCGCACGGGCGCGCCGTCGGCCCCCCAGGTGGTCACGGCGACGGAGACGGGCTCGTACCCCTCTAGCTCGGCGAGCATCTCGCGGCAGGCTCTGCGGATCCGTCCCCAGAGGGCCTCCATGTCCCAGATAAGCCATCCGGGCTCGCCGTCGGGCTGGGGCGCCGTGTCATTGGCCCTGGACGCACTCGCCAGGATCCGGCCGTCGGGCGCCACCGCGATCACGGTCACGTTCGTCGAGCCGCAGTCGAAGATCACCGCGCACTTGTCAGCCATCGTCGCGACCTCCTTGCCGGGCGGGGCTGAGGGACGTCCGGCCCGCTCAGACCTGCGCCATGAGGGCGTCGCAGGCCTGCTTCACCAGCCTGGCGGATTCGAGCGGCGGCATGGCCGTGAGGTCCTGGTTGAAGATCTCCACGGCCAGGTAGTCGGCATAGCCGATCTGCTTGAGGGCGCGCAGGACGTCCACCAGCGGGATGATCCCCTTGCCGGGCACCTCGCGCTGGCTGTCGAGCTGGTCGTCGAGGGGCTTGTCGGGCGCGTCGTTGAAGTGGCCGTGCACGATCTGCTCGGGCCGCAGCGCCCGGAGCTCGTCGAGGGTGTCCTCGGCGTTGAACCAGTGCCACACGTCGAAGAGCAGGCCCAGGTTGTCCAGACCCGTGCCGGCGATGAGGTCCAGCGTCTGCCCCATCTTCCAGACCACGGGCGTGCCGTGGGCCCGGATGTGGCGGGGTCCCAGCCACTCGATCCCCATCCTGACGCCGTAGTCGGCCAGCACCTCGCCGATGGCCCTGAACCGGCCCACCAGGAAGCGGCGGTACTCGGCGGGATCGCCGTCGGTCGAGGGCCCGAAGTAGGTGAAGGTGCGCGGGCAGCCGATGTCGGCCATGACCTTGGCCAGAGCCGGCAGGGCCTTGAGGCTCTCGAGGAAGTCCTCGTCCGAGCCGCGCCAGTTGGTGGGCAGACCGCTGCCGGCCGGCGCCACGCCATAGTGGTCGAAGGTGGCGCGGACGGCGTCGAGCCCCTGCTGCTCGACCATCGCGGCCAGGGCGCCGATGTCCACATCCATGCCGTCATAGCCCGCATCGCGGGCTATCGCCAGCCTGTCCTCGAAGCTCAGGGACCCACCGAGAATAACCGGATGCAGCGACCACTTCATGGGTTCGCCTCCCGTCTTAATGAATGCGCCCGGGCCGCCTGGCGGCGAGCCGGGCCCGGTCGTACTGCGTCAGCTAAGCACTTCCTCGTGATGACATAGAGCGAGCACCGGGACAAGCAGAGCCCTGTGACTGGAAACACCCTGGGGCTCTGCCCCAGACCCCGCAGGGGCCGCGGGCCCCTGACCCCATTATCCGCGCAACTACGTCGGGGTCGTGCCAGGGCCTCGGCCGCGGATGACACAGGTGAGTTCGCTTGCCCCTGCGTGACTCGCTCTCTGCCAATGTGCGCAACTACCTAGAGCTGGGCGATCCGTCGCTCGCGGGCGGCCTGCCGCAGCTTGAGCACCGCTTCACTCATGTCGAGGCACTCGGCGGCCGAGATGGGCGCCTGGCGGCCCTCGATCGCGGCCTGCGCGAACTCCACGAACAGGTCCGGGGCCTCGGGCAAGGTCAGGTCCCGAGGCTCCTCGTCGTTGGTCATCAGGGTCACGCGCTGCGTCGCGCCCCAGGCCTCGATCACGCCCTGCGAGCCCGCCAGCCGCAGTCGGTCGTCACCGTGCGTGGGCGCCTTGGCGGGCCTGCAGTAGTCGAGGCGAAGGCACGCGTGCGCGCCACGCTCCAGCTCCAGGCCCACCACGGCGTTGTCCTCCATGTCGCCGATGGCCGGATGGCCCGTGTTGGCCTGGTAGGCGAACCCCGCCACGGGCTTGAGGCCGGTGGTCCAGACGATGAGGTCCAGGGCGTGGATGCCGATGAAGGGGATGATCCCCGAGAAGGTGTCGCGGTTGCGCTGCCAGGCGGGCCGGTCGCCCAGGCGGTAGGACTTCTGCATGGAGGCCAGGCAGATCCTGCCCAGCCGGCCCTCCTGCACCTGAGCGCGCACGGTGCGGTAGAGCGGCTCGTAGCGCATGGTGAGCAGCATGGACAGGCAGGAGCCCGACGCCGCGTGGGCCGACCTGACGCGCTCGAGGGCCTCGAGATCGTAGGCCAGAGGCTTCTCGGCCAGGACGTGGATGCCCCGGTCGAGGGCCGCGCACAACACGTCCGCGCGCTCGCTGTCCACCCCGGCCTCGACCAGCACGTCCAGGTCCTGCTCGTCAAGCATCCGCCGCCAGTCGCGGTAGGCCTTGAAGTCCGGGGCCGCGACGGACCAGCCTCCGGCAGCCTCGGCGGCGCCGGGCGCGTCGTCGGACACGGCGACGAGGGCGGCACCCTCGATCTTCGCCAGGCCGGCGACGGCGACGCCCTGATGACCCTTCAGTCCAGCGATGGCTACGCGCATGGTGTGCCTCCTCGGGCGGGATGGTTCGCGCCGAAGGGGCGACCTCCTGCCGGTGGGCGCGCGGGGGGACGGGCTCCGAGGGGTCGCGCGGCGGCCGGGAGGGCGTGGTCTGGGGACGGGCGAGGCGGAAAGGAATGTACCATGGTGAGGGAATATCTGTACTTTTGTGCAGTGAGGGCGGCGTGCCCCAGGGGGTATAATACCTCCAGATTGCCTCAAGCCAGCGTCTCTGGCGAGTGGAGGGATGTGTAATGCTTTACTTCATCAAGCCAGGTGATGACGCAGGCACGCCGCTTCGGGCTCTGGAGCGCGGCCTGAGCCAGACGGAGATGGACACGCTGATCAGATGCACCCCGCAGATGATCGGCGAGCCGGTGATGGTGTTGGACTACAGCTACGACGCGTTCACGCCGATGGACAGTCGTGCGCACGTCCTGGCGCTGCGGACGGACGGGAAGGTCCACGTAGTGGAGTTCCGGTGCGGGATCGCGGACAACACGGAGCTGAAGTGCATCGAGTACGCGGCCAATCTGGCGGGGGCCGGGCTACAGGATCTGGCGGCGATCTACGCCGGTGGGGCAGTGGCCGGCCCGGAGGGGATGGCTCCTGAGGACGCGCAGAATCTGGTGGTGAAGCACCTGGAGGGTCCACACATTGACGAGGACCCTCGGATAGTGCTGCTGGCCCGGGAGTTCCGGGCGGAGCTCGTGTCGGCGGTAAGGTGGCTGGTCAAGCGAGGCGTAGACATCGCCTGCGTCAGGTTCCAGGCCTACGACCTCGGGGGCACGTGGCTGGTGGACGCCCAGCCCGGGGAGAGGGGGGCGATGCCGCCTGTAGCTGTGGCGATGCCCGTGGCGAGCGCGGCGAGCCCCGCCAGCGCGGTGAGCACGGAGCAGCAGGCCCTGGAGGCCGGACGAAGCGCGCTGCTGGAGAGCGTGGAGGCCACGCTCCGCGAGAATCCGCTGGAGCTGCAGATGACGGTCTGCCCGGATGCCCTGGTCTTCGCCACGAGCCACGAGACCATAGCCTTCGACGTGCGGGTCCGGCGGTACCCGGAGGGCCTCGTTGAGCTTTCGTTGAGCTTCACCGAAGACAACATAGACGCGAACCGGGTGCTGGCCAACCTGATCCTCTCGCAGCGCGAACGCATCGAGCAGGAGCTTGGCGAAGTCCTGCAGGTGAAGGACCCGTGGTACCGGAGCTGGGTGAAGCTGTCGGTCTACCGCAACTGCGACGTGGACGACCCGGAGTTTGCGGGGGAGGTAGTGGAGACCATGACGCGCTTCGTCCACGTTCTGCTGCCGCGTCTGGAGAAGGCGGTGGCGCGCGTCAACAAGGCGGGCGCGTAAGCCATGCTGCTGCGAGGACTACTGCACGGTAGCGGCAAGGTAGCCGGCGAGGACGCCGGTGAGGACGCCGACGTTGGCGCAGGAGCGGAAGAGGGTTCGCTCGGGTCGGCACAACCCGCGAGGCAGAGGGATGACACCGTGACAACACCGAGCCTGGAGTCACTGGAAAAGCTGGTAGGTTTCGTCGAGGACTACTTCGCGATGCCGGAGCCTGTCAGGGTCACGCTCTCGACCCTGGCGTCGGAGTCGGGCGGCGCGAGCGTGGTGGATGTGCTGGGGATGCTGACAGGCTTCACGGAGAAGTGGTCGGGTGCTCTGGCCGACGGGGAAAGCGAGGAGGGTCGGCTACTGATGGCCGCCATCCTCAAGCCCGGGGAGGCGCGCCGACTGGTGGCGGAGCTGGGGCCTGAGCTGGTGGACATGAGGTCGGTGCTCAGCAAGGTGGCCGAGCAGGTCGGCCGGCGCGCGGAGAAGGCGACGGACCAGGCGCGACGCGCCCTCGATCTCCCGGACAGCTAGGGCGAGGGAAGGCCGAGGGTCGTTAGGGGGGGCGGGTAGCGCTCTCTCCGGCGAGTGGGTATGCTTTGCGCGGTGATGACCGTGACGGCCCTCGACCTTGGCACCGGCAACCAGCTCCTGTTTGACGACCACCTGATCGCCGAGTCCCGCGGTTTCGCTCTGAGCACCACCCCTGGGAAGAAGGACGGCGTGGTGCTCGAGCCGGAGCGCCCGTGGGAGGCCCAGGGGGTCTGGGCGTGGGGGTCGGTCATCCACGAGGCCGGAGTGGTGCGGCTGTGGTACGACGCGGTGGGCGATGACGGCGTCTGGCGGATGGCGTACGCGGCCAGCACCGACGGGCTGCACTTCGTGCGCCCGGACCTGGGGCTGTACGAGATCGCCGGCAGCCGAAAGAACAACGTGTGCTTCGTGGCCCCGAAGGGCTACCACGCCGGCACCGTCTTCCGCGACCCGGCGGCACCGCCGGACGAGCAATACCGGCTGGTCTACGGCGGCGGCGGCCCGATCGGCGACACCGCGTATCTGCACATCGCGGGGGCCGTGTCGCCCGACGGCCTAGACTGGGAGCACGTGGCCGACGAGATAACGCCGTGGTACACCGACACGATGAACGTCTGCTTCTGGGACGAGGCGCGGCGCAAGTACCTGCTCTACGTGCGGTACTGGACGGGCAAGCTGCGGTACGAGCAGGGCCGGCTCCTGGGCCGGGAGGACTACGGCAAGCGGGGCGTCGGCCTGGCGGAGAGCGACGACTTCCGTCGCTTCCCTGCCCCGAGGCTGATCCTGGCGCCGGACGAGCAGGACCCGCCCGATATGGACCTGTACAACTCGGCGGCCCGGCGGTACCCCCTGGCCGAGAACGCCCACCTGATGTTCATCAGCGCCTTCTATCACGACCCCGACTTCCTGGACATCCAGCTTGCCACGAGCCGCGATGGTGTGAGCTGGCAGCGGCTCGCCCGGCAGCCGCTGCTGAGGCTGGGAGACGCCGAGGCTGCCGACAGCCAGCAGATGTACATGCACGCGGGCGAGGCGGTAGTGGGCGATGAGGTGTGGCTGTACTACGGCGGCGCGGGCGTGCCCCACGGCGCGTGCTACCCCGGGCAGGCCACCTTCCGTATCTTCCGCGCTCGCTGGCTGCGGGACAGGTTCGCGGGATGGGAGACGGGCAGGGAGGGCGGCGAGCTGGTGACTAAGCCCATCGTGTTCGGGGGCCGGCGGCTGGAGCTCAACTTCGATGCGAGCGCCGGGGGCCTGGTGCGAGTGGGCATCGAGGGCCCGGAGGGCGAGCCGATCGAGGGATTCGGGCCCGGGGATTGCGCCGTCCTTTGCGGGAACCATCTGCGGGCGGGAGTGGAATGGGCAGGGGGCGACCTGTCGGCCCTGTCGGGCAGGCCGGTGCGGCTGCGGTTCGTGGCCCGCGCGGCCAAGGTTTACTCGTTCCGGTTCGCCGACCAGGCGTGACGGGGACGGCGGGGGGACGCCAGTTTGGCGAGAGGACCGGGTCTGATATACCATACCGGGTAGGAGATCAGGCGAGACGCAAAGGAGCTGACGACCCGTGAGACTTAGCACCGGCGTTCCCCGCGCCATCACCACGGTCTTTGCTCTCCTGGCACTGCTCACGGCCGCCACCGCCTTCGGCGCCGAATGGTGGGTAGAGGCCGCGGAGCAGACGAAGGACGAGTTCCAGGCCATCACCGATTCCGTCTCCCAGACGGCGGATAAGCTGGAGAAGGCGGGGGAGCAGTTGGAGTCGCTCGAGGGATGGGCCCGCGACAACCTAAGGGGCGACGAACTCGGCGAGGCCCTGGGCAAGGTCAAGGAAGTGCGCGAGGCCCTGGCGAGCCAGAGCAAGCCTCTGAGGCTCTTCAGCGACCACGCGGGCAAGGTGAACGACGCCATCGGGGCGGTATGGGAGATCAAGCAGCTCGCCGAGGATGCCAGCAAGCGTAGCGGCGGCGAGGGCGCGCAGGCCCTGCACGTGATTGCCTGGTTGATGCAGAAGTACGGCGACAAGGTGCCCATACCGCTGGTGAGCGATGCGATCCAGGCCTACGGGCAGATGACGATGGGGATTCTGGACGCGACGGACCAGATTGCGGCGGCGATAGAGCAGAACCGCAATCAGGGCATGTTCGGGGCCGGCACCTACGGGGGGACGGACAGCCCTCTCTACCAGGCTCTGCTGGCCCAGTACGGCAGGGACTTGGCCGATACGTACACCTATGCGCCGGGGAACGTGCCGTATGTCTACGCGCCGGTGGGCCAGGACCCGGGCTGGTGTCTGGTCTGGGACCCGGACAAGAACAAGTGGGAGAAGGTGGGCCAGTCGGCGGCGACCGTCGAGGGGATCTACCGGGACAGGGCTCTGGTGAAGGGACACACGGACCCTGGGCTGCTGGCGGGCCTGGCGGGCCTGAACGACGCCATCCAGGGCCACGGGGCCTCGGCGGGCGACGTGTTCAGCATGTGGCAGAGGACGAGCACGCCGCTGCTCGGCGCGCTGCGGGACGCCTTTGACGCCGTCAACGGCAGGCACGATTACGAGCTGTGGAGTACGCTCGATGACGAGCGGGGCTTCAAGGCGCGTTACGTCTATGACAGCCGCTTCCGGGCCGAGATGAACGGCTACGTGGTCGAGCTGTATCAGGAGCTGAAGAACCGGGGTGTGGACACAGCCGGGATCGAGGAGTGGGCCCAGAGGAACGGCGTCCAGCTCCCCAGTCAGCCGGCGCAGCCTGCCCAGCCGGCGCAACCGCCGGAGCAACCCCAGCCTCCCGCGCAGCCAGGCGGCCAGCAGCCCGGCGGCCAGGGGCCGCCACAGCCCGGCACGCCGGGCGGGCCTGCCGTGCCCGCCGGGCCCGCGGTGCCCGGGCAGGTGAAGCTCTCGATAGCCTTCCTGGTGGACTGCAGCGGGAGCATGGACGGCGAGAAGATCGTGGCGGCGAAGCAGGCGGTGGCGTCGTCCGTTCAGCGCACGAACGATGGACAGACGGAGTGGGCGGTGCTCGGCTTCGGGTCCTGCAACGTGTGGGAGGAGATCGGGTTCACGCAGGACGCGCAGGCCGTGGTCGCCGCCGCGAACCAGCTCAGCACCGGCGGCGACACGCCTCTGACCTTCTCCATGTACAAGGCGATCAGCTACGTCAGCCAGCGGGCGCACGGCGCGATGGGCCGTCTGATCATCCTCTGCGACGGGCAGGACAACTGCGATGAGCGCCACTCGGTGACGCAGCCGGAGGCCATGGCCGGGCTGCGCACCCTGACCCGCACGGTGACGCCGGCGGCGGCGGGGCAGTGAGCGGAAGGGGCCGCGGAGAGGCGAAGAGCGCCGGCAGGACCTCGACCCGGTCGGGGAACGGAGGGCGAGAGTAGATGAGGCCTTACGTGGTACTGGCGATAGCAGTCTGCGCGGCCGTCGGTCTGGGGGCGGGGGCGTGGGCGAGAGTGGACCTGTGCGACGACAACGAGACGGTGGAGTCGGCGCTGGCCGAGGCGCAGCAGGCCGTAGCGCAGAACCCGATGCCGATCCAGATCAACGCGGTGGGCCTGGACGTGGAGGGCGACAACGACGCCATCTCCTACCTGCAGTCGGTGGCGGCCATCGGCGGGGGCAACTACTACGCGGCGGCCGACGCGAGCCAGGTTGAGGCCGCGCTGACCGGGGCCGCGACGGGGGCGGCGTCCAGCTTCACCGGCGCCCCGGTCATCACCAGCCCGCGCAACGGCGACACGGTGGGGCCCAGCACCACGGTGGTCGGTCGCGCCCAGCCGGGCCAGCTCATGGTGGTCTGGACCGCCGTTTACGACGCCGCGACGGGGGAGCTCAAGAAGAAGGTGCCGGGCCATCGCCACTTCACCGATGAGACGGGCGGGTTCTCGCTGGTCATCTCCACGCCGCGCATCTTCATGGGCGCCGACATCCCGCTACGGTACGAGATCCACGCCCAGGCTTTCACGGGGCGGACGGGGTCGCTCGAGGCGATAGTGACCGTGGCGTCGCCGCAATGACCTCGCAGGAAGCGGGGCTGTGGTGGCGCGCGGCAGTCAGGGCCGGGGCGACGAGTGAGTTGACAATTCCGGCCCTGTGGCCGATAAACTAGAGGCGAGGATCGAGGGCTGGTCGCAGCAAGGACCGTCAAGCCCGGGGACGCGGCGGGGCGGCAGCTCCGCCAGAGGGTCGCGGTCGTCCAGCTCGACAGCGAGGGAGGAAGCAGCGATGAAGCTTCACCGGCAGGTGGGTCTACTCCTGGCGGCGGTTGTGGCGGCGAGCTTGGCCTGGGGCATCACCAACAGCTACGAGCCCCGGGTGATGCAGTTTGCCGGGCGGAGCGATGATGCCCCGATCCGGTTCTCGTGGACCGGGGCAGAGCTGCGGGTGGACCAGCTCGGCGGCATCATCGAGGGCGAGCTGCGCCTCAAGGTCTGGGGCGAGCAGGGCGGCTGCGGGCAGGTGCTGCTGTGCGTGGACCTGCGCGCGGTGCCTCCTCATCCCGAACTGCCCGCCTGCAGGGACAAGCTGGCGCGGCTGATGCCCCTGTATGCCCTCTACGACGGTCCGCTGACCGAGCGCGGCGACAACCGCCACGAGCGCAAGAAATTCCTCTTCCGCGTCAACATGCCCAAGCCTTTCAGGATGCACGACCTGCGGCTCATCGGCCTGCGGGCTCCCGACGCCGTCGAGGCGGTCACGATCATCCGCGAGGACCTGACGATCCAGGACCTGCGGGACCACGGCGAGGAGATGGGCCTGGAGGCCGTGCCGGAGAACGCCGGCAAGGAAGCCTGGAACGCCGCGAACATGGGTCGCCTGTATCTGCTGGACGGGGCGAACGAGTGGACTGTCCCCTACTGGGAGCGCTACCCGGGCTACCCCAAGCTCTTCCGGCCTCTCCTGCCGCCTCGGGTGGGAGTGTACTGATACCCGCGGGCCCGGGTTGACAGCCCGCCTGCCTGCGCAAGTGTCCTCGGCGCGGCGTTCCCTGCCGGGCGGGTCAGTGTGCGTGCTGGCGCGCCCTTCCTGCCCGGAGGGCAGGCGGCGGGAGCCTGCGCCCGCCCCCTGAACTACCCCAGGGAGGGAGCGGCTCGTGAAGCTGCGCTGCCGTGTGCCTGAGGTCCTCAGCGAGGACGAGTGCGAGCGGATCCTGCAGGCCGCGCTCAGGGTGTGGGCCCGGGTGCCGCTACGCGCCCAAGGCACGCCGGACTTCTACGACGCCCTGGCCGCCCTCGGCTGCCGCATCGAGGGCGAGCGCGTCTGGTTCACCCAGGCCGCTCGCGACGCGGTGCTGGCGCGCATCGGGGCCGCCAGGGGGCCCGTTGCCGCGGGCGAGCCGGACTTCCCCTCGACCCTGACCTATGGTCCCTCGGGCCAGGCGCTGTGGTGCCACGATCCCTACACCGACAAGCTGCGGCCCGCCACCGAGCAGGACCTGGCGGACTTCTCGCGCGTCGTGGACGCCCTGGGCCTGCCGCGCTACCACCCGACCTTCATCCCGCAGGACGTTCCCGCCGCGTCGGCGGATGTGCACGCCTTCGCCACGATCCTGCTCAACGCCGCGCGCCCCCACCGGGTGTCCGTCTACTCCGAGAGCAGCCTGCCGTACTTCATCGAGCTGCAGGCGGTCGTGGACGGGAGCGTGGAGAAGGTGCGCCAGGCGCCCGTCTTCGCCGCCAAGGTGTGGTACAACTCGCCCTTCATGATCACGGGGGAGAATATCCGCCTGGGCATGAGGGCGCGCGAGCTGCTCGGGCAGCCGCTGCAAATCTCGACGATGCCCGTGGCCGGCGTGGCCACGCCCGCCACCCTTGCGGGGGCGCTGGTCCAGATCACCGCCGAGGTGCTGGGGTGCAACGCGGTCACCCTCGCGGTGGACGACCGGCTGTGCGGCTACTGCGCGGGGCCGCTGACCTTCGACATGAAGATGGGCATCCACACGCAGACCGGGCCGGACGTGCAGCTCCTGCGGCTGGGGGCCGCGCAGATGGGCGCGTACATCTTCGGGGGCCGCTACACGGCCGTCGGAGGCCCGACGACGGCGGCCAAAACCCCGGGCGTGCAGGCCATGATGGAGAAGTCGCTGGACACGACGTGGGCCGTGCTCGGGGGCGTGCGGGACTTCGGCTCGATGGCGGTGCTGGCCTTCGCGGACATCGGCAGCACGGTGCAGCTCATGCTCGACCTGGAGATGATGCAGCACTTCGACCGCCTGCTGCGCGGGTCTGAGGTGAGCGAGGAGACGCTGGCGGAGGAGGTCATCGCGGAGGTGGCCCCGCGCGGGGCGTACTACCTGCAGGAGCCGCATACGGCGGCCCACTACCGCGAGGAGCTTTTCATCTCGGAGCTGATGGACAGGCGCGTGGCGGCGGCGTGGATGCAGGAGCCACGCACCATGCTCGACAACGCGCGGGCCAAGGCCGTGCGGCTGCTGGAGAGCGCGCCTAACCTCTGCCCGCTCAGCGATGAGCAGAGGGCGGAGGTGCTGCGGCTGGTGGCCGCCGCGGACAGCGAAGCCGAGCAGACGCGGCGCGTCAGGTAGCGAAGGAGGAGAGCCGTCCGACGGGCGGGCGCCGCCCGGTGCCGACGGCCAAGGAAGAGGACATGGGAACCGCGATGAGGCCCAGAGTGATGGCGGCGGCACTGCTGGTCGCCGCGACCGTGGGAGCCGCGACGCAGGTCCTGCTGTGCGAATGGCGTGGCGAGGGAGGCACGGTGCAGGACCCGTGCCCCGAGTTCTACTGGCCGGCGGGCGAACAGGCGGCGTACCGCGTACTCGTGGCGACGAAGCCCGACCTGCTGTCGCCGGGGAAGGCCGACCTGTGGGACAGCGAGGAACGCGAGACGGACCTGAACATCGCCGAGTACGCCGGCCGGGCTCTGCCCGAGGGCACGGATTGGTGGTGGCTGGTAGAGGTGCGGCGTCCCGACGGTGAGGTCCGGCGCAGTGAGCCCGCGCGCATGAGGTACGAGCGGCGGGTACTGCCACGGCGGCTGCCTCACATCCGGACGTTCCTCAACTTCGGCTCGCGGCCCGAGCTGATCGCCAGCCGCTACGACCTGACCTATGTGGCCAAGGCCAAGGAGTTCAACCCGCAGATCATCACCGTTAACTACTCGCTGATCGCGACGTGCGTGGTGCCGTCGTCGAAGGCGGATCTGCTGGCGGAGTGGTGTGTGGCGCGGGGTCTGACGACTGAGGGTGTACTGGAGGACTTGTTCCTGCACTACTCGATGGACACGAAGGTCACGCTGCACGTGGGGGCCGAGCGCGCGGACCGCCCGGTCGAGACCCGCGTGGTGCCGGGATGGGACCCGAGGAACGACCGCAACGGCGACGGCGTGGTTGACGACGAGGAGGCGGCGGGGCTGGTCAACCCCGGGGCCACAGCGCGGCGGCCGTCGGAGGCCCGCGTTCCCATCTACTACTGGCCGCCGCCCCGGGCCGACTACGTGATGATGGTGGGGCACCCGGAGTACCAGGCCTTCATGGCCGAGGTGTACCTACCGCGGCAGGTGGAGGGCTACGACGCCCTGTATACCGATACGACGCCGGCGCGGGTGCCCTCGCGCTGGGGGAGCGAGATCCTGGAGTACCCCGGGCCGACGAGCGACGGGGCGTGGCGGCGGGACATGCAGCGGCTGATGGCCGCCGTGAAGGCGCGCATGCCCGATACGCCCTGGCTGGCGAACGGGTGGCTAGCCACGCCCTTCGTGATAGACGGGATGCTGCGCGAGAACTGGCTCAGCCTGGGCCAGCAGCTCGGACAGGCCGAGCAGCGCATCAACGAGGCGCGGGAGCTGGACGCTCGGGGAAAGGTACAGCTGTTGCAGTACAACCCCGTGTATGACCCGGAGGAGAGCGAGTTCGGGGTGAGGGTGGATGTGGACAGGGAGCGCGACCGGATCTACGGGCTGGGCTGCTACTACCTGGCGTGCGGCGAAAGCACGTACTTTGCGGTGGGACAGCATCCCTACGGAAGGGCGGAGGACAAGTGGTTTGGCGGAATAGAGGCCGACATAGGCACGCCCAAGTCAGCGCCCAGGGTTCTCTACGAAGGTGAGGTGGAATCAGGTCTTGCGGTCAACTTGCTTCAAAACGGCGGTTTTGAGTACTATAGGGAAGGGGAGGACAGGGGGCCCGTCGGGTGGGCGACCCAGGAGCCCGTGGAGTTCGTGACCGACGTGGTCCACGGCGGCCGGCGAGCAGCCCGGATCTCGAGCACCAGCGCCAGCATCAACAACATCAACCGCCTGCCCGTAACCCTCAAGCCAAACACAACGTACACGCTGAGCGCCTGGGTCAGGACCGAGGGCATCGAGGGCGAGCCGGGGGCCCAGGTGTACCCGTATGAGTTCGACGGGGCGCAAGGGCTGGGCATGATAACGGTGGTGGGAACGACGCCCTGGCGGCGCTACGCCCTGGCCTTCACGACGGCCCAGGACACCGAGGGACGGATCAACTTCAGGGTCTACGGCGCGGTGGGGACCGCCTGGTTTGACGATCTGGCACTTCACGAGGGTACGTACCTGCCCTGGCGCGTGCTGGCGCGGGACTTCACCAGTGGCCTGGTGCTCGTCAGGCCGCCCGTGGCGGGCTACGGCGACGAGACGGCGAGGGACTTCGCGCTCGACACGGCCTGGCGGCCGTTACACATGGACGGCGGCCTCGGCGAGGCGACCCGCAGCGTGAGGCTGCGGAGCGGTGAGGCTGTAGTACTTGCCCGGGCAGACTGAGGCCGGGCAGCAGGGCCGACCCCGCCCGGACGGGCGAAACTTGGCCTGGGACGGGTCTTTGGCTATACTTGCTGTGGCCACACGGCCCAGGGCCGAGAGGATAAGCAGAAGCGAAAGGTGGCGCCCTCATGAGTGACCCACTCTCGAAGTCGCAGACCCAGAGACAGGCCCTGGTGGACCGCCTCAAGCGCGTCGAAGGTCAGGTGCGTGGACTGCAGCGGATGATCGAGGAGGCGCGGCCTTGCGAGGAGATCTTGCCGCAGTTGAGCGCGGTGTTGTCGGCCACGAAGCGTGTGGCCACGCTCCTCGCCTTCTGCACCATGACCGAGAGGCTGGTGGGGGCTTTGGAGGCGGGCGACGACCCCCACACGGCGGTGTCCGATCTCGTCGAGCTTCTGTCCAGGCTGCCCTGAGCCTGCGGGCGGCCACCGGGAGTGTCCCGGTACCACTGCGGTTGTGGGCGCGACCACTTCCCGGCGTGTCGTGCCCCAGGGGATGCTATCCCCCGGCTTCCTGACGCCATGGCCCTGGTGCGCGGGAACTCGACGGATTGCCGTGTGTCCTAGTCACGGAGCTCGCCCATCAGGAGGAACCGCTATGCGCTCGGTATCCCCATGGTTAGCGGCCCTGGCGGCCGTGGCAGTAGTGGCCGCCGTTGTCGTCCTGGCCCAGGAGCAGGCGGAGCCCGCCCCGGGCCCTACGCTGGCAGTGCCGGGGGAGCAGCCGCCGGTGGTCGCCGCGATGCCGTACAAGTACGAGACGGAGTATGACCTGGACCCCTTCGAGCCCGATAAGCTGCGCCGCACGCGCACAGTGGTGACCCACGTGCTGGTCGTGCGCTCGGACGGGACGACGGCGGTGAAGCCAGCGTCGTGAGGGCGCCGGTGGGTTGTGCCGCGGCAGACCAACGGCGCCC
>CAZSOQ010000125.1:0-15242 GCA_964608495.1 uncultured Armatimonadia bacterium | reverse complement strand
GCGGGCACGTAGAGATTGGCCGCCACGTAGAGCTTCGGCAGGGCCTCGTAGTACAGCTTCTCGACCCGGTAGCCGTCGCGCTCGAGGACGCCGGTGACCATGGGGTTCGTGGGCGGCCGGTCCTCGCGCGGCGGCAGGTCCTCCAGGCCCATCATCGCCATGTACTGCGCCCGCTTCTCGGGAAGGAGCCGCCGCCAGGTCTCGGCGTCGGTGAAGTCGGACAGGGCCCGGTCGGTGATCCTCCGGGCCTCTCGGCACAGGTACTCGCGGATGGTCATTGCTGGTCCCCCCGTGGCTCGCCGGTCGCTGTTGGTTCGCCGGGTCAGCGTGCGGCCCTCGCCGGTCCCCGCCAGGCGCGGAGGGCGCGGGGCCCGAGACGGAGGGCGCCCGACAGGCCACCTGTGGAGAGAACGCCCGGCTGCGGATCGTCCCGCGGCCAGAAGGGCTCGAGGGTTGCCCCGGGCCCGAGGCGCTCGAGACCGACGCGGAAGCTGACGGCCTCGTCGGCATGGTTGACCGCGACGACCAGCACCTCATCGCCCGCGCGCCACGCGGAGGCTAGCACCGACCCGCGGGGGTCGTCGCCTTCCTCGATCACCGACGGCGGCGGCAGCATGGCGCCCAGGGCCAGGAAGTCGGCGAGGGCGACCCGCGCGTGGGCCAGCTCACGCAGGAAGTCCATCTCGGGCCGGGCCTCGGGCGTCAGATACGCGTCGTTGTGGAAGCCGTGGTAGAACCAGCCGAGCGGCCGGCCGAGGGCGAAGCAGGTCGCGGCCGCGCGGGAAAGGGTGCCGTCGGGCGCGTAGCGCCAGCCGGTGAAGCAGCCGTGGAAGCTGGTGTAGTCGTGGTAGACGGCGTCGTAGACACAGGGCTCGTCGGGGCGGGGATGGTGGAGGTGCGGCAGGTAGGCATCGAAGCTGTCGAGGCCGCACTCGGTGAAGCCCTCGGTGGTGAAGACCAGGCGCTCGCCGTCGGGGTCTTCGATCCGGTGCAGTCGGGCCAGCAGCTCGCGGACGGCGTCGGACCAGTAGTGGCCGCCGGGGCCGGGGGGATGGCCGTGGTCGGGCGCGTAGCACGCCTGAGCCCCGCAACCGATGCTGTCGAGGTACACGCCGGCGACACCGTAGTCGGCAAGCTTGCCCACGATCGCGGCCAGCTTGTCCTGCCAGAAGGACGACGCCAGGCACATGCTGGCCATGTGGCACTCGTCGGGCGTGCCCTTGCAGTAGACGGTGTAAGGTGGCGTGCCGTCCTCGGCCAGGCACACGCCGGCGGCAGCCCCCTCCGCGGCGTAGCTCTCACCGAGCAGGTCCCAGCCGAGGCCCTGGATATAGGGGACGGGGAAGATGCCGCGGCGGCGCCACTCGGCGATGTCGCGGTGGAACTGCCCGTCGCCGCGCCTCGGGGGGAAGTAGTCGGGCACGCGCGAGTCGAAGGGGTTGTGATGCCAGTCATACCAGTGGGCGGCGATGGGGAGGCCCAGGAAGTCGGCGTTGTCCGATAGGGCCTTCACGTGCTCGTCGCCCAGGTCCGACGCCAGGTACCAGACGGGGACGGCCTTGATCCAGTCGGGCTGGTCGGCCCGGGTGCGCAGAGGGCCGCGCGAGCACCAGGGCTGTCGGACGGCCCAGGCGCGGTACCTCATGGCGGCGTCGAACCAGTCGCCGCGCAGGGGCGCCAGGACGGTGGCGTAGGGCGTCGAGTAGGAGTGGCACGATGCTGCCGCCTCCGGGACGTGGATGAAGGCGCCGCGCAGGCCGGGGCCGAGCTCGTCGTCCTGGATGCTGACGTACTGGAAGGCCTTGTAGTAGCACAGGGGGTCCTCGGTGGCGAAGTAGAGCAGGTCGGGCGTGTCGGGCGATCCGGCAGCCGTGAGGCGCGGCGGTCCGGTGGGCGCGTAGCGGGCGCGGTAGGTGCAGGTCATCTGCAGGGGCAGCGACAGGTTGGGGTACATCATGGTCTCGGGCTGTCACATGTCGCCGAAGGGCTGCCTCTCGGCCAGAGAGAAGCTCTCGGCCGGGCGGGGGATGAGGTTGGTGCCCAGGGCGCGTGGCGTGATCACCACCTGTTGGCCGAGGGCCTCGGGGCCGCCGACGGGCGCCACGGCGACGTCGGGGAACCGGAGCCAGAGCAGCGTGGCGCCATCGGCCGTGGCCGATGCCCGCCAGGCCGTCGCGTCGCCGTCGCGGGCGATGTGGTAGGCGACCGTGGCCCGAAGAGTGATGCCCGGCTCGGGCAGACCCCTGAGGGCGATCTCGCCGGTGACGCCTTCGTCGGAGATGCTGGCGGTGACTGATTCGAGGCGTAGGTCGCGGGTGGCGGTCTCGAAGTCCGAGCCGTCGACGCGGCGGAGCTTCACGCGCAGCACGGGCACGCGGCGCTCGGCGGAGGCGAGGTCCTGAGTGCCGTGGCGGGCGACGAGGCTGGCGATGGCCGGCGGGCGGCGCAGGTCAATCGCCGTGGCGCACCGCGAGGAGCCGAGCACGAGAAGGCCGGAAGACCGGGCGGCCCAGGCGGCCGCGTCTGAGGACTCCTGCACCCGCGGGGCCTGACGGGCAAGGCGTGCCAGGCGCTCGGCAGTGCTTCGGGCCGCCTCCTCGGCCTCGACGAGGCATCCCCTGGAGGCCATCCGGCGAGCGCGGCCGGACCCGCGCGCGGCGATGCCGCCGAGATAGGCCTTCCACCACCAGGCGGCGGGGCTCGTCGCGTCGCGGCGCGCTCCCGAGGTGCCGGCGTCGGGCCCGGGCGGCTTGGCGGAGGCCACAGCGTCCTCGACCGATGCCAGGGCCTGCTCGAGGGCGGGCGTTGAGACGCTCAGCTCCGTCGGCGACAGCACGGCTCGGACGAGCCGGCGGGCCTCGGCGGCGGGCAGGTTCGGGGGGCCGAAGACGATCGAGAGGTCGTGGGTGTACTCGCCGCGCCAGGCGCCAAGCCAGGGCCCACGGACGTAGGTGCGCACGATGCCCTCGCGCGCCTCCCGGTCGCTGGGCAGGGCCGGGTCCCAGAAGGCGAGGAAATCGTCGGGGGAGCGATTGGCCGTCGGGTCCTGGATGAGGCCGACGGTCGCCGTGGGGCCGGTGCCGATGAGGACGGACGGGTTCGAGACGGGGTAGTCGCGGCCGGTCAGCGGCATCGGCTCACAGCCCTCGCCGGCGTGGAAGCGCTGGAAGGGAAGGCCACAGAGCTGCGCGATGTGTAGCTCGTGCCAGACCTGGTCGGCGGGGCTGAGGACGTGGACGCTGAGCTCCACCACGGGCGAGGCGGCGGTGTAGGCGAAGGTGTAGACGGCGTGGGGCCGGCCGGGCGCGGGCGCGTCGCCGGCAAGGTAGCGGGCGGATACCTGGACCTCGGCGCGCAGCGGGCCGGCGGTGCGTACCTGGACCTCGGGCGAGGGGTCGCCGGTCAGGTTGAAGCCGCCAAGGCCGAAGTGGTAGAGGCGGTCCGACCAGGAGAGGGCCACGGGAGCGGGGAGCGATGGGAGGCTGAAGGACGAGGGCAGGCCACCCGCGGTCAGGGGATGGCGAAGGCGCAGGGCGCCGGTGTCCACGACAAGGGCATCGCTCTCGCGCTGGACGGTGACCCTGTGGGGCGGCTCGAGGCCCGGCGAGGGGGCATCCGCGCGGATGCGGTAGGTCTCATCGGTCGCGGGGTCGTCGCGCAGCCAGCAGAGGTGGGTGGGACCGTCGTCGGGCGCGTCGTACTGGGAAGGCACCTCGCGGACGCCCGTTGGGCCCACGAGCCAGACGGAGGCCGTGTCGCCCAGCAGCTTCGCTGTGGCGGGGCTGAGGGAGAGGGTGACGACGGCAGCCTGGCCCGCGGGCACCCGTACGGTGGCGAAGCCGTCCGCGGGAGTCGAGGCCGCCGAGAGCAGCGCGAGCAGCAAAGCCGACAGCACCGGCATGGGTAGGTGATGCCTCCCGGCGAAGGGCGACGGGCTCGGGCCGAGGAGACCTGGGGGCGTCCCCTGGGCGCGGGCTGCCGCCCTCTCAGCTACTGGTCTGGTGGGCTCGAGGCGGGAGCGCTGGGGGCGAAGCCGCGGCTACTGGATCCACAGTACGCCCATGCGCTCCTCCTGGCCGCGGTGGGTGTGGATGCCGAAGAACCACTGCAGGCCATAGCGGCCCTTGCCATCGTCGTCGTTGACCAGCACGCTGAAGGCCGGCCCCGTCCCCGGCTCCGGCGCCTGCTCGAGCCCCAGCATCTCCCAGGGGATCGTCACCTCGTAGGTGGTGAGCCTGCCCTCGCGGTTCACGTCGGCCTTCACGTCCTGCGCGACACCCACAGGGTAACGCTCTTCGTCCGGCGAGAGCCTGCGGTAGACCACCGCGGCGCCGCCCTGGGTCGGTCTCGCCAGGTCCATCTCGAGCGGAGCGGCCCCGGGGGCGGCCCTCAGCAGGAGCTGCACGGAGTCCTGCTTCCATAGCTCCTCGGGCTTCTGGTCCTGGACGTGCTGGTCGTCGTCCACCTCCACGCGCAGGTACAGTGCCTTGCTGTCGTACCGGGCCGCCCACCGTGCGCTCAGCCCCCCCTGGTAGAGGACAAAGGCCTCGGCGCCCTCGGGGAAGGCCCCGCCCGGGAAGTCGTCCATGCGGTAGCGGGGGGCGGAGGACCAGTCGGCCGCTCGCGACGCCACGGCGAAGCTCACCGGCGCCTCGCACGTGACGGTTCGACCGGCCATCTCGACCTTCACCGTCGCCCGCCCCGCACCCTCGACCTGGACGGGGAGGCGCACCGTCGCCGTGGTCCGCGCGCCCAGCTCCTCTGTGTGCGTCACCTCGGCCTGGCCGATCTGGAGGCTGAAGGTGGCCTGTTCGGCGCGCGAAAGCCGGTTCTCCACCTCGACGGTCACGGCGGCGCCGCCAGCCAGCGCCGAGGCGATGCGTCGGACGGCGAAGGGCTCCTCGACCTGCACCGGGAGGCGCCACCACTGCGTGTCCGTCACCAGGACGACGGCGTACTCGCCGGGAGGAGCATTGGCGGGCGCGGAGACCACCAGCTCTTGGCCCCGGACCTCCGCGTCGAGCCCTGCGACCAGGACCTTCGCCCCGTCGGGCACCGGAAGCCGCACCTCATCGCCGGCGGCCACCGTCGCCTCCTCCTCAGGCGGCTGCGAAGGCTCGTCCAACAGCACGTGCTCCGTGAAGTCGAGGCTGAGGGGCCCGGAGCGTCCCTCCCAGACCAGGCCCAGAAGACGATTGTCGCGCGTCCAGAGCTGCACGCCCCCGTCGGGTGCATACCATACCGTCCTGACGAGTCTGGCGTCCGCCAGCTCGGGCGCCAGGGCCGCAACCAGCTCCTCGGCCGGGCGCGGCTCCACTTCGCCGTAGCCCTCATCCAGGCCGGGGGCCTGCTCAGGCCAGAGGGCCCGGAGCTTGTCGAGGATCCCGGTGGCCCCGAGTCCGGCGAAGAGCGCGCCGGTGGGCACCGGGAGGCTGTGACGGTCCCTGCCCACGGCGTCCTGCCACAGGCTCAGGTCGGCCGTGACGTCGCCTCCCCCGGATCGCCCCAGCACGCGGCCGATGTCGGTGGCCTCCCACTTCACGCCCGAGCCGGCGTCCTCCAGGCGCAGGGAGATCGGCCGGCCGCCCTGCCACAGAAGGTTGTGGTCGCTCTGGTTGTCCTCGGCCTTCGGCACCTCCGGGTTGAGACTCACGGCGCCGCGCCCGTTGTCGAGGAGGAAGTTGCTGACCACGCGATTGTGGCTCGTGGTGGTGGGCTTGCCGTTGGCGACGCGGCTGAACAGATTGCGCAAGCGGACGCCGTAGCCCGTGCAGCCCTGGATGAAGTTGTTGATGTAGGTGGCCCGGTTGCCGTCGTGGGAGTAGATGCCCTCGCCCCAGTCTCCCCTGGGCGCGTCGCGGGTCCCCAGGATGACATTGGTGTCCACGAGCAGCGGGCCCGCGCTGACTTCGAAGAAGACCCCCGCGCCCCTGTTCTCGGTCAGAAGGCACTGGGTTATCCGGTTGCCCTCGCAGTTGTAGTCGAGCCAGATCCCGAAGGCCTCGTTCTCGTGGGACCGGTGCCGGCGGATCAGGCAGTCCCGGGCGTTGTGCAGCTTCACCCCCGCGGCCTCGTACTGGTAGAAGTTGCCCTTCTGGCAGTTGTAGTTGGTCTCGTTGTTCTCCAGCAGCAGGTGGTTCTCGCCGCTGTTCCAGCCCACGATCCCGGCGACGCCGTGGTAGTTGACGCTGTTGCGCCTCACCTGGTGCCACCCCGCCGGCTCGTCGGTGACCCGGGGCTGCTGGGCCAAGTCCTGGCTGAAGCCCTCGCCGCCCACATCCATGCCCTGCGCGTTGCCCCACTCGATGACGTTGTCCTCGATGATCCAGTGATGGCCGGCGCGGACGCTCAACATCGCCCGGTGGCCGATGACACGCCAGTCCGCGCCGTTGGACTCGGGCGCCGCGGCGTGCAGCATGGCCAGCCCCTGCACGCGGAGGTAGCCCAGCCCGCGAACGGCCGGCGCGAACACCTGCTGGCGCACCGAGCGCTCGATGACGTGCTCGGCCGGGGCCCGGTCGTCCCTGAAGTGGACCCACAGGCGCCCGGCCTCATCGTCGGTGAACATCGTCCCGGGCGTCTCGCTGAGCTCCCGCATCGTGTCAACGTGCACGAGCAGCTTGCCGTCCACGAAGACCTGCTCGGCCCGGTGCATGGCGCCCTTCTCGGGGCTGGGCCACTTCTCCGGCTCGTCCCAGGCGTGGCGCTGGTAGGGAGCCGACCACAGCCTGTCCCCCTCGCTCTTCCACTCCGGCTGCCACAGGTCCGAGCCCTTGAGGACGGGGCGCTCGCCCTCGGCCGTCCGGTAGGTGACCATCCGGTCGTAGCTCGTCCCGCCCAGGAAGGGGCGCACCTCCTCGCGGTACACGCCTTCGTGGATGACCACCGTGTCGCCAGGGCGCAGCGTCTCCGCGGCCCGCTGGATCGTCTTCCAGGGGCGCTCGGACGTGCCCGGATTGGCGTCGAAGGCGTTGGGGGATTTCTGAGCAACGTGGAAGATGCGGCCGGGCTCGTCCTCGGGCCGGGGCGCGATCGCCTCGGCCGCCCAGGCCGCGTAGCCGCGCACCAGGATGTCCTGGTCGCGGTCCGCCGCGACGTCCCGCAGCATGGGCAGCGCACCCCTGGCCGCCTCGCCAGCACGACCGAGCCGGAGCGCCGCCTCCAGGCGCTCGGGCACGGTCGCCTCCGCGCCCTGCAGGACCTTCGCCATCTGCCCGTACACGTACCTCATGGCTTCCTCCGTCCCGATAGAGATCAGAGCCCCGAGCGCGCGGTCGGACACGCCCGGGGACGGGTCATCCAGCGCGGCGCCGAGGGCCTCGGCCGCCCCGGCCGCCAGCTCGCCGCACCAGCCCAGCGACTCCGCGGTGATCCATCGCTCGCCCTCGTCGCCGGTTCGCAGTAGCTCGATCATCGGCGGCAGGTGCTTCTCGACGGGCTCGCCGATCCGGATGAGCGCGCCGTAGGCCCGAGCGCGGACTTTGGCGGATTGGTCGTGAGTGGCCTGCTCGAGCCGGGGGATGCCCTCGCGGCCGAGGATCTTCTCGAAGGCGAGGACGGCCTGGATCCGGGCGCCCACATCGCCGTCCTGCATCACCTTGTCCAGCTCGGGCAGGGCGGGCCGTCCGATCTTGGCCAGCGCGATCTGGGAGAGGAAGCGGATGGCTCCGTCGGGGTGGGAGCGCATGGCCTGGATGAGGGTCGGCAGGGCGGGCTCGCCGATTTCGCCGAGGGCATAGACGGCCTGGTGGCTGGCGGGCGTGGCGTTCATGAGCGCGATCCACTCGGCCATGGTGCGGCCCTCGAAGGAGGGCTCGCCCTGCGCCGCGGCGAGCAAGACAGAGGCGATGAGCGCCGTGACGGCTGGTAGGGTTCGGTACACTTGCGGCCTCCTTGGCTGCCGGCGCTGGGAGCCGGGCGTCGTCATTCGGGGGGCTCCGCCGGCATCTGCTCCAGCTTCGGATCGTGCGTGCGCGCCATCCAGTCCCGCAGGAGCCCGTGCAGGCGCTCCCTCTGCGGGCGGTAGCGCGCGTCGCCGAACAGGTTCTGGTTCTCGTGCGGGTCGTCGCGCAGGTTGAACAGCTCGCCGTACTTGGCCACGCTCCAGTAGACGTACTTCCACTCGCCGTCGCAGACCATGCGTGAGAACCAGCTCTTGCCGGTCCTGTCGCCGAAGGCGAGGCCGACGCCGTCCTCCTCGCGGCCCTCGATCAGCGGGCGCAGCGAGCGCCCGTCAATGTCCGTCGGGATCGCGTGCCCCACGTAGTCCAGGATGGTCGGCATGTAGTCCACGTGGTTGGCCTGGTACTGGAGCACCTTCCCGGCCGGGACACGGCCCGGCAGGCGCAGGAGCAGGGGCACACGCAGGATCTGCTCGTAGAAGGCGGGGATGGACTTGCCGCAGACGCCGTGGTTGCCCTGCATGTCGCCGTGGTCCGAAGTGAAGAGCACGAGGGTGCGCTGCGCCAGGCCAAGCTGGTCGAGCTTGTCCAGGATCCGCCCCACGCACCAGTCCACCAGCGTCACCATGGCGTAGTAGCAGCGCACATACTCGCGCAGGCCGTCGGGGCCCAGTAGCTGCCCGAGGTAGGCGCCCACGGCCGGCCGGCAATACTCGAGGAGCACGTCCAGGTTGTCGGGCAGGGGCATGTCCTCGGGCCGGTACATGCTGTAGTAGGGCTCAGGGGCGATCCAGAAAGCGTGCGGTGGGTCCACTGACCAGGTGATCATGAAGCGCCGGTCGCGGTACTTCCCCAGCATCTCGCACACCTGATCGGCGAGGACGCTGGGCATGGTGTCGGCCGGCTCGATCCACCACCGCCCGATGATGGATATGTCCTGCGGCGACCGCTTCTCCCACTCCAGGTACTTCCTGTGCGCCTCCTGCACCCTTGGGGGTATGGTCACCGGCGCTCCCCAGGCCTGCGCGCCCGGCTCCTCGGGCGGCTGGGGCCACCGGCCCCTCACGAGCTTGGCGCGCTGGTTCCAGTCCTGGCCCTCGCGGTCGCCGTAGGCCGCGTAGTAGGAGACGTCGGAGCGCGGGCCGAGGTGCCACTTGCCGCGATGCTCGGTGGTGAAACCGGCCTGGTACAGCAGGCCCTCCGTGGTCTGCCAGGTATCGTCCACGTAGCTTTCCCGGCCCTCGACGTTGCGCTCGAGTCCGTGCCGGTGGGGGTAGCGGCCCGTGACCATGGACGCCCGCGTGGGCGAGCAGAAGGGCGTGGGGCAGCAGGCGTTGGTGAAGCGCACGCCCTCGCGCGCGAGCCTGTCCAGGTTGGGCGTGCGGATCAGGCCGTTGCCCGCCGCGTGGAGGGCCGAGGCCGTCTGCTGGTCCGTCATCAGGATCAGCACGTTGTCGGCCGCGGGCGCCTCCTGGGCCGCCAGCGTCCGGCCGGCCAGCAGCCCCGCTCCGGCGGCTCCCACCGTTGCCAGGAACTCCCGACGCGACATTCGCGACATGCCCGACACCTCCCGGATCCGGCTGGCCCGACGGCGACTCCCCCAGCCTGGCCCCGGGACCAGGATCGCCTCGGGCGCGTCGTCGGGTATGGCTAGCTGGTTCAAGCTCGGGCCGGCACTTCCTGCCCGTGACGTGGCCGGCACGGCCTTCCCGTCGCGGCTGGAGCCGGCCCTGCTTGGGCAGCGGCCGCGGCACCGAGGCCCGGCCGCGTGCAGGTGCCGTCCCCACAGCCGGGCGCTCCCGGGCAAGGTGTTCTCGTATACAGCACGAAGGGTTCGGCGTGCGGGCCGGGCCTGTGGCTTCTGCCGGCCCGCAAGGGGGGCTCACGATGTCCGGCATGACCTGCCTGGTCGCGATAGCCTGCCTGTTCGGTTGCGTTGCCCTGGCCCACGGCCTGGAGGCGCGCGTTCAGTCCCTTGACGGGGTTCCTACGCTGCTGGTGGACGGCAAGCCCATGGCCCCCTTCATCCTCTTCCACACCGCCGGTGGGGTGGGGCAGGCGATGCGCTGCGCGGTGACGCCCGAGTGGCGGGAGTTCGGGTTCACCTTCCGCGCGCCGCAGGACGATGACCGGGTCGCCGTCCAGGTGCGGAACGTCAGCCCGGTGGGAAGCTGGTATGTGGACGACGCGGTGCTGGTCGAGGGCACGCTCGAGGAGCCGCTGTCGGGGAATCTGCTGGCGGGCGGCGATTTCGAGGGCGACGAGCTCCCGGCATCGTGGACCTACTTCCTCAACAGCTCAGCGGGGGCCGACGCCGCCTTCGCGCTGGAGACCACGGCGCCCCGCAGCGGCAAGTCCTGCCTGCGCGTGGACGTGAAGAGCCCGGGCCAGGCCATCTACGAGATCCACATCTACAGCGCTCCACTGGGCATCGAGACGGGCAAGCAGTATAGCTTCAGCGTGTGGCTGCGGGCGTCGGACGAGCGCGTCGTCGAGATCCAGGCCATCCATCAGGCACCGCCATGGACGGTGTATGGAGGCGAGACGGAGGCCTCGGACCGGATCCTGAGGCTGGGAGCGGAGCAGGGGCTGCATATCGGAACGGTGCCGACGCCGCTGCCGTGGCCGCGGGATGGCGAACCGCCGGACTACTCGGTGCTGGACGCCCAGATCGAGCATATCCTGAGCGTGGACCCCGAGGCGCTCATCATCCCGCGGCTGCACAACGACGCGCCGCAGTGGTGGAAGGACGAGCATGCCGACCAGATGATGGTCTACAACGACGGGCCGCACCGCATGGTCTCGCCGGCGTCCCGTCAGTGGCGGCGTGACGCCCTCGAGGCCGTGCGGCTATATGTGCGCTACTGCGAGGAGAAGTACGGCGACCACATGCTGGGCTACCACGTCGGCTGCCAGAGCGCCGGGGAGTGGTTCTACGACTGGACCTGGGCGCCGCCGATGCCCTGCTTCGAGGAGCCCTTCCGCGAGGGCTTCGCGGAGTGGGCGAGGGGCAAGTACCGCACCGTTGAGGTGCTGCGCGAGGCCTGGCGGCAGCCCGAGGTGACCTTCGAGACGCTTCGGCTGCCGAGCCTGGAGGAGCGGCTGGACGGGAAGCTGGGCGCCTTCCGCGACCCGGCGGCCCAGCGATTCCTCATAGACTTCGCGGAGTACGCCCAGGTGTGCCTGTGCGAGTACCTGGAGGAGACCGCCCGCGCGATCAAGGAGGAGACCGAGGGCCGCAAGCTGACGGTCTTTTTCTACGGCTACCTGTACGACGTGGCGGGCTTCCACTATGGCGGGCAGGTCAGCGGTCACCTGCGCCTGCGACGCGCTCTGGACTGCCCCGACGTGGACATCCTGTGCTCGCCCATCTCGTACTTCGACCGGCAGTCGGGCGGCGTGGGACCCTTCATGTCGCCCGCGGACTCGGTCCAGCTTCACGGCAAGCTGTGGCTCAACGAGGACGACGCCCGCACGCACCTGGCGCCGCCGGACGCCGGCTTTGGTCGCACGGACAGCATGTTCCAGACGCTCGGCGTCTACCAGCGCAACCTCGGGCACATCCTCGAGCGGCGCTCGGCCACCTGGTGGATGGATTTCGGCACGGGATGGATGGCCGATCCCGAGATCTTCGCCACCTTCGGTAAGCTGCGGGACATCTACCGCGACCACCCGACGCGCGCGCCCTACCGGCCGCAGGTGGCGATCGTCACCGACGAGGACAGCTTCTTCTACCTGCGCCACAGCAGCGAGATCACCCGCGAGTCCGTCACCTACATGCGCCGCCTGTTCAACACCTGCGGGTGTCCCGTGGGCCTGTACCTGATGAGCGACCTGTGCGAGGGGCGCGTGCCCGACAGCGTGCGCCTGCTCGTCTTCCTCAATTGCTATCGCGTGACCGGGGAGCAGCGTGAGCGGCTGCGTCGCGGCATCGGGCGCGACGGCAGGACAGCCCTGTGGCTGTATGCGCCGGGGTTCATCCGAGAGGACGCGTCGGCCGAGAACGTGTCGGACCTGATCGGGTTCGGTGTCGAGGAGGTAGAGGGCGACGTCACGGCCCAGGTACAGATGGTCGGCGATCTGCCCGGCTTCCTGTCCGGCTTGCCGGCCGACCAGGTCTTCGGCCCGGCAGCCAAACCGAGGCCGCTGTTCGCGGTCCACGGCGGCCAGCCCGGTGTGGTGGTCCTGGGCCGCTATGCGGGCACGGAACACGTCGCCCTGGCGATGAAGCAGCTCGACGGCTGGAGCTCGGCCTTCTGTGGCGGCCTGCAGGTGAGCGCCGAGGTGCTGCGGGAGCTGGCCAGAGCCGCGGGCGCTCACGTCTACTGCAACACGAACGATGTCATCAGCGCCTCGCCGGGCTTCCTGTCCATCCACGCCACCGCGGAGGGCGACAAGGAACTGGTCCTGCCGGGGCCGGGACGGTTGCGGGACCTGGTCAGCGGCGAATCGCTGGGCCCAGCGGCCACGAGCCACCGCTTCCCGATGCGCGCCGGCGAGACGAGGCTCTTCGCGGTCGAGGGCAGGTAAGGCGGGAGGCGGAAGCCCAGGCCGCCGGCCGGGGGCAGCACCGCTCGCCCCGGGCGGCAGGTCAGGCGCCGGGCGGGTCGAAGGCTGCCGGCGCGATGGTGCACTGGGTGCGAAGGACGGCCGTTGTGCTCCTTCTGCTCGTCCTGGTCTGGGCGAGCGGCGTGGTCGCGGGCCTGCGCTGGGCGGAGGTGGGCAGGTCGGTGGCCTGGGAGACGGGCCGGGGCCTCGTGAAGCTGGGGCAGTCACTCCTCAGGTGTGCCGGGGACGACCCGCGGGCTCTCGCGCAGAGCGAAGGCCAGGCCGCTGCGCTCGTCCCGGCGGTGGTGAGCGGGGCGAAGGCGTGCGCGAGTGTGCCGAAGCCGTCCGAGGCGGACGAGATGGACCTGCGGCGCCTTCTGGCCGCCGGGGGGAGGGTGGACGGTTGCTCCGAGGCGGGCGTGGACCCTCTGGCGCCGCTGGACGGCGACCGGAAGACGTGCTGGGACGCGCACCTGCCGGGGTGCTACTGGATGCTGGACCTGGGCTCGGTGCAGAGCTTCCGGCTCGTCTGGTACGTTGGCTCCGCAGACGAGGGCACCTGGGAGGTCTCGCGGGACGGCCAGGCGTGGCAGGCCGTGACCGTGAGCCACCGCGAGCAGGTGAAGACGAACCTCCGCGACCTGCCCCTGGGGAAGTGCCTGGGCGGGTCCGCCGATGGGGGGCCCAGCGACTGCCTCAGCGCCCGCTTCATCCGCGTCAGGCCGCGCCGTGGCTGCGCGCCGCCAACCGGCGAGGACGTGCACCTGCTGCTGGCGGAGGTGTGTCTCTACCGGAATGAGTCGAGGCTGAGCGGGCGGCCCGGGACGGCGGACGGCCCCGGTCCAGTGCCCGGGTACTAAGGCTCCCGGCCGCTGGGCCGTCGCAGGAGGGGGATTCCTTTGAGACTGCTTACCCTCGCTCTGGGTGTGATGCTGATGACCTGCCAGATCGGGCTTGGGCAGGAGGGCGCGCCTGGGCTGTGCGAACCGTGGGATACGGAGTATGGGGGCGAGGACGCGACCGGCGATCACGTTCTCGCCCTGTGGCAGTTCAGCCCCGGCGCCGAGACGACGGACTCGTCCGGCAAGGGGCATGACCTGACGCTCAAGGGCGGGGCCTTCGGTCCCGAGGGGCGCTTCGGCTCGTGTCTGGAATCCGCCCGCGGCTGGCCCGACGAGGACAAGCCCCACGCCGCGGTGACGCCCAACTCACCTTCGCTCACACCGAAGGGCGCCTTCAGCATCGAGATGTGGCTCTGTCCCAAGCCCGAGCTGGAGGGCTATCCCGAGTCGTTCCTCGCGGACAAGAGATACGTGTCCGACGACGACTACCAGATCATCCTGGGCCGGGCCGACGGCCAGGGCCGACGCCGCCTGCAGGCGAGCCTGGGCTTCGGTGACGGTTCCGAGACCTACACCTCGGCGCCGGCGGCCTTCGAGCCCGGCAGGTGGTACCACCTTGTTTTCGTCTACGACGGTGCGGGCAAGGGCACCTTCTTCCTGAACGGGGGGGAGCTCGGCGGCGGCGAGTACCCGGCGCGCAGGGCCCTCAGCCCCGGCAAGCATCCCTTGTCCATCGGCGACAGGATCGGGAGCTACTACCACGGCTTCCCGGGCTACCTCGACCAGGTCCGGCTCTGCGAGGGCGCCCTGGAGTTCCGCCGCCTGGGCCTGGACCTGGTGCGCGAGCGCACGGCCTTCGTGCGCATGGAGAAGCCCGCGCCGCTGCGGTTCACGGTCACGAACTTCCTGCGCGAGCCGGCCGAGGGCGTCGTGGCCCGGATCTCCCTGAGCGGAAGGGGAGAAAGGGAGTTCCAGATCCCGGCCCTCGCGCCCGGCGCGCAACACCTGCTGGACTACGCGCTCGACACGAGCCTGCGGCCCGGCGAGTACGAGGTGCAGGCCCGCCTGGACCTGCCCGGCGAGGACTCGTACTCGACGCAGACCTCCGTGCCCATCGTGATCGTGGCGCGTCCCCTGCCGCACCGGATGCCGGTGCTGATGTGGGGCGGGCTGTCAGGCCAGGCCGTGAGCGACGAGATGCAGCGCCTCAAGCGCATCGGGTTCACTCACTTCCTGGGGCTGGGCGCGAACTTCGCGAAGGTCTGGGACGCCGGGCAGCCCACGGAGGCCGACACACCCGAGGCCGTTGCCGCCAGGAAGCGGGTGCTCGACGAGGCCCTGGCCCAGGGCGTGTCGGTCTGCGCCACCCTCTCGCCCGGCTCCTGGGCGCGGGGCAAGCAGGAGCTCCTGCGGGTCGGCCGCGACGGCAAGCCCTACGAGGGCAAGTCCGACATCTGTGGCCTATTCCCCGAGCTGCGCGACTTCTGCTACAACGTGGGCGCGTCGGTCGTACAGACCTACGGCGACTACCCGGCCTTCGACTGTGCCCTGCTCCACACCGAGGTGCGGGACGGGGCCAACGTCTGCTTCCACGACCACGACCGGGCCGCCTTCCGCGAGGCGGCCGGCTTCGACATCCCTGAGCAGGTGAGCGGCAAGGCCGGCGTGAGGTACGCGGACCTGGCGGACTTTCCGGCGGACAGGGTCATCGCCGACGACGATCCCCTCTACGTCTACTACCGCTGGTACTGGAAGCAGGGGGACGGCTGGAACGGGCTGAACACCGCCCTCCACGAGGGGCTCAGGTCCACCGGGCGGGCGGACCTGTGGACCTTCCACGACCCAGCCGTGCGTGTCGCCAGCACCTACGGCAGCGGGGGAGCCGTGGACGTGCTGTCCCAGTGGACCTACTCCTACCCGGACCCGATCCGCATCGGCACCGCCACGGACG